>NZ_JAJNIE010000015.1:0-48320 GCF_022387115.1 Mammaliicoccus sp. F-M27 | reverse complement strand
TTCCCATGCCGAACACAGAAGTTAAGCTCTTTAGCGCCGATGGTAGTTGGGCTTACGTTCCGCGAGAGTAGGACGTTGCCGGGCAAATATTCATTATTCCACAGTAGCTCAGTGGTAGAGCTATCGGCTGTTAACCGATCGGTCGTAGGTTCGAGTCCTACCTGTGGAGCCATGGCCCCTTGGTCAAGCGGTTAAGACACCGCCCTTTCACGGCGGTAACACGGGTTCGAATCCCGTAGGGGTCATTTTTTATTCATGGAGAATTAGCTCAGCTGGGAGAGCATCTGCCTTACAAGCAGAGGGTCGGCGGTTCGAACCCGTCATTCTCCACCATTTTCAAGTAAATAAGCTGGAGGGATAGCGAAGTGGCTAAACGCGGCGGACTGTAAATCCGCTCCTTCGGGTTCGGCAGTTCGAATCTGCCTCCCTCCACCATGATTGGGCTATAGCCAAGCGGTAAGGCAACGGACTTTGACTCCGTCACCCGCTGGTTCGAATCCAGCTAGCCCAGCCATTTTTTTAGAGCCATTAGCTCAGTTGGTAGAGCATCTGACTTTTAATCAGAGGGTCAGAGGTTCGAATCCTCTATGGCTCATAAGTAAGAGACCTAGTTTATACTAGCGTCTCTTTTTTTGTTTTTTATTATAAGAAAAATATACATATATTTATACATATACGCATAAATATTTGGAATATATTAATATTATCCACAAAACCTTGTATAGCTTGATGTAAGTGCTTACATATACTAGAATGTAATAGTAATGCTAAATAAGGGGGATTTTATTTCATGAAAAAATGCATTGAGATTATAGGTGCACCAACAGCTTTTGGTCAGCGTAAATTAGGCGTTAATTTTGGGCCAGACGCATTAAGATATGCAGGTTTAATAGAAAGAATAGAAAATATAGGTCATGAAGTAATAGATAAAGGTAATGTCGAATCACCAGCTATTGACATGAAAAAATATAAAAACGAACAAAAAGGGTTAAGAAATTTAGATGAAGTTATTAAGTTTTCTACTAATTTATATGAAGCTGTAAATGAAACAAAGCGTAAAAATAATTTCCCACTCATTCTAGGCGGAGATCATTCTTTATCCATTGGTTCAATTGCAGGTATTAGTAAACACTATGAAAATTTGGGTGTGATTTGGTATGATGCTCATGGTGATTTAAATACATTAGATTCTTCTCCGAGTGGTAATATTCACGGTATGCCTTTAAGAGCATTATTAGGTGATGGAGACGAGAATCTGACTAATATTGGTGGGTATAAAAATAAAGTGAAGCCTGAGAATGTTGTCTTAATAGGGATGAGAGATTTAGACGATGGGGAAAAGGAATATATTAAAGAAGTAGGCATCCGTACATACACGATGGCAGATATCGATAAACTTGGAATGAGTAAAGTCATTTCTGAAACAATCGATTATTTGAAAGATAAAACAGATGGTATTCATCTTTCTCTTGATGTAGATGCTTTAGATCCTGTTGAAACACCTGGTACAGGAACGACTGTCCCTGGAGGTGTAACATATAGAGAAAGTCATTTAGCAATGGAAATGCTACATGAATCCAATTTGATTGTTTCAGCTGATTTAGTTGAAGTTAATCCTCTTATTGATGAATATAATAAGACTGCACACCAAGCTATAGGTTTGATGGGATCATTCTTCGGTGAAAAATTATTATAATTGACAATTGTCTGTAGAATATATTTAAAGAAAGAAGTCTCTAATGAAGAGACTTTTTTTATTTTATATATAATTAAATTAACAATATATCTAAAAAATTGTTATAATAAGCACTAGGTAAATGAAACACGGAGGAGATACTATGCAGTTACCTGATATTTTTGGTGAATTAAGTGCCTTAAAGGTTATAACAGGTATACTTGATTTAATTATTGTATGGTATGTATTGTACTTGATTATAACTGTTGTTAAAGGTACAAAAGCGATACAATTATTAAAAGGTATATTTTTCATCATAATAGGTAGAACAGTAAGTAATTTTTTAAATTTAACAACTACTACAGTCCTATTTGATTTTGTATTGCAGTGGGGTTTTTTAGCAATCATTGTAATATTCCAACCAGAGTTCAGAAGAGCTTTAGAACAATTAGGGCGTGGAAGTTTATTTAAACGAGTCAATGTCACGACATCAGCAGAACAAGAAAGGTTAACTGATAGTGTCGATAAAGCAGTACAATATATGGCTAAAAGAAGAATTGGTGCATTAATTGTGTTTGAAAAAGAAACAGGACTGCAAGATTACATAGAAACAGGTATACCTATTAATGCTGACATTTCTCAAGAGTTACTCACTAATATTTTCATTCCTAATACGCCATTACATGATGGAGCAATGATCATTCAAGAACAAAAAATTGCTACAGCGGCAAGTTATTTACCTTTATCTGATAGTCAGAAAATCTCTAAAAGTTTAGGTACTAGACATAGAGCGGCTGTAGGAATATCAGAAGTATCAGATGCATTTACAGTTGTTGTATCTGAAGAAACGGGTTCGATTTCTGTAACGATTAACGGCAAACTTAGAAAAGAAATATCAAGTGAAGCATTTAGAGAATTACTAGTTGAGCATTGGTTTGGTTCTGTTCAAAGCAGAAAGGATGTGAAGTAGATGCTAGAGTCTAAATGGGGATTACGTTTTGTAGCTTTAATACTAGCATTACTCATGTTTTTATCTGTTAATAATGTATTCGGAAGTTTGTTTTCAGAAAATGCATTGAAAAATTCTGCGCATACTATAGAGGATGTACCTGTTGATACGTTATATAATACGAAAGAATTATATTTGTCTGGTGCACCTAAAACTGTAGATGTAAAAGTTTCAGGACCTCAATCAACAATATTACAAGCTGAGAAATTATTGAATTTTAAAGTAGAATTGGATCTACGAAATAAATCAGTTGGTCAATATAAAGAAAACTTTAAAATTAAAGGTTTAAGTGATGAATTAAAAGCTACAGTTATTCCAAAAAGTGCTAATGTTACGTTACAAGAAAAAGTATCGAAAAAATATCCGATTGAAGCTGAAATCAATCAAAATAGAATTGCTTCAGGTTACGAATTAGTTGGAGAAACGATCAGTCCATCGCAAGTAACGATTACTGGTGGCCAGGAAGAGTTGAATAAAATTGCCTATGTTAAAGCAACGTTGGATGAAAACAAGCAATTAACAGACAATACAACTGAAAAAGCTGGTATCAGTGTGCTTGATAGTAACTTAAATAAATTGGATGTACAAATTAGACCAGATACAGTAAATGTAAATATAAAAGTAGCGAGATCTAGTAAAACAGTGAGTTTAAATCCCATTACAAAGGGTTCAACCTCAAAAGGTATTAATATAAATGAGATTAATTTAGATAAAACTGAAGTTAAAATATATGGTTCACGAAATGTACTTGATGGCATTGGATCAATAGATGTACCTGTTGATGTTTCTAACGTTGATGGAAATACAACTAAAACAGTTGGTTTGGACTTGCCTGATGGTGTGGATGAAGCAGATGTTAAAGATGTTGAAGCAAAAATTGAAACTTCTAAAAACTAATGGAATTAAAGGAGAATTATAATGGGCAAATATTTTGGTACTGACGGTGTAAGAGGTGTAGCCAATTCTGAGTTGACGCCAGAAATCGCATTCAGATTAGGTAGATTTGGTGGTTATGTATTATCAAAGAAACACAATAGTGAGAATCCAAAGGTATTAGTAGGTAGAGATACACGTGTTTCTGGAGAAATGTTAGAATCAGCTTTAATTGCTGGTCTTTCATCAATTGGTGCAGAAGTAATGAGATTAGGTGTTATTTCTACTCCTGGTGTTGCATATTTAACGAGAGAAGTAGATGCTGACCTTGGTGTAATGATCAGTGCCTCTCATAACCCTGTTGCTGACAATGGCATTAAATTCTTTGGACCAGATGGCTTTAAGTTAACTGATGAAGAAGAATTAGAAATTGAAAAACTATTAGATTCAACAGAAGATAACTTACCACGACCAACTGGGAACCAATTAAATCATACTTCTGATTATTTTGAAGGTGCTCAAAAATATATAAGCTATATTAAATCTACAGTTGATGGAGATTTAGATGGACTGAAAATTGTGTTAGATGGCGCGCATGGTGCTACATATTCACTTGCACCATACTTATTTGGAGATTTAGAGGCAAATAGTGAAACGATTGGTTGTAAACCTGACGGATATAATATCAATTTGAATGTCGGTTCTACACATCCAGAAGAATTGGCTAAAGCTGTAGTAGATTATGGTGCTGATTTAGGCTTAGCATTTGATGGAGATGGCGATAGAATTATTGCTGTAGATGAAAAGGGTCAAATCGTTGACGGAGATCAAATTATGTTCGTTTTAGCTCAAGATATGGCTAAAAATGGTGACTTAAAAGACAATATGGTTGTTTCTACTGTTATGAGTAATTTAGGCTTTTATAAAGCACTTGAAGAAGAAGGAATTAAATCTAATAAAACAAAAGTAGGCGACAGATATGTTGTTGAAGAAATGAGACGAGCTTCTTATAGTCTTGGTGGCGAGCAGTCTGGACATATTGTTCTTATGGATTATAATACAACTGGTGATGGATTATTAACGGGTGCACATTTAGCAAGCATCGTTAAAAGATCTGGAAAAAGTCTTAGTGATTTAACGAGCAAAATGAAAAAATATCCACAAAGATTAGTGAATGTAAGAGTTTCTGACAAATACGGCGTAGAAGAAAATACAAAAGTTGCAGAAATCATTACTAAAGTGGAAGTTGAAATGAATGGTGAAGGTCGTATATTAGTAAGACCTTCAGGAACTGAGCCATTAGTTCGTGTGATGGTAGAAGCTAAAACAGAAGAAGATGCTGAAAGATATGTAAATAGTATTGCAGAAGTTGTAAAAGACGAAATGGGCATTGAATAATAGTAATAGAGGTGGGGACAAGTTAATTGTCTCTGCCTCTTTATTTTATTGTGAGTAGCTGGCTGAATGGGAAATGTAGTTAAAAATGTGTTAGAAAGTAACATATTAAAATGAAATATCGTATTATAATTGCACTACTTACTAATTCATTGTAGAATGAAGGAAGCTTACTTAAGGAGGAATGTGAGGTTTGTTAAAATAAGGAAACTTATAGCGCCTGAACAAAGATCATACATGACTGTAGATGCGTGTATATTCAGATACATGTTGATTGAATGTTGTTGTCTTTGTTGACGAGGAGGATAGTTATCGAATTATCGGCGGATGCTATCCCGGATGTGGCCCATTCGAAAGTTCAATGTTTAAAGCATACAGGTGACTGTATGTCCAAAGTCATTGAAATAGCCATAAATTAAATTAAGTATTGAAAGCGACTGGACGATATTTTGGAATGTCTAACCGCTTATTTAAAATTGGAGGAAATTTGTTTATGTGTGGAATAGTAGGATATATAGGTTCAGAAAATGCTAAAGAATTGTTACTTAAAGGTTTAGAAAAACTAGAATATAGAGGTTATGATTCAGCAGGTATTGCTGTTAGAAACGAAGAAGAAATTAAAGTGTTTAAAGCAAAAGGTAGAATAGCTGAATTACGTAAAGCAGCTTCAGATGATTTCGATGGAAATATTGGTATTGGACATACACGTTGGGCAACACACGGTGTGCCCAACTATGAAAATGCTCACCCTCACCAATCTACATCTGGACGTTTTACACTAGTACACAATGGTGTAATTGAAAATTATGAACAACTGAAAAGTGAATATTTAGAAGGTATCACATTCAAATCAGATACTGATACTGAAGTAATTGTAGAATTGATTGGACATTTCTCTAATGAAGGTTTGACAACTGAAGAAGCTTTCAATAAAGTATTATCATTATTACATGGTTCTTATGCACTTGGTTTATTAGATGAGCAAGATGCAGAAACAATTTATGTAGCTAAAAATAAATCACCTCTATTAGTTGGTATCGGAGAAGGCTTTAACGTTATTGCTTCAGATGCAATTGCGATGTTAGCTGTTACAGATACTTACAAAGAATTAGTAGACAATGAAATTGTAATTGTTAAACGTGATGAAGTAATCATTAAAAATCAAGATGGTGAAGTAATCGAAAGAGATAGCTATAAAGCTGAAATCGATGCTTCAGATGTTGAAAAAGGTACTTACGAACATTACATGTTAAAAGAAATTCATGAACAACCTGGTGTTATGCGTAACATTATTCAAAATTACCAAGATGAAGAAGGCAATCTTAAAATAGATAAAGCAATCATCGATGATGTAGCTCAAGCTGATAGAATTTATATCGTTGCTTGTGGTACAAGTTATCATGCAGGTTTAGTAGGTAAAGAATTTATTGAAAAATGGGCTGGCGTGCCAACAGAAGTACATGTTGCATCTGAATTTGTTTATAACATGCCTTTATTATCTGAAAAACCATTATTTATCTTTATTTCACAATCAGGTGAAACAGCAGATAGCCGTGCAGTATTAGTAGAAGCGAAACGTTTAGGACATAAAGCATTAACAATCACGAACGTTCCAGGCTCTACGCTATCACGTGAAGCGGATCATACATTGATCTTACATGCAGGTCCAGAAATCGCTGTTGCTTCTACAAAAGCATATACAGCTCAAATAGCAGTATTAGCAATTCTTTCTCAAGTAGTGGCTAATGCACATAATAAAGAAACAGGTGTTGATATTATACCTGAGTTAGCAAAAGTGACGACAGCAATTACAGCAATTGTTGACGATGCACCAAAAATGGAACAAATTGCAAAAGACTTTTTAGAAACGACTCGTAACGCATTCTTCATTGGACGTACAATGGATTACTATGTTGGACTTGAAGGTGCATTAAAACTTAAAGAAATCTCTTATATACAAGCAGAAGGATTTGCTGGTGGAGAATTAAAACACGGTACAATCGCATTAATTGAAGAAGGTACACCAATTGTTGCTTTAGCTACTCAAGAAAAAGTTAACTTATCAATTAGAGGTAATGTTAAAGAAGTTGTAGCACGTGGCGCTAATCCATGTATCATTTCAATGGAAGGTTTAGAACATGATCATGATACGTATGTTATTCCACACGTACATGAAATGTTATCTCCACTTGTTTCAGTTGTTACATTACAACTTATTTCTTACTACGCAGCATTACACAGAGGCTGTGACGTAGACAAACCACGTAACTTAGCTAAATCAGTTACAGTTGAATAATTAATATAGAAAATCAGAGGCTGGGACAATTAATTTGTCCCGGCTTTTTTCATTATTATGTTTAAATTGAGCATTCACATTGAAAAATATACGATAGGGGGGTATAGTTGTATTTAAAGAGAGGACGTGAAGTTATGAGTGAGTTTTTACATGAACATACAGTAACACCAAGAACTAAAGAAGAGAAAGATAAAGTTATAAATAGACTTAAGCGTATTGAAGGTCAAGTTAGAGGAATTCAAAATATGGTTGAAGAAGATAGATATTGTGTTGATATTCTTGTACAAATTAGTGCCATTCAATCTGCATTAAAAAATGTAGGATTTGCTGTTACTGAACGTCATATTAAACATTGCGTTACAGATGCTATTCAAAACGGAGAAGGCGAAGAAACAATTGATGAATTGATGAGTGTACTTAAGCAATTTTCTAAGTAAGGAGGTCAACTAAATGAATGAAGACAAACAAGTTACTATTGGCGTAACAGGTATGACATGTGCTGCATGTTCAAGTAGAATTGAGAAAGTCTTAAACAGAATGGACGGCGTAGAAGCACAAGTGAATTTATCTACTGAAAAGGCTTCTATTAAGTTTAATGATGATTCAACTCAATTATCTGATGTAACGAAAAAAATAGAAAATTTAGGCTATGGTGTTTTGACTGAAAAATTAGATTTAGATGTTTATGGTATGACATGTGCTGCATGTTCAAGCCGTATTGAAAAAGTTTTAAATCGTCAACAAGGGATAGCAACTGCAACTGTAAACTTAACAACTGAACAAGCGAGTGTTGAATATAATCCAGAGTTAATCGATGAAAAGTCAATTATTGATAAAATTAAAAATATTGGCTATGATGCAGAGTCTAAAAATGATTCAAAAGACAAAAAGACATATAAAGAAAATGAAGTTAAACAAATGAAAATAAAACTTATTGTTTCAGCTATTTTGTCATTACCGCTTATATTAACGATGTTTGTTCATTTATTTAATCTTCCAGTGCCACAAATGTTAATGAATCCATGGTTCCAATTTGTATTAGCAACACCTGTTCAATTTATAATTGGTTGGCAATTTTATGTTGGAGCATATAAGAACTTAAAAAATGGTGGTGCAAACATGGATGTACTTGTTGCATTAGGGACAAGTGCAGCATATTTTTATAGCTTATATGAAGCGATAAAAACAATTGGTAGACCAGATTATATGCCTCATTTATATTTTGAAACAAGTGCGGTATTAATCACTTTAATATTATTTGGAAAATATTTAGAAAAACGTGCTAAAAGCCAAACGACAAATGCATTATCTTCACTATTAAGTTTGCAAGCTAAAGAAGCAAGAGTAATACGAAATAATGAGGAAATCATGATACCAATAGAGAATGTAGCTGTTGGTGATATTTTAAGCATTAAACCAGGCGAAAAGATACCTGTAGACGGTATTATTCAAAAAGGGCGAACGGCTATTGATGAATCTATGATAACTGGCGAATCTATACCAGTTGAAAAGTCAATAAACGAAGAAGTTATAGGTTCTACAATTAATAAAAATGGTTTAATTAATATGAAAGCAACAAAAGTAGGAAAAGATACTGCGTTGGCATCTATCGTTAAAGTTGTCGAAGAAGCTCAAGGTTCTAAAGCACCTATTCAAAGGTTAGCAGATGTTATTTCAGGTTACTTTGTTCCAATAGTTGTAGGTATAGCTATTTTAACATTCTTAATTTGGATTACTTTAGTTGATGCTGGTCAATTTGAAAATGCACTCGTTGCGGCAATTGCTGTTCTTGTTATTGCTTGCCCTTGTGCTTTAGGATTAGCAACACCAACATCCATAATGGTAGGAACAGGAAAAGCTGCAGAAAGCGGCATACTATTTAAAGGTGGAGAACATTTAGAACGCACACACCAATTAAATGCAATCGTATTGGATAAGACTGGAACAATTACAAAAGGTAAACCAGAAGTAACAGATTTTACAGGAGATATTGAGACATTGAAATTATTAGCTAGTGCTGAAAAAGGATCAGAGCATCCATTAGCTGAAGCCATAGTGGCGTATACAACTGAGCAAGATATAACACTAGCAGATGTAGAAGATTTTGATGCAATCCCTGGATACGGTATACGGGCATTAATAAATAGTGAGAATGTATTAGTAGGTAATAGAAAATTGATGTCACAAAACGGCATTGACACAAATATATTTGATGAAGATTTATCTAAATTAGAAACTGAAGGTAAGACAGCTATGCTAGTGGCAGTAGGTGGCGTTTTTAAAGGTATTGTTGCTGTAGCTGACACAATTAAAGAGAATGCACCTGAAGCTATTAAAATGTTACAAGATGAAGGTCTAGAGGTTATAATGCTAACTGGTGATAATGAGAGAACAGCTCAAGCAATAGCGAAACAAGTAGGTATTCATAATGTTATATCTGAAGTATTACCAGAAGAAAAAGCAGACAAAATAAAAGCCATTCAAAATACAGGTAAAAAAGTAGCGATGGTAGGAGATGGTGTTAATGATGCACCAGCACTAGCTATAGCAGATATAGGTATTGCAATAGGTACAGGAACTGAAGTGGCAATAGAAGCAGCTGATGTAACGATTTTAGGTGGAGAATTATTGCTCATTCCAAAAGCGATTAAGATTAGCCATGCTACAATTAAGAATATTAAACAAAATTTATTTTGGGCATTTGGTTACAATACAGCTGGCATACCGATAGCTGCATTAGGTCTCTTAGCTCCATGGGTTGCTGGCGCAGCAATGGCATTAAGTTCTGTAAGTGTTGTGTCGAACGCGCTAAGATTAAAAAAAGTTAAATTATAATAAAACTGGATCCAAAATAAAACTGAAAAATATTCATTCTTAAGTCTGACTCTTATTATGATTGTTTTATTATATAATTAAGTTAAGTATTATTTTTGAAGGTTTATGTTATAGCTTGAAAAGGTATTTATATAAAGATGATAACTTAAAGGAGCAAATTAATGGAGAGTTGGATTACAAGTATCATGGAGCAATTTGGTTATTTGGGTATAGCCTTATTAATATTATTAGAAAATGTTTTTCCTCCTATTCCGTCAGAAGTAATTTTGACGTTTGGAGGATTTATGACAACTAAATCAGAATTAACAATAGTAGGTGTGGTTATTGCCTCTACTATAGGATCAGTTTTTGGAGCTGTTATTTTATATTGGATTGGTCGTATACTTAACGTTGATAGACTCGAAAGAATTATTGAAAAGTGGGGCAAGTATTTAAGATTAACGAAAGAAGATGTAAGAAAAGCTGATGCATGGTTCGATAAGTATGGTCCATGGACGGTGTTCTTCTGCAGATTTATTCCACTTATTAGAAGTTTGATTTCTATCCCAGCTGGTATGAGTGGTATGAATCAATGGTTGTTCTTATTATTAACGACTTTAGGTACACTTATTTGGAATTTAATACTAGTTATAGTTGGTGCTAAAGTTGGAGATAATTGGCATCAAATAGTTAACTATATGGATGTTTATTCAAACTTTATGTATGCGATTATTGCTATTGGAATCATTGTATTTATTATCTGGTTTGTTAAACGTAAGAAAGCTTAATAAATTGAAATGTTGTAGGTGAAGTAATGATATCATTATGTAAGTTTTTAACGGAAAGACATTATGAATTGTTATCTTTAGCTGATGACAATCAACAAGCGATTAATGATTATACTTTAAGAGGTAAAGTTTACATTTATGAGGAACAAGGTCAAACAATCGGTATTGTAGTGGGATTGTTAACGAGACCAAATACTTTGGAATTAGTTAATTTAGCTGTTGATCCTCAATTTCAAAACAAAGGGATTGGTCGTCAATTAATTGAACATATTATAACAGTCGGTAAAGAATTAGACTGTCATACTATAACTGTAGGTACCGGAAATTCTGGTATTGGTCAATTAAAACTTTATCAACAAGCTGGTTTTAGAATGAAATCTATAGATATTGATTATTTCATTAAATATTATAAAGATCCTATTTTTGAGAATGGCATACAATGTAAAGACATGGTAAGACTTGAATTAGAGATATAAAAGAACTGTTCATAGACGGACTTACTGATGAGTATGACGTTTATGGGCATTTTTTTAAACATATTAGTATACTTTTTATAGTATATAAAGTATACTAATATTATTGATAAAGAAAATAGAAGAGGTGTTATATATGTTTCATGGTAAAGATGCAACATTAGTTAAAGGTATCACGTTAAATGTTACAGATTTAGAGAAAATGACAGTATTTTATGACAATATAATTGGATTAACAATAAGAACTAAGAATGAAACAGTATTTGAAATAGGTGATTCAGGACATACGATTACTTTGAAATTATTAGAAGATGGAAGAAAACCTAGTATAAGAGAAGCGGGTTTATTTCATATTGCAATATTACTACCTACAACAGCAGATTTAGCAGATTTCTTAATTCATGCTTCAAGATTAAATGTTCAGTTAGGGGCTGGTGACCATATAGTGTCTGAAGCACTATATTTAAATGATCCAGATGGAAATGGTATAGAAATATATCGTGATCGTGATGCACGTAACTGGGAATGGAACGATGGCAATGTTGCAATGGATACACATGAGGTGAATGCAGAAGCGCTAGTTGAACAAGCTTCAAATGAAGGTTGGAATGGAATGCCTGCTGATGCAAAAATTGGACATTTACATTTAAAAACAAATGATATTGAAGCGTCTAAAGAATTTTATTTAAATACTTTAGGTTTAAAAGCAGTAGTAGATAATTTTCCAAATGCTTTGTTTATGTCTACTAAAAATTATCACCATCATATTGCGATTAATACTTGGCAATCAAATCAAAAAAGAGAAGAATCAGACAATAGTTATGGTTTAGCAAATATAGTGGTACAAATGCCAAATGCAGAAAGCAAGATTCTAACTTCACCGGATGGTTTACGATTCGAAATAAACCCTGAAATACAATAAATTATAAATTACCTTCTGATCCAATCATCTTTAATATACTTAAACTTTCATGTACAATTAGTGAATATTATGAAAACAGTAAATTAAAGGGGATGTAAATATGCTTCTTGATTTGAAACATATTAACTGGATACGTGAAGGTAAATACATACTAAAAGATATTTCTTGGGAAATAGTTGATGGAGAGCATTGGGTATTGTACGGATTAAATGGAGCAGGAAAATCCACAATGCTTGATATTATTAATGCGTATACAGCGCCTTCTTCAGGTGAATTTGAAATATTAGATATGAAACAAGGTGAACTTGGATATTCAGCTGATGGTATTAGAAAGCAAATTGGTTATGTTTCTCAATCTTTATTTAAGAAAATGAGAAAAGAAGACAATGCTTTTACGACTGTTATTAGTGGTGCTTATGCGTCAATAGGTGTATATGAAGAACCAAGTAAACAAATTAAAGATAAAGCAAATGAAATTTGCGAAGCATTAGGTATTACCAAGGATTATATTAACCGAAGATTTGGGAATTTATCACAAGGTGAACAAACGCGTGTATTAATTGGTAGAGCTTTAATGTCAGAACCGAGACTTCTAATACTTGATGAACCAACAAATGGCTTAGATTTTGTTGCAAGAGAAGATTTATTGGAAAGAATTGAGAATATTGGTCAAGATAAAAGTGGTCCAACAATGATATATGTTACGCATCATCTAGAAGAAGTGTTGCCTGTATTTAAGCAAATTTTATTATTAAAAGACGGTAAGGTATTTCGATCAGGAAATATTAATGACGTTGTTAATGAAAAAAATATGAGTAACTTATTTAACATAAATGTTGATGTTTCATTTAAGAACAATAGACCAATATTATCTAAAAAGTAATATAAATCTAAAATATTGCCTTTATTATATGAGCATGAAATAATAGATATTGATAAATTATATGGAGGCATCAACATGACAACGCAAGTGGTTTTTTTAGATATGGATGGCACAATTTTAAATGAAGAAAATAGAGTAACTGATTATACTAATGAGATTATTCAAGAAGTTCGACAAAAAGGCATTAAAGTATTTATAGCTACTGGACGAGCTTATGATGAGATTTCATATTTGGTTCCTGAGAATTTTGAAGTTGATGGTATATTATCATCCAATGGTGCAGTAGGTTATATTAATGGCAAAGAAATATTTAAAAATCAACTACCGATGGAAACTGTACATAAACTTGTTGATTTAGCAGAAAAGCATCAAATATATTATGAATTATTCCCGTACTATAAAAATAGAATTGCATTAAACCGCGATAAAACATTGCTACTGTCAGAAATATCCACTGAACAAGCAGGAGATGTAGAAGCTAATGAATGGAAATCTCGACAAGAAGCATTAAGCGAAAAAATAAAATGGGTCGATGAAATACCAGAAGATGCATATTCAAAGTTTTATTTTTTCAAAAAGCATAAAACAGAAATTAAAAAATGGGAAGAACTTATTCTACCAATGAAGGAAGAACTTAATATTTCTATTTCTCATTCTACACCATGTAATCTTGAAACGATGCCTATGGGTGTAAACAAAGCGACAGCAATAGAAGCTGCGTTAAAATATTTAGAACTAGATAAAGATGTTAAGACATATGCAATTGGTGATAGTGACAATGATAAACAAATGCTAGAACATGTTGATTACCCAATAGTTATGAAAAATGCACCAGATCATATAAAAGAATTGGGTAAAGAAGTAACAAGAAGAACAAACGAAGAAAATGGTGTAGCTGACTACTTAAGTAAGAAATTTTTAATAAACTAAATTATTTAAATAACAAAATGATATTCAGGCTGTGATAATTAATTTATCCAGTCTGATTTTTATTTATAGTGACTTTATAGATCGTCAATCCCGCAAAATATATTGATAGCAATATATTTTGCGGGATTGTTTTATATTCGTTTGGATATAATAAAATGAAAGGATTTATAAGGAGTGATTATTATGATTAAAACGGTCGTTTTCGATATATATGGAACTTTATTCGATATAAATAGTGTCCAAGAAAAGTGTGAGAAATTATTTCCTGGAAACGGAGAAAAAATAGCTAAAGCTTGGCGTCATAAACTTATAGAATATACTCATGTTAGACAGCTAGTAGATCAATATAAACCATTTAGTAAAGTTATAAAAGATTCACTCGAATATGTACTTGATAGAAATGATTTTGACTATTCATTAAGTGACGTAAATGAGTGTGTGGAAGAGTATTATCGCTTGCAAGTATTCCCTGAAGTAACTCAATCATTAAATGATATATCACATATCGATAAAGTTATATTTAGTAATGGCAATCAAGAAATGATTCAAAAAGTATTGAAACATTCAAATATCGATAGTAGCTTTAAACATATTTTAGCGCTTGAAGAATTTGGTATGTATAAACCCAATTCTAATGGATATGTATTATTAGAAGAAAGGATTCCATATGAGAAACAAGAAATTCTGTTCGTATCATCTAATAAGTGGGATATTGTCGGAGCACAAAAGTTTGGATTTAAAACTGCATGGATAAATCGTAATTTTAGTGAGTTTGAATATATAGAAGTAGAGCCAGACTTTGAATTTCAATCGATATATGGCGTTAAAAATTTGATGTAAGAAAAATGGAAGGAGATAAAAAACAGGGGAAGCGTTCGTAAAGATAAATAAAAAAAGAGCTCAAAATTAATTGAGCTCTTAAAATTTAACTTTAGTTATTTTTTGGATAAAGTGCATTTTTATTTTTATGATAGAAGTTCATAAGGCTACCATATAAGAAGTAGAATACTGCAAACATAAATAGGTAGAATAGTATATAACCTATAATTGCGAATAATATTTGTATCACACTTGGCATCAATGAAACAATAACTGCTGCTATAATTCCAATGATTGCTATGATAATATACGCTGCTACAATATAAATTAAATTACTGAATAATAACTTCCAAGCACTATGAGGTCCCTTTCTTGTTATGTTCCAACCGATTGAGAATTTAGTTATTGTAGGTAATGATCTTTGATCAATATGGACAAGTACTGTGTTAACTATAAAGATAACAAAATAATATAAAGGTATAAATAAGGCAAATAATACCAATATCATAAATAACATGATTACGATGAATGATATAGACATTGCACCAATACCTTCACTACCTGAACTTGGTTGCAATAACGCCATTGAAGTACCAAATATTGCGAAGAATATCACTTCTACAATAATGACAACTATGTAAACAATGAAATACATTGCTACACTAATTAAACCAATAATTAAAGTTAGCTTTAATGTTTTAACATAGTTTCCTTTTTTTAAGAACATGAATAAATCACTAAAGCGTGGGCTAATGCCTAAATCTGTATCTTTATAGAATTTTAGAATTCCATAAGCTATAGGGATTAATATAAAAATATACATCAGAATAAATAATATAAACCCTATGACCATTGAGATTAGAAATGTTGCTATGCCACCGCCTGATGGTTCACCTGAAAAGTCTTGTGATGCCGCTAAAGAAAATCCTCCAATTATAAATGCAATACCCGGAATTAACATTAATAGAACCATAATAATTGAGGAAAGGATTGTTAATAAAATTGTTTTGATATGTAAGCCTTGTCCATTTCTATAGTAGTCCAATTGGAATTTGAACATAAGATTCACCTCATTGTTTATTTGTATAATTAGGGTAACATAAATAACATTGCAAATGTCATTTAATTGTCAAAAATATTATAATAATTACAAACTTTTAAAAGAAGGTAATAAGCACTTTGTTTGATATCGTATTAAATTACTCATATATTTAAAGTATAAGATTTTTAGGAGTGGACTATGAAAAAGTTATTCCGATTTATTGTGTTCATTGCTACATGGACTGCTATTATTGCAATGGCATTTCTTTTTAGAAGCCAAGGTGGATTTGATTTTATAAGTGATTACACTGAAGATATCAAAAAGCAAATAAAGGAAAAAGAAATAGCTATACGGACAGAACAAATTAAGAAAAATGATAAAACAGATGACCGCTCGTTAGGAAATTTTTATCAAGAAGGTCAATGTACATTTTATGTTTATGAAGAAAGATTAAATATTGATAAAAGAATTGGATCATCTTGGGGTGATGCAAAACAGTGGGATGATCGTGCTAAAGATGAAGGTTATAAAGTCGATGGTCAACCAAGAGAAGGTTCTATATTACAAACTGATTATGGTGAATTAGGACATGTTGCGATCGTTAATGAAGTGAAAAGTGACGGTTCTATTGTTGTATCAGATATGAATTATGAAAAGCCATATGAAGTAACAGAAAGGTTAATTACCTCAGATAGATTGCACAATTATCAATTTATACATGAAAAAATTTAAAGGAGTGTTTTAAATGAATATATTCGTAATAGGTGCTAATGGACAAATTGGAAGACATTTAGTAAAAAGTTTAATCGATCAAGGAAATGAAGTAACAGCAGCCATTAGAAAAAATAGCCAAGCAGCTTTCTTTGAAGAATTAGGTGCCAAAACAGTGTCACTTGATTTAGAATATGATGATATTAATGATATTTCTGAAAAAATAAAAGATGCAGATAAAGTTGTGTTTACTGCTGGATCTGGTGGTCACACTGGAGCAGATCAAACGATTATCATTGATTTAGATGGTGCTGTTAAATCAATAGAAGCTAGTAAGAAAGCAGGTACAAAACATTTCGTACTCGTTTCTTCATTTGATACTAGAAGATCAGCATTTGAAGGTGACTTGAAACCTTATACAATTGCTAAACATTATGCTGATGTTCATTTAAGAAATTCTGGTTTACCATATACAATTGTGCATCCAGGATTATTAACTAACGATGATGGATTAGGTAAAGTAGAAATAGCAGAAGAAGTTGAACGCGGAAAAGTACCACGCGAAGACGTTGCTAATGTGATACAAGAAGTATTAAATAATGATGGTAAAATTGGACAAGAATTTCAAGTGGTATCAGGAGACATAGAAATTAAAGAAGCGGTTGAGCAATTTAATAATTAATCATTAAGGAGTTGTATTATGGTTAAATTTGCAATTTTAACAGATATACACGGAAACTATGATGCTTTGACAGCTGTACTTACAGATATAGATAATAAAAAAGACATTAAACACATTTATAATTTAGGCGATAACATTGGTGTCGGACATCAAACGAATGAAGTTCTAGAAGTTATTACAAATAGAGATGATATGACTTATATTGCTGGAAACCATGATGAAGCAATAATGGCAGTTGCTAATAAAGAAGATTATCCTGAAAGTTTAAAAAATAAATTTTATGAACATCATCAATGGATAGTGGAACATTTAGATACTAAATATTATAACTTTTTGAATAACTTGCAACGTGAAGTTACTCAAGATATTGAAGGATTAAAATTTTATTTCACTCATTATCGTATACTTGAAGAAAATATCAAGCAACATATTAGTGACGATCCATTTGAACCAATCGTTGAGCCCTCATTAGAACATGTGCATGGATTATTTAATGGCTTAGATGCAGATTTTGTAACCTTTGGACATAATCATGTATTACACCATTTTGATGATATTGAGACAATATATTTTAATCCAGGATCTGTAGGTTTGAACAATGGCGCTTATGCAGTATATGGAATTGTAGAAGTTAAAGATGGTGCGATAAATGTAGAAAGAATTAAAGTACCATATGATAACCAACCATTCTTAGATGGATTTGATGAGAAAGCCGTACCAGGAAAACAACTAATATTTGAATCATTTATATAGATAAAATAAGTTCGAGGTTGAGACATTTGAATTGTCCCAACCTCGATTTTTTGAAAAAATGAGCTAAGTTGTAGATTAATACAGTAGTTAATCGAAGACATCCTCAAAATCAAAACCATACAATGAGAGGCTGGGACAAATTAAATGTTCCAGCCTTTCTACTTGTTTAATGAACATGTTCTGTTTGATCCATACAACATAATAAAGAATTATCGTGCTGATGGTCTGATGTTTCTAATTGGATAGTAGCATGTTGTATGGATTTATGGTTTAGTTTATGGTTAATTTCTTCTATTATACTGTCGCATTCTAATACTGTTTTTTCTCTATCTACAACTGCATGACAACTTAATGCTGTTAGATCACTTGTGATAGACCAAATGTGCAAATCATGTACATCGATTATTTCTGGATGTGATGTGATTGTTTCTGAAATTTCGTGTATATCGATATTTGATGGTGTTCCTTCCATTAATACGTTTAATGCTGATTTTGTAACACCATATCCGCTTCTTATAATTAGCATAGCAACAATAACACTTGCGATTGGGTCAGCGATCTTCCAACCAAATGTTAACATGATGAGTGCTGCGACTATTGCACCGACTGAACCGAGTAAGTCACCGAGTACGTGAATAAAGGCGCCTCGCATATTTAAGTTGTTTTTAGTATCAGAACCTTTAAACATTAACCAAGCAATAAATAAGTTAACGATTAATCCAAGTGTACTTATAATAAGCATACCTGTTGATGCGACTTCTGGTGGATTTATAAAACGTGTAATTGCTTCATAGAAAATATATAAGCTAATGGCAATCAACAAAATACCGTTAATAAAAGCAGCTAAAATTTCGAAACGACGATAACCATAAGTTTTACGTTGGTTTGCGACACGTTCACCAAACTTGAAAGCCATAAGTGCAATAAATAATGAAATTGCATCACTTAGCATATGACCAGCGTCTGATAACAATGCTAAACTATTTGTTACATATCCACCAATTACTTCTACAATCATAAATATCGTTATGATAAAGAATGAAATTAGCAATATTTTTTTATTGTTTGTATGAACATGGTTGTGATCATGTCCGTGATGTTCATGTCCCATGAAAACACCTCCAAAATTGTATTAATGTTTAGCGTGTTCGATTGCTTGTTTTAATAATAAAATAACGTGGTCATCGTCAATGGAGTAGTAGATACTCTTTCCTTCACGTTCAAATTTCACAAGACGAAGATTTTTTAAAAATCTCAACTGATGAGATACTGAAGATTGGCTTAATGAAAGTGTTTCAGCTATACAACCAACTGAATGTCTACCTGTACATAATAAATGTAATATTTTTACGCGTGTTGGATCACTTAACGCTTTAAAAGTTTGTGATACAAGTAACAGTGTTTCATCGTCTAATATATTGTAAGTACTCATTAACGTCTTCTCCTCTACATATGAATATATGTTCATATGTTAATTTTATTAAAAATAACGTTTTCTGTCAATGGATTATAAATTGACAAAATAGACGTTATTATGAGATGTTTGTTTGAATAAAAATTTTGGAGGATACTATGGTAAATATATATGGTTTAACAGTAGATGATGAATCTAGATGTGAGCATTACCAAACACCATTGGATATCATCGCAATTAAATTTAAATGTTGTAACAAATTTTATCCATGTTATAAATGTCATAATGAATGTGAAAAACATGAAGCTAAAAGATGGGATAAAAGTGAATTCGATGAACATGCAATTTTGTGTGGCGTGTGTAAACAAACAATTTCAATAAATGATTATATGCTTAAAGAAGTATGCCCACACTGTGATTCAAGGTTTAATCATCGATGCAAATATCATCACCATTTGTATTTTAAAATTTAATTTGCCAACGGAATGTAAAGGTAATTTATTACAAAATGTGTTATAATATTTTTAACTATAAAAACGAGAATTAAGAATAAAGTGAATGTTGCATAGAGAGAAGGAGGACATTGAATGAAAGATTTAATAAAGGGTCATATATTAAGTGGCGAATTTGATACTGCATATAGATTGATGTCCGAAGTGAATTTCTTGGAATTTGAGGAACACTTCATTTCAGCAGCTCACGAAGAAGAAAGTACAATGTTTTATACATTTATATTAGATTCTATTAAGAAGGAAGAAACAAGTGAACTTCATGACTTAGCGTTTTTGTTACATGTCTATCCTTATAGTGAACATGATGGTGCGTTTCGTTCAGCTTATTATCATGCTGAAAGATCGATGGTATTGACCGAGCACAAAGAAGTGAAGAGTTTGTTGCAAATGCTTTTATTACATGCAATTCCAGAACCTTTGCTTTCTGACAAACAAGCTTTTGATATCAGTAAACAAATACTAAAAATAGATCCTGAAAATAAAGTTGCTAGAAATATAATGAAAGAAACGGCTAAGAGAATGGATCAAGTTGTTGTAGACTTTGCACAACTATCTAAATCTCAAAATGCTTAAACCTAGTTGTTTGACTAGGTTTATTTTTTATGCCATTATTGGAAAGTTATAAAAAATAAATATTAGGAGATATAAATGGATAATCAGTTTAAAAGAAAAATAATTATGATTGTATTTTTAGTTGGTACATTCTTCATGATTTTAAACGAGACGCTTTTAAATATTGCATTAAAAGAATTAATGTCAGTGTTTAATGTAGATGCGCCAACTGTCCAATGGATGGCAACTGGTTTTATGTTAGTAATGGGTGTACTAACGCCATTGTCTGCCGTGGTGAATCAATGGTTTACAACGAGAAGGTTATTTTTAGGGTTAGTAACAATATTCTCAGTTGGAACTTTAATAGCAGGGTTAGCAGTCAATTTTCCTATGTTATTAGTAGGTCGAATGATTCAAGCTGCAGGAACAGGTCTTATGATTCCTACAGTTATGAATGCTATGCTCATGTTATATAGCGAAAATGAACGCGGGAAAATTATGGGGCAATTTGGTTTAGTCATTATGTTTGCACCAGCATTAGGACCGACATTATCAGGGGTAATAGTAGATTATATGGGATGGAGATGGTTATTTTTAATTGTCCTTCCATTTATGTTATTTACGTTTATTTTTGCCCATAGATATCTGCAAAATGTTGGCGAAATTACGAAACCTAAAATCGATATTTTCTCAATTGTTTTGTCTACAATAGGAATATCATCAATTATTTATAGTATATCTTCAGTGAGTAGTACAGCAGGAGGATTCACTAACCCATCAATTTTTATAACGTTAATTGTTGGTTTAATCGCGATGACGTTATTTGTATTGAGACAACTTAAATTAGAAGAACCGTTATTAGATTTAAAAGTATTTAAGTACCATAACTATACGAAGGGTGTCATCATATTTGTTGTTGTAATTATGACAATGTTCGCCTCTGAAATTGTTATGCCTATGTACTTACAAGGACCAATGGGATTCAGCGCTAAAGTTGCTGGACTTATTTTATTACCGGGAGCTCTATTGAATGGTTTCTTATCACCATTTATGGGTGCAATATTTGATAAAGTTGGACCAAGAAAACTAGTTGTACCAGGATTAATCATACTATTATGTGTTGCGATATTTTATTCAACGATTCACCCAGGTATTTCAGTTTGGGTATTTGTAGTCGTGTATATCATTTTAATGATCAGTATCTCTGCTGTATTAATGCCAGCGAATACGAATGCTGTAAATGCTTTACCAAAAGAATTGTACCCACATGGAACAGCTGTTTCCAATATGTTACAACCAATTGGTGGCGCATTAGGTATTGCGATATTTGTCAGTATTATGAATGGTGGTCAAACTGCTGCACTGAAAGGTATTAAAAATCCAACAACAGAACAAATTAATCATGCGATGACTGAGGGCATACATCAGTCATACTGGTTTGGTATTGTATTATTAGCTTTTGCGGTAATTGTAGGATTTACAGTTACAAGAGCAAACTATAGTAAATCATTGGAAGAAAATTCTTAATAAAATTTGTGGTTTCAGACTGAGTCTGGGACATAAATGTCCTAAACTATAATGATTTTGTAACGTGCATGCTTGCCTGGGGTATGGCTCGAGCCTGTAGTCTCTCGCACATACTATTCCCCCGGGCGTCAGCACTTTACAAAATCAGAAATATAAAAATCACCCAATCCGAAAATAATTCCAATGGATTGGGTGATTTATATTAAGGGGGATTTATGTCTCAGGCTCAGTCTTTTTTGATTTTATGGAATATTTTTGAATATATGGGGTATATGTCAATATGTTGAACATGTAAATAAGGAGGAACATTTGTGTCAAATGTTAAAGAAGCAACAAAAATAGGTTTTGCCTATGTAGGTGTCGTAGTTGGAGCAGGGTTTTCAACAGGCCAAGAAGTAATGAAATTCTTTACCCATTATGGTTTGTATGGCTATTTAGGGGTGATTATTTCAGGAATCATGTTAGCCTTTTTTGGTAGACAAGTAGCCAAAATTGGTACAGCACTAGATGCTGATGATCATAGTTCTACTATCAATTATTTATTCGGTAAAGCTGGTATTGTCATCGACTATGTATTGATATTCTTCTTATTTGGAATATCTGTCACGATGATAGCAGGTGCCGGTTCTGCATTCCAAGAAAGTTTTGGTGTGCCAACTTGGTTAGGCGCATTAATTATGTGTGCTGTTATTTATGTAACGCTTTTATTAGACTTTGATAAAATTGTAAAAGCTTTAGGTGTGGTGACACCATTCTTGATCATCATCATTCTTATAATTGCAGGTTATTTCTTTATAAATGGACATGTTAGTATTTTAGAAGTTAATCGTACTGTTGAAGAACCAAGTCTGTTTTGGGGCATTGCTCAAGGCTTTATTTACGGAGGATTAGCCTTTTCTGTAGGTTTTAGTACTTTAATTGCAATAGGTGGAGATGCTGATAAACGTCGAATTTCAGGATTAGGTGGAATTATTGGTGGCGTTATCTACTTAGTATTATTAGCGCTTATTAATTCTGGTTTATTAGCTGAATATCCTAGTATCAAAGATGTAGAAATTCCAACATTAGCGTTAGCTAGAACGATTTCTCCTATAGTTGGTTTTGCGTTATCAGTTATTATGTTAATGGTTATGTATAATACTATTTTAGGATTAATGTATTCATTTACTGCTAGATTTACAGTGCCGTTTTCTAAGAAATATGTTTTATTACTGACAATAGCAATGTTATTAGCGTATGGATTAAGTTTCGTAGGTTTCTCAGCACTAATTGATAAGCTGTATCCAGCAATGGGTGTAATTGGTTTAGTAATATGTGGTGCGATACTTGTTAAATACATTTCGAGAAAAAAAGATAATAAAAAACATATCGCATAAAATAATTGAATATGTTAAACTATCTTCTTACATGAGGAAGTGAAACATATGAAGAGAAAAAAACGACGATTGTTTATTTTGATTGTGGCGATTATCGTTGTTGTAAGTGGATTTTATATTTACAATAAATATCAGGAACATAAGCAACGAGAAATACAATTACAAGCTCAAAGAGCCAATCAATTACTCCTTAACAATAAAAAAGTGAAATTGATACGTGATGTTTCATACGGGCACACCGCTCCAAATAGTCAAATGGATGTTATTATGCCTTCAAATATAAAGAAAAACGAAAAATTACCTGTTATATTTTGGACGCATGGCGGTGGTTTTATCGCAGGAGATAAAAGACCTAAAAATCCATACTTGGCACAAATCGCTGAAAAAGGATATATCATTGTAAATGTTAATTATGCTTTAGCACCGGATTCACAATATCCAACACCGATAGAACAATTAGATCAAGCAACTAAATATACGTTGAAACATAAAAATAAATTTAATATTGATTATAAACAAATACTCTATGGTGGTGACTCTGCAGGCGCTCAAATTGCAAGTCAATATGTAGCAATTCAAACTAATCCTAAGTTACAACAGCAAATGGATATGAAGCCTAGTATTAAGAGAGATTATTTAAGAGGTGCCATTCTATTTGGTGGCCTTTATAATATGCAAACTGTCAGAGGTACTGAATTTCCAAGAATCGATTTATTTATGACAAGTTATACGGGTACGAAAGAATGGGAAAAGAACTTTGCACAAATAAATCAATTGTCTACTGTCGATCAAGTAACGAAATATTATCCACCTACATTTTTAACAGTGGGAGATGCTGATCCATTTGATCCACAAAATAGGGAATTTGATGAAGTTTTAAATGAGCAAGGTGTAGAAACAACGACTTCATTCTTTGATGGTACGCATGGTTTACGTCATCAATATCAATTTCACATGAATTTAAAAGAGTCTAAGAAGACTTATAACAGTGTCATGATGTTCTTAGGTGCCAATACAAAACAATCACCATATGAGAATAACGCAAGTCAAGAATCTGAAACAGTTATTAAAAAAGATGAATAAAAAAACAAACTAAGTTCGCTTAGTTTGTTTTTTTTATAATAATTTTCCCATCATAAATTCATCATAATATTTATCGTTGAAAAACAGTGTATTTTCTCTCTTACCTTCAACTTTAAAACCAAATTTTTCATATAAGCGATAAGCTGGTTCGTTCTCAGTAACAACATTTAGTTCTAGTCGGTGAAGTTGTTGTCTTATAGCCCAAGCTTCAGTTTCTTGGAGCAATTTATAGCCAATACCTTTGTTTCTAAATGATGGTAACAACCCCATTGCAATCTTAGCTGCATGACTATTTCTTTTAGTTCTTCCACCTTGAAGTGTCACATATCCAACTAAAGCATCGTTTAATTCTGCCACGATAATCGTAGAATTACTTGTTGTAATCATTTCTTCTAGAAATAACGTTTGATTTTGTATTGAAATTTGGTGTTCACCTGGATTAAATAATAGATATTCTGATTGATTAATGACGCTATCTAATAATTTATTAAAGTTCTCTACATCATTTATTCGAATTTCGCGTATGATTTCTTTCATAAAATATCTCCTATTTCTATTTATAAATTACAAACAATGTTATATTTATGGTAAATATGCAATAAGTTATAAATATTATAACACACATATAAAGTCCGAATGTAAAGGAGTGCTTAAAATGAAAGCGAATGTACTCATTTCTGGTGGTTCAGGATATATAGGTAAGCATTTAATCAGTACATTAAAAGATATCGGAAATTTATTTACTATCACAAAATATGAAGAGGACATGACTGATACAGATGTTACTTGGAGAAAATGTGATATTTATGTATTAAAAGATATGACAGAAGCTTTGAAAGATATAGACATTGCAATTTATTATTTAGATCCTAATAAAAAGTCTGCAAAATTGACGCAAAGCACTGCTCGTAATTTGAATGTAATCGCGAGTGATAATATGGCAAAAGCTTGCAAAGAGAATAATGTAAAGAAAATCATATATATTACAGGTTCACCATTTGATCAAGAAACGATAGACATATTAAGTTCAACAGGAATTGAAGTTCAAACAACAGCTCAGTCAATTAAACGACCCGCTGTATCTATAGAGTTACAAAAATCTAAATTTGATGATGTCAGAAGTGTAGACAGAATGCCTATACCTTATCAGTGGGATTTAGAACAAGTTGTAAAATATTATTTTGATTGGTTACAAGAAACGAGTGGTACGCTTGTGACGACTGAATTAATTGGAGATATGTATTATGTGTACTTTAAACATCGAAGCAATCCATTGCTGAAATTACAAAGAGTTAACCCAAGCATCCATGAAGATATCATTCAGTTTAAAGTTGTTGGAGGGGCACTTACGGTTAATAAATATGAAGATAATGGTGTGTTGGAATTTAGAAAGCTCAAACTGACGAATGAATTTGTTGTGCATTTATTTAACTATATACCTAAATTACCGTGGAGTATTTACTATTTATCACAAGCGCCTATTCATAATGTGACGATGAAAGGCTTTGAAGTTGATTGTAGAATAAAAGACTTTCAATTACGTACATTAGCTGGGGAAGTCAAAAAATATACAAAGTAAGAGGGATAGTATGGAATTACTAATTATTGAAGATGATGAAACGTTATTTAAAGCAATGAAAAGCCAACTAGAAAAATGGGATTGGTCTGTACATGGAATCAATGATTTTAGTTCAGTTTTTGAGGAGTATAAAACGATTGATCCTGATATGGTGATTATTGATATACAATTACCACAGTATGATGGATTTTACTGGTGTCGAGCGATTAGAAAACATTCTAATATTCCGATTGTATTTCTTTCTTCAAGAGATCATCCTATGGATCAAGTGATGAGTATGGAACTTGGTGCTGATGATTTCATTCAAAAACCTTTTCATACTGAAGTGCTCGTTGCTAAATTACAGGCCATTTATAGAAGAGTTTATCAATACAATAAAGATGAACCTAGAATTAAGTTGTGGAATAAAGCGCGTGTAGATTATGGTAAACACATCATAGAAAAAAATGGTTCTGAGATATCGTTAACTAAAAATGAAATGTTTATATTAGAAATTTTGCTCAATCATAAGAACGAAATTGTGAGTCGAGATAAGATTATAACGGCATTATGGGATGATGAACAATTTGTAAGTGATAATACTTTAACCGTTAATGTAAATCGTTTAAGAAAAAAATTAGCGGATATTGGACTCAATGATTTAATAGAAACGAAAGTAGGTAAAGGCTACATAGCTCATGAGCTGGAGGGATAAAATGATAAAATATTTTGTTGAGGAAAGATTGACATGGATATTATTTTTTATGCTTATGCAGCTTATTATAATCTTAACAAGTTGGTTAGATGTAGCATTTTCAACAAAAAGTGCGCTGTACTTAATAGGTATAAACGTTATTTTATTTGGCGTATTTTTATGGCTAATTTATACGAGAGAAACTCGTTTTTATGATGCTTTAAAGAAAGATGTTCCAATAAAAGAAATTGAGCATAAAGAGTTGAATCAATCTGCATATGAAAAAATAATTTTTGATTATATCCAAAACTATGATGAAAGTACAAGACGTACAATTCACGATCAAAATAAAGAAATTCAGCTGACTAAAAATGACTTGTTGGATTGGATACATGAAGTAAAGACACCTATAACAGCAATGAAATTGTTATTAGATCAAATAGAAGAAGCGGAATTAAAGCAAGATTTATTATATGAGTGGAGTCGAATAGACTATTTGCTTGATCAACAACTTTATATTAGAAGATTATCTTCAAAAAGTAATGATTTTTATTTTGGTCATTATTCTTTAAAAGATATGGTTATTAGTGAAATTCAGCATACACGTAATATTAGTATGGCTAAAAGGATAGGCTATGATATTCAAATCGATAAGGAAAAAGTTTATACAGATGAAAAATGGTCTCGTACCATCATTAGACAAATTATAAGTAACGCATTGAAATATACAGAAAATAGTGAGATCACCATTTCCACTTTCGAACAAAATAATCAAATGCATTTGAAGATTCAAGATACTGGTAGAGGGATAAAGTCACGAGATATACCACGTATATTTGAAAGAGGGTTTACTTCTACTACAAATAGACGAGAGTCAACAGCCACAGGAATGGGGCTTTATTTGGTGAAAGAAATTGCTGAAGGCTTAAGCATTAAAGTAAATATTCAATCTACATATGGAGAAGGTACAACAGTATTGCTCATCTTCCCTCATCCTAATCATTTTACAGCGCTTGAACAATCAAGTGACAATAATGTCACTTCAAACCTTAAAATGTGCGATGATTCGAAGGAACTTAACTAAAAAAGCCTTTAATATGGAATCATAGACAAATTTCAAAGGAGTGCTGAAGATGAGTATTTTAAAAACTGAACAACTGGTAAAAGTTTATGGTTCTAAAAAAAATCAACAAGAAGTATTAAAACAAATAGATATGACGGTAGAAAAAGGTGAATTCATTAGCATTATGGGGGCATCAGGTTCTGGTAAAACAACGCTTTTAAATGTTTTGAGTTCAATTGATTATGCTACGAACGGTCAAATTGAAATTAATGGACATCAATTACAAAACATGAATAATAGACAAATGTCTAACTTTAGAAAAAAAGAATTAGGCTTTATATTTCAAGAGTATAATTTGCTGAATACGCTCACTGTTCAAGAAAATATTATGTTGCCTTTGACGATTCAAAACATTTCAAAAAAAGAAGCGCAAATAAGATATGAAGAAATAAGTAAAGCATTAGGTATTCTAGATATTCAACATAAATATCCAAGTGAGATTTCAGGTGGTCAAAAGCAAAGAACATCTGCAGCAAGGGCATTTATAGGACAACCATCTATTATATTTGCCGATGAACCAACTGGTGCTTTAGATTCTAAATCCGCATCTGACTTATTAAATAAGTTAAATCAAATGAATCAGACGACGCAATCTACAATCATAATGGTTACACATGATTCCGCAGCGGCAAGTTATTCAAATCGCGTTATTTTCTTGAAAGATGGTAAAATCTATTCTGAACTTTATAAAGGAGACGATGATAGAGAGACATTTTATAAGGAAATCATCAAAACACAAAGCGTGTTAGGTGGTGTTGTAAATGAGCTTTAATCACATCATTATTAAAAACTTAAGACGTAACATCCGTCATTATAGTATGTATGTCTTTTCAATTACGATGAGTGTCATGCTGTTTTTCGGGTTTGTTACTTTGAAGCATTCAGAAGATTTGAAGGGTCTACAATCTGGCGTTAAGCTAGGAGTGGGTATTCAAATAGGTGTCACAATATTAACGATTATTATCGTCGTATTCTTGCTTTATGCAAACAAACTTTTTATTAAAAGAAGATCAAGAGAAATAGGGTTATACCAGTTAATCGGTATGACAAAACGAGAAGTCTTCAAAATATTTGCTTTAGAAAACTTTATCTTATTTGCAATAACTGCTGTGCTAGGTTCCATTCTAGGCTTTTTCTCTTCGAAAATATTATTAATGATTTTGTATAAGATTATAGATGTTCAGCAAGAAGCGCATTTAAATTTTAGTATAGAAGCCTTTATTCAAACAGTCGTTTTAATGGTTGGCATTTATATGATCATATCTCTTCAAAATATTGTGTTTATTAAGAGAAAAACGATTCTAGCACTTATGAATGAATATAATGTTACAGATACAAAAATTAAAAAAATTAAGTTATATGAATTAATTTTTGGTGCAATTGGCATTTTGATGATTATCGGAGGGTACTATTTATCTAGTGTAATATTTGATAATCTTAAAGGAAATGCCATGATGGGTCTTTATTTAAGAATGATCACTGTATTGTTCTTAACGATCGTTGGGGCGTATCTATTATTTAGGTGTTCAATATCACTTATATTCAACACCATTCGTAAATATAAAAAAGGTATGCTTAGTGTAACAGACGTCGTTTCAACATCATCTATCATGCATAAGATGAAAACTAATGCTTTATCGCTTACAATAATTGCAATTGTTTCAGCTATGTCAGTGGGTCTTTTAGCATTAAGTTATGTCTCATATTACAATGCAGCAGAAACTGCTCGGAATAATGCACCTGATGATTATATTTTTATAAACAAAGATGCAAATAATCAATTCAAAAAAGCGCTAAATGACAATAATATCAAGTTCAAGGAAAATAATTATCATGTGACGCGCTATGAGATTGATGATACTAAAGTGTTCGCATATGATGATGAACTGACTAGTACATCATCTCAATTTCCTTCAACAATTGCTAAATCATCAGAATTTAAAGATTTGAATTTACAAGATAACGAAGTTGCTATAGTAGGTTATAGTGATATTCTTGATAAAATGATTACAGTTCATGATGATGAAAACATATCATATAAATTAAATGATCAAACTAAGCAGCTTAAAGTGAAGTCCATTAGTAAAGAAACTTATTTATCAACTAATATTTCATATAATGCACCTGTTTATGTTGTTTCAAATCATACATTTGATCAGATGAAACAGCATGAAGCGAAAAATGATAGTCTTAATGATCAGTACGGTATTAATTTAAGTGACGAAAAAGACGTTAATAAAGCAGAACAAATCTTTAGTAAACAAGTAAAGTCAAATGAATCATCGCTTTCATATCAACAGATATATAAGGACTCTAAAAGTAGTCTTGGCGTCATGTTATTTATTCTCGGATTTTTAGGCGTCGCATTTCTACTATCAACTGGCTGTATCATTTACATTAAGCAAATTGATGAAACAGAAGATGAGACTTCAAACTATGTTATATTAAGAAAATTAGGTTATACATCTAAAGATATGTCTAAAGGAATTGCATTGAAAATTGGATTTAATTTTGCATTACCATTAATTATTGGATTGAGTCACGGGTATTTCGCAGCTAAATCAGCGTGGTTCTTCATGGGACAATCATTCTACACACCAGTACTTATTGTCATGTCGCTATATTCTTTAATTTATATATTATTTGCAATATTAGCTTATGTACATTCTAAACAAGTTATCCAACGCGTATTATAAAACTATTTTAGGACTAATGCTTGTCATTAGTCCTTTTTTATGTTATAAAATACCAATGTGAACTTTGTGTATACAGAAAGTTTACAAACAAGACGAAAATTTAAAAATTAATTAATAAACAGTGGTCGAATTCATTTTGAAAGAGTACAATGAAAGAGTAATTACGTAAATTAAGATGTAAATTTTGGGAGGATTACTAAATGTTTAATAAGAAGAAGGATAAGTTTGGTATTCAGCTAGAAGCTATAGCTGAGAATTTAAGCCGCGCGTCAGTTGAATTTGGAGAAATGGATTTTGATTCAGATTTCGACTTAAAAGCTTATTCAGATAAAATAAAAGCCTATGAGTCTAATGGTGATGATCTTATGCACCAAATGATCACTGATTTAAATCAGACGTTCATCACACCAATTGAAAGAGAAGATATTTTAGAATTGTGTGACGCATTAGATGATGTATTAGATGAAATGGAAGAAACTTCAGCAATGTTTGAAATGTACTCTATCAGTTATTCAGATGATTACATGGCTGAATTCGTGAAAAACATCCAAGCAGCTGTAAAAGAAATTGAAATAGCTGTAACTTTAGTAGCTGAGAAGAAATTCTCACATATTCGTGTGCATTCTATTAACATTAAAGAATATGAAACGAATTGTGATAGCATTTTAAGACAATCTATCAAATATATTTTCAATAGCGAAACAGACCCAGTAACTTTAATTAAAATTAAAGATATTTATGAATCTTTAGAAGATGTAGCAGATAAATGTCAATTAGTAGCAAATAAATTAGAACAAATTATTATGAAAAATAGCTAAGGAGTTTTAGAAAAATGGATAGTTTACTCATTATTACCGTAGCTATTGTTGCATTTGCGTTAATTTTTGACTTTATTAATGGTTTCCATGATACAGCCAATGCAATCGCTACAGCAGTATCTACTAAAGCACTTAAACCAAGACATGCAATTTTATTAGCAGCAATCATGAACTTTCTTGGTGCATTAATGGCAACTGGTGTTGCTCAAACGATTGCAAAAGATATCGTAGATCCATTTAAATTAGAGAATGGTTCAATTGTTATTTTAGCAGCTTTAATTTCGGCAATAGCATGGAATCTTTTAACTTGGTACTTCGGGATTCCAAGTTCATCTTCACATGCATTAATAGGGTCGATTGCAGGAGCAGCTATCGCATCTGCAGGATTTGGTGTATTACATTACCAAGGATTTTCTAAAATTATATTAGCTTTAATTGCATCACCGATATTAGCTTTTATAGTTGGTTTTATAGTATATTCTATTTTCAAAGTAGTATTTAAAAATAATAATTTGACTAAAACAAATAGAAACTTTAGATTTATTCAAATTGGTACTGCTGCGTTACAAGCATTTTCTCACGGTACAAATGATGCTCAAAAAGCAATGGGTATTATTACGATGGCACTTATTTCAGCTAATATGCAAACAACAACAGATATTGAGCTATGGGTTAAAATAAGTTGTGCTACCGCAATGGGACTTGGAACAGCAGTAGGTGGATGGAAAATTATTAAAACTGTTGGTGGAAACATTATGAAAATACGTCCAGCTAACGGCGTAGCAGCAGACTTATCATCAGCATTCGTTATATTTGGTGCTACTTTCATACACTTACCAGTATCAACTACTCATGTTGTATCTTCATCTATATTAGGTGTAGGTTCATCACAACGCGTTAAAGGCGTTAAATGGACAACAGCACAAAGAATGATCATTACATGGATTGTAACTTTACCAGTTTCAATTTTACTTTCATTTGTTATTTATCACTTTTGTATGTTATTTGTATAAAAATATTAAAAAACATCCTAATTATAAAATTTGGATGTTTTTTTGTTTGGTTATAAATAGAGCTGTTGAATTTATCAAGTCAGGGTCCACATGATAAAAAAGCTCTTCACTAGGTTATCGCCTAATGAAGAGCTCTTTTTGTTATGTCCCTTACTCTTTGGATATTAATGAATATAAGAGTAGTTATAAACTTGTGATGCAGGTATTGTTCTATAATCAGTTACACCAGGAGGCGTATTGTAGTTAGTTTCTGAAATAAGTAAACTACCGTCTGAGTTAATAGATTCAACATATGAAACGTGACCATATTGACCTGATGTAGATTGCATGATTGATCCTACTGCAGGTGTGCTATCTACACGGAAACCGTTAGCTTGTGCTGCGCCTGCCCAGTATTTTGCGTCTCCCCAATATGTGCTTATTGCACTACCAGCTTGTGCTCTACGGTCGAATACGTAATATGTACATTGACCCCAGTCGTATAAGTTTTGGTCATTAAATGTTTGGTTACTACTCGTTTGAGATGGTTGTGTATTGTTTGATGGGGCAGTTGATGTTTCACTACCGCTTCCACCTGCAATTTTTAAAGTTTGACCAGGATAGATAATATAACCTTTTAAATTATTTGATTTCATAAGTTGGTCAACTGAAACACCGTGTTGTTGAGCGATTACATCTAATGAATCACCACTTTTAACTGTGTACGTAGAACCTGAAGTTGCTGTACTTTCTTGAGAGCCACTTCCTCCAGTTGAACTACTTCCGTTTACAGTAATGACTTGTCCTGGGAAGATCATGTTTCCTGAAATGTTATTACTAGATTTCAGTTGGTCTACAGATACACCATATTCGTCTGCGATAACCCATAAAGATTCACCATTTTTTACAGTGTGTTGAGTTGATGCTTCAGCGTCGTTATGAGCTGCTATAGCTGCAACACCTGAAACTGCTGTTACTGCGAATGCAAATTTTTTCAAAGGCTTATCCTCCTCATTATTTAAAATATATAAAAACTACATGCAAATATATAAATCCTTCGATAGCATTAATGGTAACAAAAATAGCATTATCTGTACTGTATGTAATCACTTTGTAATAAAAAAACAATAATTAGAATGCGCTTTTATGAATGTATATAACCCTACCAAAACTGTTGTGAACGCATCTATATGCAATATGGCAAATTATGTAAGGGGAAGATTGTTACAATTGTGAAGAAACATCAAGATTGATATATATAGTAATTGCATGTAAAATGTTGGTATTACTTTAAAAAGGATTGATTATGAATGAGTTATGAACATAATTATGGATCTTATGAAGCTGCTGATACACATGGTTCAGCAATTAGAAAAACGTGGCTTTATTTCTTATATTATTGGGTTATTTTTGGGATTGGAACATATTTAGGTCAATTTGTACCACCTGCTCTTCAACTTCCAATTACGATAGGATTATTTGTACTTATAATGATTTCACTATTTGTAAAATCATCTAGAAAATTTGGTGGTCTTATATCTAATGTGTTTGCATTCTTAATTGGTGTACTATCATATACATCGTTTATGTATTATTTAGGTGCATTAGGCACGCAAGCATTTTATGGAAATATAGCGTTAGCTATTGGTGCATTCGCAGCGTTCGGAATTTTAGGCTATTTCATGATTGATGATGCATCAGGTTTAGGTAAATATTTATTCGTTACATTAATAGCACTTATTTTCGCAAGTTTATTAGGATTATTTATAAATAACCCAATCTTTCATACCGTATTATCAGTAATCGGTATAGGTTTATTCTTGTTATATACAGTTTATGACTTTAACCGTATGAAACTCGGTAATTTCTCTCCAAGAGAAATGGGCTTTAATTTATTTATAAATCTACTGAATATTATTATGCACATATTAAGACTTGCAAGTATTATTAAAGATTAAAATACGTTTACTAGAGCTTGTGACATTAACATCCCTGGTTAACGTAAAAGAGCGTAAATTCTTATTTTTCGAAGAATTTATGCTCTTTTTATTATAATTTCTACTATTGGATGAGGTCGGTGTGTGTAGCGGCAGCATGTTCGGGGTCTGAATGTTGCTTGTTTAGGTAGTCTTGCAACTTACAGAGCTTCTATGTTGCTTGTTTGATAAGTCTTGCAACATTCGGACCTTCTATGTTGCTTGTTTGGTGAGTCTTGCAACATACAACATATACTTAAAAGAACAAACGAAAAAATATAAGAAAAATGAATACTTATAACGATTTTGTGAAGTACTGACGCCCGGGGGAATAGTATGTGAGAAAGACTACAGGCTCGAACCATACCCCTAGGCAAGCATGCACTTTTAAAATCGTAAGATTTTAAAACATATCACGCTATTTTGAGTTGAGATTTATGTCCAAGATTTTATTGAACGGTAAACTTTGCCAGATTAGATCAATATTGTATAATAGGTATGTTAAATAACTCACTTTGAAAGAGAGATGGAATTATGGGACGTAAATGGAATAATATTAAGGAAAAGAAAGCCCAAAAAGATAAAAATACAAGTAGAATTTATGCGAAATTTGGCCGTGAAATATATATGGCAGCAAAATCAGGTGAACCAGATCCTGAATCAAACCAAAACCTTAAATTTGTATTAGAAAAAGCTAAAACTTATTCTGTTCCAAAACATATTATAGATAGAGCCATCGAAAAAGCAAAAGGTGGATCAGAAGAAAACTACGATGAATTAAGATACGAAGGTTTTGGACCAAGTGGTACAATGTTAATTGTTGATGCGTTAACTAACAACGTTAACCGTACAGCTAGTGATGTTCGTGCAGCATTCGGTAAGAATGGTGGGAATATGGGTGTATCTGGATCTGTAGCATACATGTTTAATCACACAGCAGTATTTGCATTCAAAGAAAAATCATCTGATGAAATTTTTGAGCTTTTATTAGAAGAAGATTTAGATGTTAGAGATGTTATTGAAGAAGAAGAATTAACGATTGTATACGCTGAGCCTGAGCAATTTGCACAAGTTCAAAATGTTCTTAAAGAGAATGGTGTAGAAGATTTTGAAGTTGCGGAACTTTCAATGTTAGCTCAGTCAGAAGTTACTTTATCAGAAGAAGATCAAGATACTTTTGAAAAATTAGTAGATGCTCTTGAAGATTTAGAAGATGTTCAACAAGTATTTCATAATGTAGATTTGTAATGGGAGAAGCTATGAATAAAGATAAATGGATTGAAATGCTTGATTTAACACCACATCCAGAAGGTGGATATTTTAAAGAAATCATTAAATCACAACAAACATTAAGTGATCATAATGCTATGTATACAAGTATTTATTTCCTATTAGAGAAAAATAATATCTCTCATTTTCATAGAATACAATCAGATGAAGTTTGGTATTATCATGCTGGTCAAACATTAACTGTTCATATGATACATCCAGATGGAAAATATGAACAAGTTAAAGTAGGACCTAATATTGAAGCTGGCGATGTATTACAGGCACTCGTACCTAAAGGCGTAATATTTGCTTCAACGGTTGAAGGGGATAATGACTATGCGTTAGTAGGCTGTATGTGTTCACCAGGTTTCCAATTTGAAAAGTTTGAACTGTTTACACAAGCGCACTTGCTAGAACAATATCCACAGCATGAAGAAGCTATTAAAAAGTATGCATTTGAATCTATATAAAACTAAAACAACAGAGGGCACACGATTAATAAGTGTGCCCTCTGTCTCTGTTTATAGACTTTAATTTATCTTATACAAGTGTTTATAGCTCACCATATACTTCTTTTGCCGTTTCTATCACGTAAGATAATTTACGCCATTGATCTTCTTCAGATAAAATATTACCTTCTTCTGTTGAAGCAAAACCACATTGTGGGCTTAGACATATTTGATCTTTTGAAACGTATTTTGTAGCTTCATCTAATCTGTCTAAAATGTTTTGTTTGTTTTCTAGTTCTCCAGTCTTCGATGTAAAAAGACCTAATACAATATAAGCATCATCTCTATTGAAATGTCTTAAAGGTTCGAAATCGCCTGAACGATTATCATCATACTCTAAGAAGAAGCCTTGTAATTTTTCTGTGAATAGTTCTTTAGCGATTGGTTCATAACCACCTGTGATGGCCCATGAGGATTGATAGTTACCACGACAAATATGTGTAGTAATCAGTAAATCTTCTGGCAAGTCTGCTAAAGCGTCATTCACGACCTTTGCAGCTAATTTAATAGCTTCTGCTTTTTCATCTTCAGTACGTTCTCTATTTTTAATTAATTGTTTTGTTGCTGCTAATCCAGCCCAATAAACATCATCAATTTGTAAATAGCGACATCCTAAGTCATAAAATTTAAGTATAGATTGGCGGTAAGCTTCTGATACATCTTTAGCATATTCGTTAATATCTGGATAAATATCATGATTTAATATGTTTGGATGGAATAACTGGTTAGGGCTCGGGATGGAAACTTTACTCATAGCTCTACCATTTACTTGTTTATGTAAATAAGAAAAATGTTCGAAATGTGGATGTTCTGGATTAAATTCAACTTTTCCAGCTACTCTTACATTATGTTTTTTAGTTTCAACACCATTAAACGTAAGACCGATTTCTGGTACGTAATCTTCAATACCAGTTAAATTTTCTAAGAAATCAAAATGCCAATAAGAACGTCTGAATTCACCGTCAGTTATACTTTTTAATCCGACTTCTAATTGTTTTTCAATGATTTGATCAATTTCTTGATCTTCAACTTGTTGTAATTCAGCTTCAGATATAGCACCTTCTGAATATTGTTGACGTGCTTTTTTTAATGGTTCAGTTCTTAATAAACTTCCGACATGATCAGCGCGGAAAGGTCTTAATTGCTCAGTCAATTTAATTCACTCCTATTTATATACTCTAAAAATTCTGAAAAATTCAATATTCATTAAAAGTAACAAAGTAATACATCGTTGTCAATTTAATTTTGGTATAATGAGATTAAAAGGAGGTTATTAAACACTTGGCTAATAAAACTAAAAAAATTACAAAAAAGAAGCGTCAACCTGTAAAAAATAAAAATCAGAAAAAGAAACATCCAAAAAAGAAGCATAAATTTCAAAAGAAGTATTTATTATGGCTTGCATACATATTATTAGCATTTGTTATAGCGGTAAGTATTTTCCACGTGTTTAAAATTTTACCTCACGGCGTTTCAAAAACAAGTTCTGAAACTAAGACTGAGCATGTAGAATTATTAACGGATGTTACTTATAAATCCGGAGACGAAATGAATTATGATCATGAAATCTTTGATAAAGTTAATGAAACGATAAATGAAGCGAATGACTTTATTATTATGGACATGTTCTTATTTAATAGTTATAAAACGGGAGATAAAACTTATCCAGACATAGCGAATCGACTCACACAGTCTTTAATCGCTAAAAAGCAAGAGAATCCAAACATGAGAATTATTGTGATAACTGACCCACTTAATTCATTTTACGGTTCTTATACGCCAGAAAATATTAAAGATTTAAAAGAATATAATATAGATGTTCAATATACAGATTTAAATAAATTAAGAGACTCGAATCCAATTTATTCTGGTACATATAGAACATTCTTTCAATGGTTTGGGAATAGTGAAAACGGCAAGTTAAGCAACCCGATAAGTAGTGAAGCACCAGATGTTACAGTAAGAGGTTATTTGGGAATTTTAAATATGAAAGCGAATCATAGAAAAACGCTTGTAACAGAAAAACACGGCATGGTGCTTTCAAGTAATCCGCATGACTCAAGTGGCTATCATCAAAATGTCGGTGTAAGAGTAACAGGACCTATCCAAAATGCGTTGATTAAATCTGAATTAGCAGTAGCCAATATGAGTGGTGCACAGTATTCGGCCAGCGATTTTAAAATTAATCATAATAGTTGGCGTGATGACGCTACTTATTCAGTGCAACTGGCAACAGAAGGGAAAATTAAAGAGCAAATTATTAAAAATATAAAAAAAACACAATCTAAAGATCGTATTTCTATAGGAATGTTTTACCTTTCTGATAGAGATGTGATCAATGAACTGATTAAAGCATCTAAGAGGAATGTGAAAATCAAACTCATATTAGATATCAATAAAGAAGCTTTTGGAAAAGAAAAACCAGGTGTCCCTAATAAGCCTGTAGCAAGTGAGTTAGTTAATCGCTCAAAAGGAAATATTAAAGTGAAATGGGCGCTCAGTAACGGAGAACAGTATCACTCGAAATACTTGTTATTTGAACAAAATGAAAATAAGAATGCTACTATGATATTAGGTTCGTCTAATCTAACGCGTAGAAACATGGGCGATTATAATTTAGAGTCAGATATCATTATTAAAGGTAAACAAACTGACGAAGCATTTGCAAAACTATCTCGAACTTTTAATGATGCATGGGATAATAAGGAACATACGATGACTGCTCAATATGATGATTTTAAAGATGAATCATTATGGAAAAGAGTCATGTATAGAATACAAGAAAAGACCGGATTATCTAGCTTTTAAGATTATAATATTTCGTAAGAATATTGTTTATCAGCAACCAAAAAATCACACCTCAATTATGAAGGTGTGATTTTTTTGGTTATCTATTAATTTTAATAATATTGCGATACATAATGTCAGCCATTTTTTCTGGTGTTTCTTCACAACCATTTTTTAACCATCTATAAATAGATGCAATTTGTCCACCAACTGTGTAATCAAGGAAGAAGTTTATATCTTGAAGTGTACTTATACTGCGAATCAACTTCTCAAATCTAAACTTTATGAGTTTAATAAAACTAATAATCAATTCTTTCTCAGGATGTACGACGAATACGCTTGTAAAAAATCTTTGATGTCTTGCAATGTAATAAAATACATTTGTGAAATACTGTTTAACGTATTTTCGTTTGTCATCAGGATTATCTGTTATAGATTGTTCAATATTATCCATTAAAGTTTCATAGTTCGTCATATGGAATCTTTTAATTTCTTCATACGTTTCATATTTATCTTTAAAGTGTGCATAAAATGTTGAACGGTTAATGCCACATTCAGCACATAACATTTTTATAGTGATTTCATCAAAATGATAATGTTCTAATAAGTAAACCATGTTACTCGTTATTAATTGTCTAGCATGTTTTTTCATAGTTCACCTCGAATAATTACATAACATATATTTTAACAAAAACAACTCTAAATATACATTAATTTTCATTTTAAATATGAAGATATTATGAATAATTATCTGATTTTTCCGCTATTTTAACCCGACAAACTTATGAAATTTGTTGGTTTAAATCATGGTTGACGAGGCTTATAATAAACAAATCATTGAAATTTGGAGGAAATAGAGTAATGAAAAAAATCGTGCTTGTAAATGTTATTACTATAGTGATTTTAGTGGCTATCGGCCTAGTAGGATTCCACTATTATAGTGAAGCGACAGATTATGTAAAAACAGAAAACGCAAAAGTTGACGGTGAGCAAATTAAAATTGCGAGCCCAGTATCAGGTAATTTAAACAGCTTTGATGCTGAAGAAGGAAAAACATTCGATAAAGGCGATAAAATTGGCGAGGTAGCTGGTAAAGGTGAAGATGGCGAATCTCAAAATATGGATATCAAAGCACCTTCAAAAAGTACAATCGTCAAAACTTCAGCAACAGAAAATAATTTAGTTCAAGCTGGATCACCAATCGCTTATGCATATAACTTTGATGATTTATATGTAACAGCAAACATTGATGATACAGATGTTGAAGATGTTGAAAAAGGACAAGCTGTTGACGTTTATATCGATGGCCAAGAAGCTAGTGTTAAAGGTAAAGTGTCTCAAGTTGGATTAGCAACTGCATCAAGTTTCTCATTGATGCCTTCATCAAATAGTAATGGAAACTATACAAAAGTGACGCAAGTTGTTCCAGTGAAAATCACATTTGATTCTAAGCCATCAACAAATGTTGTTCCAGGAATGAATGTTGAAGTTCGAATCCACAAGAATTAAGGAGGGTGTATTATGACATCAACCTTTACGGTGGCTTATATAATCATTGCAATCCTTTTATGGGTTGGAATTAACGCGTTTGTAGTAAAACGTAAAAACACTAAATCAATTTCTAAAGATAGCTCAGATCATTCAAGCGTGAATGATGAGACTCAATTGAAATCTAAAGATGAAGAAAACATCGATCAAAACAAATATTCACATATTGAAAAAATGGAAGAAGATAATAAAACGTCTAAAACAGAGACGGAAAAAACGACTTCTAACGATATGAATTCAGTAGAGCAAAATCAATCTACTGAAGAACAGGAAGATACATCTGATCGTGGTATGGAATTAAATGAGCATGAACCTATTAATGAACAAATTAAAAAAAATCATGTTAACTTCGTATACGGAAAAGGTATCTCAAGAAATAAAATATTAGTTGCAATGATGTTCGGTATGTTTATAGCAATATTAAACCAAACGCTATTAAACGTTGCATTGCCTGTTATTAATAATGAATTTAGTATCTCAGCGTCTACAGGACAATGGTTAATGACTGGATTCATGTTAGTAAATGGTATTTTAATACCGATAAGTGCTTTTTTAATTAGTAAATATTCTTATAGAAGATTATTCCTAATAGCGATGACGTTATTTACAATTGGTTCTATAATATGTGCATTATCATTTAACTTCCCACTGATGATGTCAGGACGTGTTATTCAAGCAGTTGGTGCCGGTATATTAATGCCGTTAGGTTCAAATGTATTTATGACAATCTTCCCACCAGAAAAACGTGGGGCTGCAATGGGTACATTAGGTATCGCTTTTATTTTAGCACCTGCAATTGGTCCAACGTTATCAGGTTGGATTGTTCAAAACTATCATTGGAACGTTATGTTCTACGGTATGTTTGCTATAGGTCTAATAGCGATATTTATTAGTTTCTTTTGGTTTAAAATTTACCAACAAACATCTAAACCGAAAGCTGACGTTCAAGGTATTATATTCAGTACTTTAGGATTTGGCATGTTATTATATGGATTTAGTGAAGCAGGTAATGATGGATGGACGTCTGTGACAGTTTCAGGATCATTAATTATCGGTCTAATCTTTACGATATTATTTGTTGTTCGTGAAGTTAGAATGAAAAATCCAATGCTTGATATGTCAGCACTTAAATATTCAGGATTTACGTTAACAACGTTAATCAATGTAATTGTAACAATGAGTTTATTCGGTGGTATGATCTTACTACCAATCTACTTACAAAATTTACGTGGATTCTCCCCATTAGATTCAGGTCTATTGTTATTACCTGGTTCATTAATTATGGGATTCATGGGTCCTATTGCTGGTAAAATGTTAGATTCATTTGGTATTAAACCACTTGCTTTAATTGGTTTAACAATCATGACAATAGGAACATGGGAATTAACACAATTAAATATGGATACACCATATACAACAATTTTAGTTATATATATCGTGCGTTCATTCGGTATGAGTTTTATCATGATGCCAATCATGACTGCAGGTATGAATTCATTACCTCAAAGACTTATTCCACATGGTAATGCGATTAGTAACACAGTGAGACAGTTAGCAGGATCAATTGGTACAGCAATACTTGTAACAGTGATGACGCAAAATACAACTTCTCATTTAGCTAATATGTCAGATAACCTGGATTCAACTAATCCTATGATTCAAGAACAAGTTAAAGCACTTTCTGAATCAGTTGGAGGAGAACAAGCAGGAACATCTGCACTTTTAGAATATTTTAATAAATTAGCAACAGTTCAAGGTATCAATGATGCTTTCTGGATTGCCACATTATTTAGTGTGATTGCATTAATATTAAGTTTATTCTTAAAAGGTAAATCACATTATTTATCTAACGAATAGACATGAATTCGGGAATTAAAAATATAAATTCACTTTGTATTTTTAAATTATATATTAAAAATTAATTGTTGAAATACTACAAGAAACATAACGTTTCTTGTAGTATTTTTTTATAAATATAAATTTAATTTTGAAATCCTATCTTGAATGCTTTGAATCGGGCTTGTTTTTTTATATAATGTAAAAAAGGAGTTGGTAACTTGTGAAAGTTAAGTATATTGACAAACGTCATTGGCGACGTCTCCTTAATCGCGAATATAAAGAAGTTGTGCTGGATACAAATCATTTTAAAGGACTTGTAGGATTAGTTACAATGGTACAAGTCAAGGAACCTTTAAAGGTAAATGTTGTAGGGAAAGAAATCACAGTGGCGGATAATGGTTATAAATGGATGCAAATATTACCTGAGAAAAAGCCGTATAGTATAACTGTCATGTACGACAAACAAAACAAACCAGTGCAGTACTATTTTGATGTGAATTTGAGGAATATCACGCAACTCGGTAATGCTAGAACATTAGATTTATGTTTGGACGTGTTGGTCATACCGAAGTCGGGTGAATATGAACTTGTTGATGAAGATGACTTAGAAAGAATGCTCAATGAGAAGAAAATATCTAAAGCGCAATTTCATAGAGCATACGTTACAGCTCATGAGATTATGTTTAAATTAGAAACAGACTTTAAAGGTATGGAAAAAAGAATTAGATATTGTTTTCATGAAATTATGAATGCAAAGTAATTAAATAACTGTATCATTGCATATTTCTATATAGAAAAACGAGGAAGCCCTTTAAAGATGGCGTTCCCCGTTTTTTTTATAAGAATATTAAAGCTAAAATGATAGCGATTGGTCCAACGATGAAACAATATTTACTAAAGATACCTAATTGACCACGCTCCATAATACCTTGTAACCATTTCAATGAGAAATAACTCGCTACAAGTGAAGCAACGAGTGCGAATAAATATGAAATCATTAATGATGTGTCTGGTGGTGTCTCGACAATATCTTTAATACCTAGTAAAGCTGTTCCTAAACTTACAGGAATATAAAGTAAGAATGAGAATTTAAAAGCTGTTTTTTGATTCATACCCACACCTAATGCACCAACGATAGTAGCACCACTTCGGCTGAGTCCTGGTATGAGTGCAACCGCTTGGAATAAACCAACAATGATTGCGTCTTTAAGTGTTAAATCACGTTCTAACTTTTGACCACGTTTATTTTTAATAAACCATAATGCGATACCTGTTACGATCAACATGATACCTACTAAGAGTACGCTTTTAGTATCGCCGATAACGTCTTTAAAGATAACGCCTAAAATACCTGCAGGGATAGTAGCGATAACTAAATACATAGCAAGTTGGAAGTTCTTTTTAACAGTTTCAGTACGCTCACCTTTAATATATTTAAGCGTGTCGATTATTAATTCGATAATGTCTTTTCTAAATAAAATGAGAACAGCAACCAATGAAGCGGTATTCACGACAATTTCAAATGTTAATCCGTCTGTATGTAATCCTAAAAATTCTTGTGCCATTACAAGGTGTCCGCTTGAAGAAACGGGGATAGGTTCTGTTATACCTTGGAGCAAGCCAAGAAAAATATATTTGATAATTTCTATAATAAGCATGATTGGATCCTTTCTGTTTAATTTACATGCTCAACTATAACGAATTATTTATTGAGTTTCAATTTTATAAATAAAAAAACTTATATTTCGGTCTAAAGTTGTAGTTCATAGTCGTCAAATTAAATCATGTTATAATAAAATGAAAGTAAGGAGTGTGTCATTTGAAAGTAGATGATTATAAGTTACTCGTAACATTAGAAGATGTAAAAACTTTACGAAAAGCAGCAGACATTCTCTACATATCACAACCAGCAGTGAGTCAAAGATTAAAATCTATCGAAAACTTTTTCGGTATAAATATATTTATAAGAACAAAAAAGCAACTCATTACAACGAATGAAGGGGCACTTGTGATTGAGCATGCACGAAAAATGTTAAAAGAAGAACGTCTATTGTTAGATAAAATTAGTTCGAAAATAGGAGAAGTAAACGGCAGTATTTCTATAGGTGTTTCTTCATTAATCGGACAAACAATACTTCCACAAGTTCTAGGAGAATATACAAACTTATATCCAAATGTAGACATTCAATTACAAATTGGTTCTAGTGAACATATTAAACAATATCAAAATGACTTTCACATCATGGTTGTGAGAGGGAATGAAGTCATGAATGTTCAAAATGACCTTTTACTAAATGAACAACATTATTTTATTTATCCTAAAAATAGAAAACAAGACTTACATCTATTACCAATGATAGAGTTTCAGGCAGAACCTATTTATTTAAAGCAAATAGAAGAATGGTATTCAGATTATTTACAGAAAGAATATCATGCGCTTATTAAAGTCGATCAAATCGCAACATGTAAAGAATTGTTGTTGAATGGTGTAGGGGTTACAGTTTTACCAGAGTTGGTTATTGGGGATATTGATACAAATAGATTTGAAATTAAAAAATTAAATGTTATGCGCAAACCACTTACACGTTCAACATATATTTGTTATGAACATAATGTATTGCAGCTACCACAAATTAAGTCTTTCATAGAAGTATTAAAAAATTATATTAGTAAACTTGAAATAGGTAAAAAATAAGAGCCTGGTACATAGTTCCCACTCAAAATAAAAAACAACTCATTTCACTGATTTATTCAGCTAGAAATGAGTTGTTTTTTTATAGAATCTTACGATTTTGAAAGTGCATGCTTGCCTAGGGGTGTGGCTCGAGCCTGTAGTCGCGCGCGGCATACTATTCTCCCGGGCGTCAGCGCTTTACAAAATCGTGAGAACGAACCAAAGTAAAATTAGGGTGAATCGTATGAAGAATGTAGAGACATTATGCTCAATTCACGCTACTGTTTTTTTAGTAAATAGCGTAATATGTTTTAAAATCTTACGATTTTGAAAGTGCATGCTTGCCTGGGGTATGGCTCGAGCCTGTAGTCTCTCACTCATACTATTCCCCCGGGCGTCAGCACTTTACAAAATCGTGAGTAATATTCATTTCTATAATATTTTTTCTTTTGTTCTTTTAAGTACATGCTCTATGTTGCAAGACTGACCAAACAAGCAACATAGAAGGTCTGAAAGTTGCAAGACTGACTAAACAAGCAACATAGAACGTCTGTATGTTGCAAGACTGACCAAACAAGCAACATAGAAGGCCTGAAAGTTGCAAGACTGGCTAAACAAGCAACATAGAACGTCTGAATGTTCCAAGCTCTTACTTTTTTACACAGAACTTAACTTAAATAATATACCAAGTATCTCAGTTGTATCGATTATGATAAACGTTTCTGTAATTTAGTGAATATATCTTTCGTTTCTTCATTTATGCCATCGTGATTCAATATGTATTTTATGCGTTCGGCATTTTTATGATCTTTGAAACGTGTTTCGTTAAGTTCATAAATAGAAAGTTGTGGCTTGTATGTATTTAGCAATTTCATATTATCATTTTGAGCAACATAACCTTCTTTAAGTACACGAAAATAGCAACCTGTTTTAAAGCTGCTTGCCATACGTTTGACTAAATCTTTAATACCGTATCTTTGAGCGATGGTTGCACAAGGTTGTCTTGGACAAGAAACTTGAATGACTGCCTCTCCAAGTTGATAGCTATCTCCAATATTTAAGTGTTCTTCTGTTAAACCAGATACTGTGATGTTTTCACCGAAAATAGCATATTTAGGTAAAAGGTCAATGATGTCATTCCAATATGGATAATGATCTTTACTGTAGAAACAAATCGCTTTTTCAGGGCCACCATGACCTTTGTATTGTTGTTCATCTTCAACAAATCCCGTTTTAGATAGGTACATGTTACCTTTAAATGGTTCTTTTAAAATAGCAGTTTTTTTAGATTTTTGGTCATCAAATGTGATGTTTGTGACTTTTCCGATTGAAATGTAGTCAACTTTGTATTCCACTGAAATAACCCCTTTAATAATATTTGTTATTGATTTTACATGTTAGAGTGAAATATATCAATAAAGCATTGACGTAATGGGTGATTAGCATTAAAGTACAAGCATATAATAAAATAGAGGAAGTTGTGAATTCATGTTTTTGAAATTATTTCAAATAAAAAATTATAAACTCTTTTTAATAAATATGGGTCTATTAGGAATGGCTATTGCTATAACAGTACCATTTTTAGTGTTATATGCGACTCAACATTTAGGCATGACAAAAGGCCAGTATGGCTTGTTAATGGCGTTAGCTGCTGGTGCATCATTTACAGTGAACTCAATTGTTGCAAGGTATTCAGATAGTGGGAAAATAAACCGTAAATATCTCATCATTACTGCACTTATAATGGGTGCGCTATGTTTCTCTATTTATTTCTACATACATACAATTTGGATATTCATTGTTTTATATGCAATGTTTCAAGGACTTGCTGCACCTGCAATGCCTCAAATGTATGCCTCTGCACGTGAATCTATAAATGAATCCTCTTATAAGGATAGAAGTATATTTGCAAATACTGTTTTGCGATCAACATTTTCATTAGGATTTTTATTTGGACCATTAATCGGGACAGTATTGCTCGGTATATTAGGATATGATGGCTTGTTTGGTGGAACGATGTCATTATTTTTAACCGTTTTAGTCTTATTGATCATTTTTTATAAAGAACCTAAAAAAATTATTAACAACGCAATCGGAAACTTTCCAGAAAGGAAAGCACCAAATTTAATATATGAACCAACATTACTGATACCTTTTTTAGCGTTTATTCTATTACATGTTGGCCAATGGATGTATACATTAAATATGCCATTGTATGTTACAGAGTATTTGAAAGATGATGAATCACATGTGGGCTTTTTAGCAAGTTTATGTGCTGGATTAGAAGTGCCATTTATGATTATTTTAGGCATTATTGCAAGTAAATTTAAAACTAAAACATTGCTCATGGTCGGTTCAATATTCGGCTTCGGTTATTACTTTAGTATAGGCGTGTTTGATAGTTTTGTAGCCATGTTAATTGGGCAATTAGCATTAGCATTTTTCTTAGCCATTTTACTTGGATTAGGTATCAGCTATTTCCAAGACATTTTACCAGAATTTCCAGGATATGCTTCAACATTATTTGCGAATGCAATGGTGATCGGGCAATTAGGCGGAAATTTACTCGGTGGTTATATGAGTGATATAGTAGGTTTAGGAAATGTGTTCTTCGTATCAAGTTTATCTATTGGAGTAGCATTCATATTATTAATTTTTACAGTAGAACATTCAACACAAAAAGAAGCTAAAATAAGTTAGGAGTAAAATTATGACAACAATTAGTTGGTTATTAATTATATTAATGTTTGCCATTGCTTTTATCGGTTTAATCAAACCCATCATTCCATCAGTGTTATTTTTATGGGTAGGTTATTTTATATATCATTTTGCTATCGATTCAAGTAAATTATCATGGGTTTTCTGGACAGTAATGGTGCTATTCACTATATTTATGATACTTTCCGATATCATTATGAATAGCTATTTCGTGAAGAAATTTGGTGGATCTAAACTAGGAGAAACAATGGCAGCAGTTGGTGTCATTATTGGTTGTTTCGTATTCCCACCGTTTGGTATTATCCTCGTACCGTTTGTATTAGTATTCGTTACTGAAATAATTCAAAAAAGCGATATAACAGCCGCTACAAATGCAAGTATCGGCTCATTACTCGGATTCTTAACAAGTTCGATTGCTAAAGCATTAATCATGATCGTTATGATTATATGGTTCTTTATCGATATTATATTTTAATATAAAACCCCATTCGTTGGATGTCTGATATGCTCCCTGTTAAGGAAACACTTAAATAGTGAAAACTTAGCAGGGAGTTTTACTATGACTAGAAATATTAAAATAGATATAAATA
>NZ_JAJNIE010000014.1:0-55588 GCF_022387115.1 Mammaliicoccus sp. F-M27 | reverse complement strand
CTGGGTTAATTATATTTGCGCTGCTTTTCTTTTTCGTATTGATAATTGTACAACTTTTTTATATTTCCATATGTCATATTATCAATACTTTGCTTGCCATTTCGAAGTCTCAAAATGACTGATCTTGTTACACCAGTATCTCTACTAATTTTATGATTAGATAAATCAGATAAAAGTAGTCTCTGAATAACTTCGTCCATATTAATTTTCACTTATATCATCTCCTAATATAAAACCAATCCGTTTAAATACTATATTTAGTATTTAAATAATCATTTAGCGTTTCTATATTTTCATCTGATACACATGAACTTTGTAACAACTCACTACGTCCACCAAATTTATATATCATCTCTCCAAGTCCGTTTAATTGTTCTGCACCTACTTCATCAATTGTATTCATACTTTCAATTTGAGTTGCTGCTTTCATTGCAATTCGACTAGGTATATTATCTTTTAATGTACCATTTATTACATCTCTGCGTGGTGTTTGTGTTCCAATAATAAAATAAATACCTACCTCACTTGCTTTTTTAATAATTCTAATAAGTTGTTCTTGTATTTCAGGGTTTATATAATATACATCTGCAATTTCATCAATAACTGTAATAATATATGGTAACTGCTCTAAATCATTTTCCTTTGCATATTTATTGTATCTTTCTATATCCATAGTTTCCGTATCTACAATTTGTTTCATTCTTTTATCAATTATGGCTGTTAATTCTACTAAATATTCTCTAAATTCTTCTATTTCATACATTATGTTTTTAATAAGAAATGGTGAATCTTCATACACTGCATATTCAACTTTTTTGGGATCATAAAAAGCAAATTTTATATCTTTAGGAGTGTTATTAAACATTCCACTCAATACCAACTGGTTCATTGTAATACTCTTGCCCGAACCTACTGTCCCTGTGATTAATAAACTATTTCTATGCAAGAAGTGATGACTATGTAACTCTCCATTACTGTCAACACCAATCAATAAATCTGAAACACCTTTTGGCTCGAATTTATTTAATACTTCATTAAAATTTACATTCATAATTATATCCTCCATTTTTTCTATTTTATTTTCTAATTCTCGATTAGGATTAACCTACCCGAATTTATTTATTATTTGTAGTCCCACTACGAATAAAGCCAATAGTGGTATAGACGTGTATAATACATATTCACCGAAAAATGAAAAATCTTTCTTTCTATGCGCGCGAGGGATGAATATATAATATGAACCTAAGAAAATACTCAATAAAAAGTTTAAAGCCATAACTAAACCTGCAATTACCACTATTACAAAAATAAAATTAATTAATGCATTCATACATTCTACCTCCTTTTCTGATTGAGTTCGTTATTCTGATTTTCTATTTTAGTTATCATCATTAAATTGATCACTTAACCAACCTTTAAATTTTTCCCATTGGTTTTTTCCTTGTTGACTCAATTTTTCGGTATCAATTACTTCATCAATTTGTCTTAATTTTTCCTTCATTTCTTCTTCATTACCACTAATCTTACTATTTTGTGCTTCTTGCAACTTATCTATACCTTGCTGCAATTCATCTGTAGCACTTTGATTTTGGTTATTAGCATTTAGATTGTTAACTTTATTTTGTAATTCATTAATACTTTGTTGCGTTTGTTGTTCATTTTGTTGTGAATTTCTTAATTGTTCTTTAGTAGAATCTATTTCTTGTTTCAACTGTTCATTTTGCTGTTGAGTTGAATCGTCATTTGAAACCTCTGTGTCATTTTTTGTGAGTACATTCATCGTTATAATGACAATAATAACTACAACTGCAATAGCCAATAAGATACCTAACCATTTATTTTTAGATTTCGATTTCTTATTCTCTTCTTGTAGCTGCCATTCTCTTTCTCTGTCACGCTGATTGTAATAATCTTCTGGGCGTTTATTATAATTATCGTTGTTTCTATCGGATCTACTATATGGATTATAAATAACTTTCCCAAATACTAGGCGTTGTTTTTCATCATCGATACTATAAATGTTTAAATCGGTATTAATTTCCCCATGTTTATCTAGTGCAATAATTTTTCCGTCCTCTTCAATTTTTAAAATTCTAGGGTATTCTTTAAAATTTTCGGGATTGCTCATAATACATACCTCCATAAAAATTGTTTTACTTACACCTATTTTTAAATAAATTCTGTTTATTGATATCTATTTTCTACATGTTTTTGTTTAATAATTTTACCGTCTACATCTTTTTTAACGATGTCATCACCTTTAGTAGTATAAGTACCAACAATTTCCGCATGCTTATTACGGTAATTTACATACCACTTACCATTATCATCATGCCTAACAATGTCTACTGTATACTTACTATCTCCTATTGGTTCACCTTCAAAATCTGAAATCATACCATAAACTTGTGATCTAAGGTGTGCTTCTGTACCCGGACTTTCTTGTAGTTCGAATTCTTCTCTTGTTTCATCATCTGTGAATGGATGTTCTTTTTTAAATTCAATTTGGTTTGCGAGTTCTTCAAGTGATGTATAATCTTTATTTTCATCGTATAAATCTTGCAGATCATACTCTTTGCCTGTTTCTAATAAATCTTTATATGTCATTGCCCCCTGCGTACCACCTACATATAATTTATCGTTACTCAAACCAACTACTGTTGAAAACGAACCTTTTGCCGGATATACTGTATAGAATTTCATACCACTCGGTCCATTTTTAATAGTATTATCATCTATTAGTAATAGTTTATATAGTCTTTTCTTTTCCATTTCACCTTGTACATTTTGTTCATAGATACCTTTTAGTATTTCATCTTTCGTTACAATATGTTCTCCGTCTTTTTCAGCAAAGAATGCCAGCGCAAGCTTCGTCTTATCTGGTACTTCGTTAACATCTACTTTCACATTTTTAGCTTGTTTAGGTTTTCCCTCGTTACTTTTAGATTCAGTTTCTGATTTACTACTTTCTTTTTGCTTGCTTTCGGTCTTTGTACCCTCTTGTTTTTGACTTACGTCTGATTTTTCTTCTCCATTACTACATGCAGTGCCTAATAAAGCTAAAATACTACTAGCTACGATTAATTTTTTCATGTTGAAAATTCTCCTTTATCTTGTTATTAATTAACTTCACATATAAGATTATGTTCTTCAATACAATCGAATATTTGCCTTATGAAATTCGTTTTACCATTTGTTTTTAGTATAACAAAGGGTTTACCGCTTCTTTTTGCGCCTTCTTTAGCAAGTTCTGCTTTAACATGGCTTGTCTGTAATATTGGTATCACAATAATATCTGATCGATCTACAACACGTTCTATTTGACTGCGTACATCTGAATCAGTGTGAATGACATGGCCACCACGTTTTTCTACTTCATTAATATAATTGCAGATAAACTTTTCTGTACCAAATATACCTATATTAAACCCTTCAAAATCTGCGCTTTTCACAATTACGTCCGATGACTTTTTTTCTTTATATTCAGTTGGTTTCTTCGGTTTAGGCGTCGGTAAAATCTCGTCCGTATTATATTTCCATCTAATTCGCAAAATATTTCTATCAGTCATGCGTGCTGCACTAACCACATCACCTTTATTTAGATTGAATTTATTTACATCATCATAATGTATTAGCCATGCAGGTATATTTACTAGTCCGTCGTCCCCATATTGTTCATTACATACATACTGTTTAAGTGTTTCATCATAGTCAACAACGATATAGTCATACTCGATAATAGAACTTTCTTCTATTTCTGTAAGTTTTGTTTGACCCTCTAATTTTTCAAAGTAGGTTTTACCACCTTTCAAAACATTTTGTTCACACCTAATTACATCTCCATGCTGTAAGTCTAATTGCCTTACAATCTTTTCAGGTACATATATAACTTCTTCGTGTTTTCTATCTAGCCCCATACCGCCACTCAATTTACGTGAAAATATATAAATATCATCGTCTTCTATCTCTCTTTTTGATTCGTCATTTCTAATAGGTTCTAATTGATCGTCCTCCTGATCATACATTTCACTCAATGTCTTCAATATTTTTAAATATTTTTGAGTTTCTGTTTCTAAAATGTCTAGGTCTTTTAAATTTTTTATATCATCTATCCACGATTCTTTTAAACTGTGACTGATTTCATTTTTAGTTTGTCGTTTCATATTTCTGCCCCTTTGCAATTTCATTTAAAATCAATATTCCAATTTTCTAGTCATTTACATAATTATTGTAACAAACAAGCTACATTATATATAACCTTCTAATAATAATTTTGTAAAAATTTTGATAAAGGGTAGTCTTTAAAACTACCCCTTACCTTTTTAATCATTTTCTAACATATCAATATATCGTTCGGATAATTGATAAACTGGATACATACAAAAACCAGACTGTACTTCTGTTATCAGTTCATCTAATATATCGTTTTCCAACAAAGTCTTATCCATATTCGGATAATTATTTGTATCGATTGTTAACCAATAACCTCTATTTTGTGGTCCTACATTAGTTGTTAAATTCCCATATATATCACCATCTTCTGTATACGCAACAATACCGCGACCACCCATAATATATTCAACAAATTCTAATTCTAATTTTTCACCTTTATGTTCGATTGTTATCATTTTTCCTTACCTCCTTAAAATGTATATACGGGGGATAAACCCCGTATATGTCTTACCAAAAATCTCCACCTATATTTTCTTCTATATGGGATACCGTCTTTTCTAAATCAAATTCTTTAATAACACTTTTTATCATCATGTCTAATTCATCTTCATCTAACTTTGGTATCTGCTTACTGTCTAATTTAAAACTTCTGCTTATCCATATTCTTCCTAAATTTTTGTGAGTATAGAAGTCCTTTTTTAACTGTTTATTCAATTCATCTTCACTTAAAGTGTTTTCTGCTTCTATTATGTTCATTTTCAAGTTATAACAACCTGACTTAACAATTTCGACTGTATCTATAACTCTTTTTCGAAAGTACTGTTCAAGTAAGCCTTTTTTAAATTTTTCACTCATTTTATTTCTTCCTTTCAGTGTATTCTTATATTTAGTGTTCAAAAAATTAATCTCCACTTACTATTCTTCCTAAAAATTCTTGATATACTGGGTCTTTTTTCTCTAGTTCTGTCAAATCTTCTTGTGAGAAAATATCTCTGATTGATAATTTAGTCCCACAAATTTCCCCAATGTATTCAAAAAAGCTTATCCAATCTGTTAAAAATAGGGGTTTCCCAGTATGTTTTTGATATATCCATTCACTCCCTTTTTTAGCTTTGTTACATTCTGTTATGCAATTATTTCTGATACTCATTAATTTTTTAGTTGATTGACTATCAACAGTGTATAACTCTGTCATACGTCCGATATACGTCCATTCCATTTTTCCTAAATCGAACTCTCCTTCCATTGTGTAACTATGTACCTCAATACCTAGTTTTCTTGCAACTCTCGTAAGTTCTGCTAATGTTTGCTCGTCCATGTTACCACTCCTTATACTTTTATTCACGATTTGTATTTATTAGTTAAAAGGTAAGGCGTCCCTTACAGAACACCTCGTCGATTAACTACCTTAATTATATATCATTATTCATGATTTGTAAACAGTTTTAGACAAATTTTTAAAATTATTTTTTCGTAGAATTCAGCTCTACATCAACGTATTTGAGTGACTCTATAATTCTCTTCAAATATTTTTTGTTGATGTTATATTCATTTGCTAAATCTGATATTTTATGATCCTGAATATACTTATGATAAATCTCTACATTTCTTAAAAATACCGATTCTTGTTTATCAGAAACAGGTTTATTTGGCGCACTTAAAATTCTATTATGATTAGCTTTCATGTAATCTCTTAACTTATAAGCGTTTGCTGGCGTCATTTTATATGCTTTTGCTGCTCTACTAATAGGGACTTCTCCCTCTAATATAACTAGACTCATTAAATAGTTTCTGTACCATGCTTTTAAGGTTTTTAAACTAATAAATAAAAAGTCATCTGGATAACATTTTGCGTCTATCATTGAATTTGTAATCTTTTTCTTTTGTATAGATACTGATTTATCCATAAATGGTGTATAACGTCCATAGAATTTTTCATGATCGAATTCCATATATTCATACGGTATACACTCTTCTATTTGTTCAACTACACTACGCAATATTTTATCTCTGTTTGCTTTACGCTTTTCCGACATACCTGAATCGACCATATTCATAGCATTATAGAAAATATGGCGCTTTACATTAATTTCATCAGCGATTTCTTTTGCTGATAAATAGCCTTGAACATATTCATTTACTTTTAACTGGTTGTCTTTTTTTAAATACTGCACCATTTTATCTTTTTCGTCGATTTTATTCATATTCACACCTCTTTATTTAAAGTTATATTATGTTTTATAATATATCTTTTTTCACGTTTTGTAAATATAAAATAATTTATCCTTTATGCCCTGCGACTAAATTCTTACGGTCACGGACAGTACCGCTCTTAGTTAGACTTGAACCTCTCATAACTATATTCTTGCCATATTTATGTCTAATAACGTCTAATTGATTTTCTATAATTTCGGTTTTTATTTGAAGCGGGTCATCAAACAACGACAACTGCTTAATTTGATTCGGTATAAATTTACCAAATGAAATTCCGATTGTACGATACATCCTATCCTTTTCTAATCTGCTAGATAAATAATGCCATAACTGATTGGTAATCTCATATGTGTTCTGATAACCCGTATTTTTTGTGAATTGCTTTCTAACGCCACCTATATCTGCATATCCTACACTTACACTGATTCTTGTTGGATATGCTTGTTGATTTCTCACTCTGAAGAATACTTCGTCTATTTGCTCAATTAAGACCGTTTTCAGCTCATTCATAGTATAATCCCTCATAAGTATCTGTGATTTCCCTAAAGACTTATCACGAGCCTTATATGGCTTTTTAAGGATACTTTCATCAATTCCATTAGCATGTAAATGTAAATCAACGCCAATTACCCCGAAATCTCTTTTTAGATAAGCTACAGGATAATTTGCTAAATCTCCAACTCTGAATATACCTTTTTTATTCAATTTAGCTTCTGTTCGTTTATTTATGCCCCACATCTTTGTTAAAGGTTCTATTGGCCATAATTTTCTGGCCACATCTTCATAACCCCATTCTGCAATACCTTCTTTTGTTTTTTTAGCTTCTAAATCCATAGATAACTTAGCTAAAAGTGGATTAGGTCCTATCCCAACTGTGCTAAATATCTTGGTCTCATGATAAATATCCCTTTGAACCATTTGTGCTAATTCATAAGGACTTCTTGCAAACAAGCGATAAGAAGCGGTCACGTCCATAAATAGTTCATCAATGCTGTATTGATGAAAGTCTTCAGGTGCAACATATTTCATTGCGATTTCACTAATTCGAGTAGATAACTGTAAGTATTTATTCATTGAGGGATTAATTATAAATATGTCTTTACGTTGTGGTATTTCAAATAGGCGCGTACCCGTCTTGACACCTAATTTTTTAAGTGGTGGCGTTGCTGCTAAAACAACCGAACCCATTCTTTTAGTATCTGCAACAACCGCTAGTTTAGTTTTCAAAGGATCTAGTCCCTTTTCTAAGCAAGAAACAGACGCAAAGAAACTTTTTAAATCTAAACATAGTACATTTCTATTTTGACAATTACGGTAATCATACATGATAAACACCTCAACTCACCTTTTTAATACGAACATATGTTCGTTAAAAGTATAATAAAATAACAACCTAAAAGCAAGTTAAAGCGTGTTTAAATTAATGACTAACTTTGTTCATAGCATTGGACCATTATTCACGGTTTTGTAATGTCATCTTTCTATTGTCCAGAAAATCAAAAAAGATTGGTGGTCAAATCAGTGAACATGATAAAGCCCCCTCACTACGCACATAGTGAGGGGGCTTGGTGTTTAATTATGACCATTACTTTTATAAAAACATTATAACATCTATTAAAGTTGATATCATCTAATAGATATTTATTTTTTTACAAACTGATTAGCCTATATCTATATTGTCTAATACCTTTCCTAATATAGCTGGATTGAATTGGTGCTTCTTAATCATTGTTTCTTTCGTGATTTCACCATTTCGATATTCTTTTACCATACTGGCTTTATTTTTTAGTAAAGATGATTCTATTCTGTTATATTCCGTATCATAGAAGCAATCAATCGTTAGATTTGTCAACCAATCTTCTATGTTATATATATAGCTGATTTCTTCTACAGGTGTCCCTTCTAAGTACGCATTTAATATATCAAGTCCTTCACGCATATGTTTTTCTTGATATGGTGTTAAAGGTTCAAGAAGCGGTTCTCCGTCATTAGCCATGACTTCCCTAGCAATTTCAATATTCACATTATATCTTTGTACCATTTCATTCATTGCCAATTTGCCTAAGTTATGATCTTGCTTTAGTAAATACCTTTTTAACCAAGCATTTAATTTAACTGTGTTCATAATCATATAATCATAACCATGCTCTTTACAAAGTTCTTTCAATACATCTTTTTGCTTATATTTGTTCCAGTTATGGTATCTAGTATGACAACCTAAAACGACCAATGGATCAAATACTAATTTCTCAAATGGTATTGCTCGACTTATTTGTAATATGAGTGCTTCTGTTTCTTTCTTTCTTTTTGCGATTTGTTTATCCCTAACATTTTTTATATCTGGATCAATCATATTTAAAACAGTACCTAATGTTTTAAAATCAACATTAAGTTCCTTCGATAAAGAATCATCATCAAAACTACCATCGATATACTCTTCCAAAGTCTCAGGACTTTTCTTACTTAAGTACGCATTAACAAGTTTCACATCTAATTCATGATAAATTTCAATTAATTGTTCGAAAATACCCTTACTTATATCGTATTTTTCTAATAAATCATCAGTTGAAACACCTAACTTATAAGATAAATATAATTCAACATTTCCGAAAAATCGTTCTTCTTGAATTGCTGGAATTTCTGAAAAGATATGATGTTGATTATCTTTAATCTGACCCATTAATTCATATTTTCTTTTATTAGTAATTTGATACAATCCTACAATTCTGAAAGGCTTCATTTTGCCTAGTTTTAGTTCATTATATGCATTCACTTGTTTATACATATCTTCCACTTCTTGCTGCGTAACAAGTGAAAAATCAGCAGTATCATAATTTAGTTTAATTAAAAGATTACGAATTAGTGTACGTTTCTCTTTAATACTTTTCTTTTTAAATCCAACGCCTGTCCCAAATAATAAACGACTATTAATATCTAACTTTTCTACAGGTATTGAATACCTCAATTGAGGTATTAAAACGTTTTTAACTTCTTGTAAAACATCATCTGTCTGTTCAATATCAACCTCGACTTGCTGTTCAGTTAAATGTAATAAGATGTCGGTTACTCTCTTTTTATCTAACTTAAACAATTGGCTTATATCATTAGCAGTTAAAACACCATCTAAAAATGCTTCTTTATTATTATCTCTTTCAATATATTCTAAAATCAGCATTCGTTCTAATTCTTTAAATACTGAGATAACGATATTTATAATCCATTCTTCAATATCATAAATTTGTGATAATGTTTCAGTTGATTGTCCTTCTATATACTCTTCATAAATCTTCATGTTTTGTTGAAATGCTTCTTCTTGTTTACTAGAAATGTTTTTGACTAAATACTTGCCATTATTAGCTATAACCTTTTTAATGTAATACACTTCATTTGTATAAATACCAAGTTTTTTCGCAATTTTATATCCCGTTAGTTTCCCGTCTAACAAATCTTGTTTCACTAAATATTTTTTAAACCAAGTGAAACAACTGTCTATGTTTACCATTTTTATATCTTTTAAATCAAAGTCATGTTTAGTAAGCGTATTACGTATTTGTATCTTCTGATAGTTATCAGAAATACCTCTAAAGTTTTCAACATTCTTAAACACTTTACTATCATCAAACTGTACAAATTCATACGGAATAGCTTGCGATAATTGTTCCATAATAATATTTAATTCCGAGACTTTAGTATTTCTTCTTAACTTTGTTATATCTGGATTGATAGTATTTATTGCAGTATAAAAAACATATCGTGGCATACCAGTTTCTTCACAAATATCTGTAACTGACAAATGACCTTTTATATATTGACTCAGCTTTTCCCGATTATTCTGCGTCAAATAATTGATCATCCTCATTTTATAATTACTTCGACTCAAATTATCCACCCCATTTTTACATATAGCAGTTATTTTATTATATAACCGTTAGTTTTTCTTGTAAATTATTCTATAAAATATCAAAACAAATTGAAAGGAAATCTATCACTTAGATTTCCTTTCATGATATCCAGACAAATTTTGTTGGATCGTGAAATGTTTCTTCTTTTATGATATGACCGTCTTCATCCCATACAGTAGTATGCCATTTAACTGATCCATCATTTTGATTTTCAATACTCACAAACCACAAAATACTTTCTGTATTATTTAAATCTATGATATGTTTTTCAAACTTTTTTAACGGTCCTCTATTTATGTTACTTGCGTAACCGATTAATAGTCGTTCATCGTTTTCAGAACCATGAAATCCTACCGGTATCATATGTGTATAATCTTCATTTTTTCTAACTTTATGATAAATTAGCGGCTTGAATACTTTTCTTTTAGCATTATTACGTTTGTGGTAGCGCCAACCAGACTTCGCTTGAAATTTAACTGCTAATTGATGGAATTGTTCATTGTGAAAATAATAAGCAACATCATAACCGCTTAATTTCAGCCTACTTAATGCGTCTTCACGGTCCATATGCTTCGTTATGGTTGTAAGTGACACACCAATTTCTCCACGTTCAAGAAAATCATTTCGTTGCTTTTCTTCTTCAATACTCAATTTCGGTTTCTTTTTCGTTCTTATTTTCTTTTTACTTTTTGTGGATTGATTATCACCATTTAACCGCGCTAATTCTTCTTCTAATCTATCTTTATTTATATACTTATAGGGCATGAGCCACTGCCCTATTTTTTCTAAAATAAGCATATTATAGTCCTAATAAATCTCTTACAGATTGTGTATCTTCTGACGATTGTTTAGAATCTGTTTGGCTCTTAACCGATTCCGTCCCTTCATCTTCAAAGTAATCCATCACGTCAACCGATACCACTTTATTTTTCACTGAACCAGCACTTTGCTTAGTATTTTTCTTATTTGATTTTTCTTTCATAATATCTAAAGCTTTTTGGTGTAATGCCACATCTTCTTTCGACATTTCATCTGGTCTTTTACGTCTATTCACTTTTTCTTCTTTCTGTTTAGACTCTTTTTCAAAGCTTTGTTGTGTTTCTACTAATGATGTTGTCGCTTCTTGTAATTCGTCCATTTGCGCCAGCGCTTCTTCATCACCTTCATGTCTTGCTACGACTTCTTTATAGTTCACATGGATTGGTTGTTCTATTGTATCTTTTAGATGATTATTAATATTCTCTACTTCGTCATCTATTAAAAAGCCACCTTGTAAACGTGTGACTGGTGTTTGACCTTTCCATTTCAATAGCCCATCACCTGCACCATTTAACGCTTCTGCATAGCCACCTTCACCTAATGCGATTCTGCTATCTGTTGAAGTGACAACTTGGAAAGTTAATCGTGTCATAATATTAGAACGTACTATACCAGTCACAATATCTGCTGAAGGCCTTTGAGTTGCGACAATCAAATGAATACCACAAGCACGTCCTTTTTGCGCTAATCGTGACACTTCTTTTTCAACATCTTTTTGAACCATAACTAAATCTGCATATTCATCAATAACACATACGATAGTAGACATTGTTTCTTTGCCTTTTTTCGCCATTTTTTTGTTATAGCCTTCTATTTCTCTTGTTTTAGCTTTTTTCATTTGTTGATAACGTTCGTCCATTAATATACATAAGTATTTTAAAAACGTTACCGAATCCTTAGCGTTATCAATCGGATTGACCATGTTAAACGGATTATCTTCATAAACACCAAATTCTACTGCTTTTGGATCAATTAATGCGATTTGAACATCTTTAGGGCTTGCTTTCCAAAGTATTGATAACAATATATAGTTCACTGCGACTGACTTACCTGAACCAGTAGAACCGGAAACTAACATATGTGGTGCGTCCCTTAAATTATGCGTGACGGTTTGGTTATCCAAATCTACACCAAAGATAGTTTGTAAAGGTTTCGTCGAACTACTTAATGTATCTTTTATAAGTTTGCGATTATCGATTTGAACCCTACTATCACTTGGCAATGGAATGTTTACGGTAATTTTCCCACCATAATCGTCCACAATAACCTCTTGTAGTGTCAACCATGTACGTAACCCTTCTTGTAGCTGTGTTTTAGACTTATGATTTTGTGAATATTTAGCCTTGTATTTATAAGCAATTGATGTTGTACCAGTCGAACGACTTTCTAAATCAACTTGCATTTTTTCAGCTGCAAAGAATTTTTCTAATTCATCCTGTTTTTCTAAGGCATATGCTTCCGCTGCCTTTTTATCTTCCTCAATATCTTTTGATCTATCTATCAATAATTCCAATGGATAATTACCTACTTGGCCATTTGTATTATTATCTTCTGTTTCATAATCAGTAGTTTTATCCATTGCTGCTAGTTGTTCTCTTTTCTTCTTAACCGAACGTGCTTCTTTAATTTCTTTTTCCACAGAACCTTCAAAAAGAAGATTTTTCCTATCCTGCGATGTTTTGATTTGGTCAAATGTTACACCTGTAAACTGCATTAATTGTTCATGAAAGTTCTTTAACTTTGATTCTAATTTACTAGAAGCTTCCATGTTCTTAGGTTTCTTAATTATTATATAATAACGTTTTATACCTGCCACATGACCCTTTTGAACTGTAGCGCTGATACTCACTTTCGACCTTCTAATAGCTCGTTTAACAATTCTATCTGCTTTCCTACTATTGCGTTCTCTTCGTACTTCTCTATTAAAAACCCATTTAAATACATTATAAGTATCACCATGTTTGCCACTACGTGTACTTTTATCTCTTAATCTAGAGTCTGTATGTCTAATAATATCTTTCTTTAGTCTCAAAGATTCAAAATCACTTTTAAAAGGTGTCATTTCACCATAATGTGACCTCAATACATTCAACACAATATATATTAATAATAGACCACCTAATATCCATAACGGATAAATCATAAGATTATGACTCAATTGATTTAAAAAGCGTTCTGACCTAGTTCCCCAATCACTTGTATTTGGAATCCATTCTTTTTTTAATACTGCATTTAAAGGATTAAATGGAGAATCATAACTATTTAGCAGAAAATTACCATCAAACATAAAGTGAACTACTTTAACGTATAAGAATTTAAATATATTTAACAAAACAAGTCCTACTAACCAAATCCAAAATATAAGTTTTAATATCCTTAAAGTCATTTGAGAGAAAATGACTAATCCTTTTTGTTTCGTCATAAAAACACCTCTGATACCATATTTTATTTTTATAGATGTATACCTTACTAATGTAAATCAACAATCAATATAAAAGGGGCATAAGCCCCAATTGAATATTTAAATTAGTAACCTTCTTCAAGTTCTTCTTTATCAGTTTCAATATATAGATTGATATCGAACAACTCAATACATTCTAAGAACAATTGATACATATCCTCTTTCACAAATGTCGTAACATTTTCTATATGAAACAAAGCCTTTGCAAGTTCTGCCCAATCTTCAAATGAATAATGAGTAAATAACCTGACTATATAGCGTACATCTCTTAACCGTACCCAGTCTGGATATCCTTGTTCATTTAATATTTGTTCCCCTGCTTCTTGTAGTATTTCTGATTCAGATTCAATTAACCTATCAACCAGTTTCTCTTCGCTATAATAACGAGCCATATCTACCGCAAGTTCTTTTACACTTATAGAAACCATGTTTATCACTCCATTTCTTCTAATTCGTGTGGATCACTTTCAAGTCTAAAGTCATATTCATACAGTTTGCCATCTACTATGATTTTATACATGTCACGTTTTACAAAACTATTTACTCTGTCGCCAGAAGAAAATCGTCCTGTATCTAGTATCATTTCAGCAATATTTGTAAATGAATCTGTAAGTTGTAAATTGTCCATTGAATACTTAACTTTGTTTAAATCTACATCTTCTGGGAATCCTTCATCAACGAGATACTCTCTCAATTCCTCTTCTTTGAATTCACTATTTTCTTTCACATGTTTTTCAAGCTCGTTTTTATCGTAAGCTTTTGACATTTCTTTAGCCAAATACTGTTCCGTTGGATGTTCTTCGAGATACTCATTTGGATCTATTTTTATACGAAATGAAATATTAGTATGCCTTAAATTTTCACGTTCTAATATGATTTCTATGAAATAACTACCGTCTGTTCTAATATGCTCAAAATCGTCATCATCTTCTATATCGTCTGACCCTTCTACATAATCAACAAATGGTTCAACATCCGACTTAGGTTTAATTTCCATTTCAACAACATTATCATTAATTTCAGTCATTTTAGGAAATCCATTTTGAGTTAACACATCTTGTGCCATTCGCTCATAAATATTTTCATAATCTTCTTTAAAAGCTGTTACCAATTCTTTATCTTGAAATGCGAGTTCAAACTGTTTTTGCAGTACATTTCGCTGCGCTTTTGTCAATTTCATTTTCTCAACCCCTATCTAACTTTTCGAATTAACAATAATTTAAATTTTAATTATCTCTATTATAAATTTATAATTTTCCTTTGTAAAGAATATACACGATGTTTTATAACAAAAAAACGAAGAAGATTTTATAAGTCTTCTTCGTTTTCAACAATTATATATTCGATATCTTTTGATTCCATAATCTGTTCAAACATATCTTTTACTTCGTCGAATATGACTTGCTTATTGTAAATCAGCAACTTATTGACTTTGCCATTTAACATTTTTGTTACTATTCTTTTTAATTCACTATTACGATACACTTTTTCAGTTTCTCTAACTACGCTCTTTTGTATTCCTCTATTAGATAAATACATTGTTAAGAGTTCTGTTTGCTGCTTAGCTGATATTTCATCTAATTCTTTACAATATGCTACTAATTGATCCATATCAGATCCACTAGCCTTCCCGATTTTTTCAAAATATGCACGCACCTGTTCTTCTGTGTAAACCCTACGATTACTTTCAGTTCGATGATGTGCTTTTAATTTCCCCGAATCATCCCATTTTCTCACAGTTACAGGATGAACATTTATACGTTCCGCAAATTGTCCCGTTGTCATTTCATCAAAATTCATTGTTTTAACCACCTTTTATGAATGAATAACCTTTACTGTATTAAATAACATCATTTATTTGATATATATTTACTTCTTAATATATATCAACCTCTAGGTTAGTAACAAGTTTTTGACAAAAGAAATTCAAATTATTAATTCATAAGATTTCATTCTTTTTATATCATATTCACCATTTATAAGTACTGAATTTTTCTGCCAAATGGTTTCTGTTTTTTTATCATCATAGGTTTTTCTCTGAGTTATAAATTCATTCACCTCATTTTTTTCTTTAGTTGTAAAAACATCTGCGCTGTATGAACTTACTGGACTGTTTCCAGTTCCGACATCTTTACCATCTACATTTACAACATTACCTTTTTGTATAGCTGGATAATCTTTACGTATCATTTCCATGTTATTACTGAACTTTTCCCATGTACCCCATTCGAAAAATAGGTTATTAAATGTTTCTGATTGATTACTAACTCTATCGATTCCAAGTTCTTCGTTGATTTTTTCTTGTTTTCTATCAACTTTTTTATTGGCCATTTTTATATTCTTGTTTTCTAACTTCACTTGTTCTATCTCGTTTTTAGTTTCATCAAATTCTTTATGTTTGTTATACAAATTCACACTCATAAACACTGTAATTAAAAGACATATTCCCAATATCGCATTGAGTATCATAAATGAATAAGAACGATTATTCTCCATACAATGACCCTCCCACTAATTCATCTTGGCTATTAAATGTTAGTTTCATCAATGTATTATTCTCATTGATAGGTTCACCATCATAAGTTGTTTTAACATTGAACATTACCTCTACATCACTTCCGTTGTTCCTTGCTGAAAAATTATCAATTTTATATTCAAAAGGTGCATAATAATCAAGATAATCTTTATTTGTTGAATTTTCATTCAAGATAATATGATGTCCTGCTACGCCAAATAAAGCGCGCATGGCAGAATATGCTGATCCTTCATCTTCTGCTGTATCATCTTTATATTCATTTTTTAAAAAAGAGTCTAATTTCTTCTTAGTTTTCTTCTCGTACGATTTTACACCATCTTGATTAATTGGTTCATAGTTAGATTTGCTCTGTACTTTTTCTATATTTCCTAGTTCTTTCTTAAGCACTTCATTTTTGGTCCCTTGCTTTGATATCAAAGTCATCAAAGTGACAATTGTTATACATAAAGCAATCACTATAACAACTTGTATAATTTTTACTAAGCTTTTCATACTAGCCACCTACTTATTTTTTAGATTTTTTAACACCGTCAAAGAATTTAATATCTCCGTCTGTACCATCAACAAGTGATATATATAACGTTCTAGAAGGCGCCATTTTTGGTGGAACATTATAATTAGCCATTAACCATTTACCGTCTTCCATTACACCAACTACAACACCTGTATGACCTGTAGTTGGATCACCCGCACCAGCTTGTGGTGGATTTGAACTAAATCCATAGCCTACAGTTGGTTTATCTGTTACTTTAGCGCCTTCTTTTTCGTACGCTTTATAAATCATATTACCGTTACCATTTACCGGTTGGCCAGAACCATGTAATTGTGACATATAAGCCCATGTTAACTCTGTACACTGACCCCTCAATTTCTCATTATCAAACACATTTCCGGGTTTATCCAAATAAGCTTCATCAAATTTAGGTGCAGTTATATATTTTTTATACTTTTCTGGAACCTTATCGTATTCCCAATTTTTTTCAATAACTTTACCTTTCTTACCATTAACTTTTGTACTTTCACCTAACTTACCTTTTTTACCTGATGAACTGTCTTTTTTAGAACTACTGCCACAACTACTGTAGACTGTTTTTTCTTTATCAGTATTAGATGATGACGCTTTTTTACTATCGTCTTTTGTTTCTTTACCTAGTTTATTGATTTTGTCTTTATCTTTTTTACCGTCCATGCCTTCACTTTTCATGTATTCTAAAACTTTTTTCGCTTGGCCACCACGTTCATTTATAATTTTAGAATCTGAATCGGCTGAACGTTCCCACTCATTGTGGAAATTAACTGCTTCTTGAATAGGATCGTCACCAGATTCTAAAGCTAGATTTTTAAGAATATCGACATACATGTCATCACCTTTAACCATGTAATCCAATTGTATATCTGTTTTCCACCACTCTTCAGTATCATGCTTGTCTTTAGACCATTTTACTAATGCTGTATGACGTTCAAAAGTCCATTGGCCATAACCGATACCCATTCGACCACTTGTCGCTTCTTTTGCTGTTTTCACTCCATAATTGCTTGGTTCGTTTGCTGTTGGATCTATTTGTGCTTCAGTCCACCAGTTAGCAAGCATACCTGCTATAAATTCTGCTGAAAATCCATGTTTATCATGCAATTCATGATAAATATCTTTCACATTTTCTTTATTAGGTATTTCAGAAAAAGAACCTTTGTCGTTCTTATCTTTTTTATCTTTACTACCTTCTGATGATTCGGTGTCGCTTTCGCTACTGTTATCACTTGGTTTATAACAACCTTGCTGAGCGTCTAATACAACACTAGAATTCGCGTTTGCTCGATTATTTTTAGTTAGATTTATATCTACACAAGACAAACTCAATATTAAAGAAAAAGATGTGATTATTTTTGTTGTAAATGATAGTTTTTCACTACGAATAGAATACAAATAATCAACTCCTTAAAATATATAATTTTACTTAAATTATACCATAAAATACTCTAATATTATATATGTTTTAAAGGTTTTAGATACATGCACTGCCCCTCAAATTAATGCCATAACTTTATATTAATAGTTGAGTTTTTGATGTTCCTAATGGTACTTAGAACGAAGTTCTTGAAATGACATTATTAGTTTTAAATTAGGCTTTAGAAATAAGTGGATAGTTTTATATATGAAATATGATTTGATCTTAAAAGTTTTAAGGTAGATAGCTAAAATAGTTATGTATACAGTAAATAAAAAAACAATATGTAATGTATTTAAAAAATCTTATGAATGCTTTGAATGGTTTGGCATTTACATTTCACTATGTACTAACTATATATATACAACTCATTCAAAGCATTCGTAAGATTTCATATCTTAATTTATTAAGTCTATCTTTCTTTAAGTCTATCTTTACTTAAGTAATATCTTAGTTCTTGGTTTTCTAGTCTAGATTTCCTAGTCTAGGTTTTCTAGACTTGGAAACCACGAGCCCATTTGGAATATATTGGAATTACAAAAGATTTTAGTGTTTTTTCTACAATCAAACCTAAATACTTATACATATATGTACTTATTTGCTTCATATTTGGCTTATATGAAACGATTTTGGTTAAAAGCATACAAAAACCCATCAAAATTTATAATGCGCTTTAAATAGCTTTAAAATTAAAAATAGATAAATCTGAATTTCTGTAGTTTATATAATTAAAATGGACTCTTGGTTTTCTAGACTTGAAAACCAAGAGTCCATTTATGAAATAAAACTACCCCACTAAAATAGTAAGGTAGTTTTATACTTCTATATCTTCAAAAGTATCTAGTGCATATCTTTCGAATACAGTTAAAGTAGACTTTTTAATATAACTATCTAAATCTTTAATATCTTCTTGCTTTTCGTACATTTTACGCTTGATACGCTTTAACATTGCTATCAATTCATATTCTACATCTTCTAACATTAAGCGTTTAGCAGTGTCAGGCTCTCTAGTGTTATATATTGTTTTACCTATTAACAAGCTCGCTTTAACAATTTGTAGTTCATCCAAAGGGAAATTCATGAGATAGGACTTAAGGTGAAAAGGCAAGTTTGAAACTTCAGCCTCTTTGATTTCTTTTTCATCCCTTTGTCGTTTGCTCTTTTCATTTCCTTCAAAGTAATCCCCTAAATCAATCGGAACTTCACGTGATTTATCCTCACTAGAAGCAGGAATTTGCTCTTTTTCATCACTTTGATTATTTTTATTTTCAGCTTCTTTCTCGTCATTTTGGTTATCTTTATTTTCAGTTTCTTTTTTTGAATAAGGTGCTGCAAACTTCTTAACAGTTTTACCACCTTCTGATCGTTCAATCTCTTGTATTTCTTCCTGTGTGAACGGATGTACATTCGCATAATATATATAAACCCATTTACTCCCATCACGGACTTTAAGTTGAATAATATAGTTATTCTCCACTAATTCATCCCATGCACTACGGACTGAAAATTCTTTGTTCTTTGCGTATCTTTTATATAACTCTGTCTTGTGTAAATCCCACGTATCAGCGTAACTTCTTATATTACAAAGCAATCCAATTGCTTGAAGCGACATATTTTTATTATGAACTGAGTTTGTATCACAACTCTGCAACAATTCTCTCGGTATTTTCTCAAATGGTACATCATCAGGAAAGTTTTTAATTTTTATTTTACCACTTGCCATGTTAAAACCTCTTTCACTCTATAGCACCCATAATTAAATTGATGTTAGATGATATTATTTAAGAACTATTTTATCACAAATCTATATCAATTTTACGACAAAATTATAACTAAACCTCCTAATCTATAGGAGGTTAAATTAAAAAGTTTGCTGCAACGAAACTCGTTGTATCATCTGCGCTACTTCGTATCATATATTGTAATTTCTCATTGGAAAGGATAATACTTTTTAAATGTAACGGTAAAGTTTGGTTTATCTCATATTCGTACTTTTTTAAATCATGTTGTGTCATACTGCCTGTTATCGTATAATCAAAATCATTTTCTATATCTTGATAAATGTGTCCTCGTACATTGAAAATATCTGCATATTCAACATCACTTTCATCTTGATTAGGGTCCTCTGCTTGATTACCCACTTTATCAAATAGAAACGCAGTACGAATACCTTTCTTTTCAATTTTCTTCAAACTATCTTTCATAAATTTTGTTGTATCTTTTGATAATTGATCCATGCCATGAATCATAATAATATCCCCTTCATCTGCTTGGGGATATATATAATCAAACACACTAATGAACTGTACCTCTTTCGCTTCTTTCGAAAGTCTATCTAACTCATAATAGAATTGATATATATCACGGTTTTGATTAGGGTGTTCTAAAGTAGTCTTACCACCAAACGCATTGAAGTTCGTATTTAATATACCTTCTAACGCCATTTCCAAATCTTCTACATCTTCTATACGCCCTTTACCTTGCTCATTTAATCTTTCACCTAAAATTGTCATATCTGCAACAAGTCTACCTAAAGTTGGATATGAAGCATGGTTTGTAACGATTGTTCTTGCTTTTTCTGGATATTTTGAAGCTTGTTTATTCCAAAGGCCTGTTTCTAAGAAAAACTCATTTAATATCTTGTTGGTAAGTGTTCTCATGTCTTTTGAATTGTTCTGTCTTAATAACAAGTGGATAGAATACGTTAAACTCTCTAATTTATTGTAATAAATTCTTGCTGCGTCTTCTCTATCACCAAATTGTTCTAAGATGTTTATACCACCTTTTGATAAATCATATTTTTTAAGTACTGTATTCATGATTTCTTCAGCTCTGAAACGATTATCATCATCCGATCCATAGTATTCAAAATCATTTAACACGATATGAAATGTTCGGTGTCCGTATGCCATAGCATGATTAGCAATCTTTTGTCCCCATAAAGAAGCGGAAGATAATTTAGGGTCAAAGTTACCTATAATAGAAAAATCGGGGGCAGCTACTAAAACTTTTGATTTAAAACGTCTATTCAAATCAAACATCGCTTCTGTATCTAAGGTAACGTTTTGTGATACATCACCTATTGGAACACCTTTTTCATCGTTTAATACACGTTTTAACATATGATCAAAGCCTGCATAACTAAATGCCATCATCGTATTGTCGTAAAGATTTGATGTAACACCTCTAAATAACCCTTTAAATAATTGGTCCTGTTGACCCGGCAAACTAGATAAAGATAAGCCATACATCGTTTCATTGTAATACGTATTGATATTTTTCAATTGTTCTTCGATTGCGTTGGCGTCATCAGAAACCAACATACACCTTATTTGGCTATCAATAATAATATCTTGTTCTTTACTATGTTTTGTCCTTGCGTCACTTAAATCTTTGATTTGATCTTGTTTTGCTTCAGAATTTGCAGCACTTACTTCTTTTTGTGAGTTCACAATAGATTTTTTCGTTTTTTCAATTGCACCGATTAGCTGTAATTGTTCATCTGAAGCAACCGGTTTACTCACTTCGATAAAGTATCCCCTCACAGAATCAATATTGATTTCTGGAATGACATTGATAAACCAACCATACTGTTTGTGTCTATTTAAACCATAATAGTTACTTAAAACCGTCATGTTTGCATATCTTTTATTAGCAATCATGAAATTTGGTGTTGATGTATATCCAGTTGCTGGTGTCATTAAACTATCTTTACGTTCTAATGCTCTTTGTGATTTTTTCGGTTTTTTAAAGAAACGTTTTGTCTTCTTAAAGATTTTCATCTGTTACACCCTCTATTCAAAATCAACCGCACAAATTATGTACGGTTGAATGTTTTATTTAAATTTAAGTATATTACCAAACACCTCTTCAATTTCTTCAGTCGTTAATACACGAAAATTATTAATATATCCCTTATCAGTAAAACGTTCTAAGTGGTCTTTAGATTCTTTTAAACCGCTCATTCTAGGGTCAGTAAATAATTTATATTGAATGATGATAGGCTTTTTATTATGAATTTCTGTTTTTTCAAAGTACGCTTCACTTTCGCACATTCTCTTAATTGCAGGTACCGTATTAACTCTTGCTCGACTTTCCATTTCTTTAATATTTGATTCAGCGTCTTGTAACTGAGACGACGTTATATTATAAATAGTTGTCGTTCTTGTTCTTGTCTTATGATAATCTTTTGCTTTCTCTTCCTGTCTTTTTATTTCAGAAGGAAATGAAGTAGGACTGTTTGCACCATCAATAATACATGCAAAACCATATTGGCCATCATCCATGACAATATTCCCTTTTTTATCTACAAAACTTATACCACTTTGTCTATCTCGCGTTGGATTTCCAAACGTTGTAACCCACCTATTGACAACTGAACGTATAAAAAGTATGGACATCCTCAATAACGACCCTTTTGTTGGATCCATAAGTGTATATAAAATCAATATACCCATTAAACCTGTTACTACCATTAGCGTTGGTAATCCCATGAAAGCAACTTTGAGTAGTCCACTTTTCAAATATAGCCACGCTGATAATCCAATAATGAAAGATAGTGGTAGAAAGATGGCTAACTTTTTGCTTGTAATGGAATGTTTGATTTTAAATTTAGACATCCAACTAAAATACCAAGCTATATCAGTTCTTCCAGCTCTTAAGTTTGTCAAAAAACCATAATGTGAACCGATATTAGGTCCTTTCTTTTTTGAATCTGCCATCTAATCGCCCCATTTTAATCTTTTTTATCTTTTGATTTTTCATCAGCTTTCTTCTGTTGTTCTTCAAGTTTCTTCTGAGCTTCTTGTTGTTCTTTATCTTTTTTAGCTTGTTCTTCTTCTTTAGCTTTTTGTTGTTTGGCTTGTTCTTCTAGTTCTTTATTACGCTTTTCTTGTTTTTCAGATTCAGCTTTTATATCTTTTTGTTGCTGTTCTATTTTACTTTGTAACTCAGAATTTTGTGAATCACTAGCTTTCACATTATATGAAGCCCACACAATACAAATACCTAAGATAATTGCACATGATATAGCAATTATATATTTATCAAACTTTTGCCACCAAGAATTATTAGATTCTTCACTCTGTTTTTGAGTTGCAGCGTTGATATTATTTGGATCAATAGCGTCTCTATATTTTGCATATAATTCTTCATACTCTTTCGATATATCCTCTGTCTTTTCTTTTGCCTTTTTAAGACTCTCAAAGTATTCCGTACGCTCATTTGTCATATCCGTAATACGTCTCTCTTTTGTAGCATTTTCTTCCAATATCTTGTTATATTGTGTTTCAAGTTGTGTAATGTTATTTTCTTTATTTTTCAATATATTTCGCATTTCTTCATAGTCTTTAGAACGCTTACTGACTTCTTCATCAATCTTGCTTTGTCTAAGGTTTTCATTCTTATGTCTTTCTGCTTCTATATCTTTAACTTGTTCAGTAAAACGTACCCAATCTAAATCAAATTGTTCTGATATCTTGCGGTGTTCTTCTGAAATAGACTCATTAAACTCTTGAATAATATTTTCAATTCCATTGATTGATTCTTCTAATACATTTTCAACTACTTTTTCTAAGCGTTCATCGACTGTTTCTGACACTTCACTTTCTATTCGTTCTAATTCGTTATCATATTTTTCATTAATACTTTGTATTAGTTGTTCTTTGAATTGCTCTTTTTCTTCTTTTATTTTCGGTAAATGTTCTTCATCATACTCCATAGAAGCCTTTTGAAATACAAGATCTAGATGATTCTTCTTTTTTTGTTCAAAATCTTGTTTTAATAATCGTTCTTTCTGATCAGTCTTTCTATCCACTTCACCTAATTCTTGTTTTAATGTATCTTCATTTTGTCTATATGCCTCATTAAAAATATTTTCAGTGTCGTCCATTTTGTACAATTTCAATATTTCAAAATAACGATTTACAAGTTTTGCTTCTAATTCTCTGTATATGTTGTGTATTAACTTTTGACGGTTTAGCTGTGTAAATTTGTTGTATGAAATGATTCTATTCTTAATGCCGTCATTTGTAATTTTATATAGGTTTTTATATTCCTTTGTTTCAAATTCAGGATTAAATTTGTCAAAATCATTCACATTTAAATAAAAGTCCGGAATATAATGATTAATTGTTTGGAATAATTTAGATTTTAATGAACCTAATGTACTGTCATCATCTTTTGTTTCATTCGTATAATCAAAAGATTGTTCCGACATTTTAAGTTGAATAGAATCCTGTTGACGTTTATTATCTGCTTTTTCTTCCGTTGTATCTTCTGTTACCATTTGTTCCGCTGATACATCATCTTGTTTCTGTCTTTGTATATCTTGAAACTCTTCATCTTCTTCTAAAACTTCTTCTGGTGACTTCATTTGAGTTTGTGGCCTTTGAATACTTTGATCTGGCTTGTCATCATTTGCTTTCTTTTCAGATTGTTCAAATTTAAATTTAGCTTCTTCTGCTTTATTTTTAAGATACTTAAAATTTTCTTCGTATTTTTCTTGTATATCTTTAAAGTCTATACCACTATTTAAATCTGTACCGTTTTCAGAACTTGTAAGCTCTATTTGATGATTATCATTTAAAATTCTTAAACCAAATTCTAATTTCTTTTCATCTTTTGGCTGTATTTCGGCTAATGATACAAGGTCTATAGCGACAACAACGTCTTTATTTTTAAAAGGATCATTATCAGCAAGTTCGAAATCAGTTGAGAAAACATAATTTTTCTTTTCTTTCGTGCCATAATCTTTCTTAAAATCATTCCACTTTCTAGTTTGTCTACGTTCATTCAAGCCACTATAAACATCATCTTTAAGTGTAAATACAATTAAAAGATTCATTTTTTTGTTTTGTGGCAGTTCTATATCTTTTACACGTAAATCTTTAAATTCAGACATCAAAACACGACCTTTCTATTATTAAATAGTATCAATTTATATACTTTTATTATACCACAATTAAGCATTTTTACAATAAAGGTAATTACAAAATCTATATAATTAATATATCAATTATAAAGTATGTATTAATATTAAGAACACAAAAAATAGCCCTATTTTTAGGGCTATTTTTTTAGATTATAGTTTGAATAACAAAATTAATTAACCCTACTTTGTCACCAATTTCATCTGATACACCACCAGCAAGCCATTTTAATACTGTATATCCTGTTGCTGATATTATAGCTACTCCTATAAATAATAGCGCTGCTACTCCGGCAGCTTTCAGTTTTCCTAATCCTAAACTTACAATCGTTGAAATTAAAGCAATAATTAATAATATAATTGCAATGGCAGCTACGACTTTTAGCCCCACGCTCTCTGATTGACTTGTCGCCCATTCTAAAAGCTGATTAATTCTTTCCATGTTCCAACACCTCATTTTTTTATTTGGTATTTTTTACTCAAATTAAATATACAAAAATAATTTTCATTTGTAAAGATATTATTATATTATCTATCGTTTGAGTTCGTTATACTTACGAACGATCCAATTTTTAAACCATATAATTCCGGCCATAATTGAACCGTCATCTGGTCTAGCTAGTGATTTGAAACTTTCTTTACTTCGCCTGTTAAACTTTCTAACTGGCGACGCCAATGTTTTTCCAACAAAGCCCTGAGTATCTGAGAAAAGTTCTTCGATACCTTCTTCATAAGCGTCTACCAACAAACAATCTAAAATGTAGTCATCACGATTATATTCTGAATCAGGTACACTCTTAAGATAATTGATTGCGTCTATATATAAATCGACATCAATCTTTCCATTCGGTTTAATAAACTCACTTTTTTTCATGAACTTTTCTGCTGCTTTAGTATTTAGTGCGTAATAATACTTTTTGTCATTATCTAATCGTTCAAGTCGCTTTTTCATATCAGCAAAACTTTTAGCTTCCGACAAATAGCCATAATCTTCTCTTTCTTCTTTTAAACTAACTTCGCTCATGACACCACTCCTTTAAAAAGTGATAGGAAGTGTACAAAAACACTTCCTATACAATTATCTACTTCTTAGGTTTTCTCTTAGCTGCACGTGTATATTCATAATCTGTTGATGTTTCTTGTTTTTGTTCTACCTGCTGATTTGTTTTTTTAGTATTTTTCGATCTTTTCTTTCTTTCGAATCGCTTACGCGCTCTTTCTTCACTCTTTGTACGTTTACCTTTATGCTTCTCATAGCCTTTAGGTTTATTTGAAGCTTCTTTAGATTTATTACTTGTCGTCTTAGGTGATTGTTTATTGTCTTGTGAACTTTGACTATGTGATGAATTATTCTTCTTGTTTCTTCGACTACGCGTATTACCATATACATTAGCTTGTTCAGTTGAGTGCGTGTCATCTGATTTGTGAGAATTACTTTGTGTATTACCTTCTTGTTCATTCGATTCTGAGTTGCCTGACTTGTTGTTAGAATTTCTTGATTTATTACCTGATATGAACCCTGTTTTTGAATCAACTTCATTTTCAACTACATCATCTACTTTTTCTGGTTTACCATCATTTGTATAGCCCATTTCTTTCGCTGTTTGTACTTCATCATAAGCGCCTTTAGCTGATTTAGCAGTACTCATATCTACACCACTTACTGATTCAGCACCATCGAAAGCAAGGTTTTGCGCTGCGCCTTTTACTTCTGCTTTTGCAAATTCTTTAGTTGGACTATTCTTATCGTCATTATTCTTCGATTCACTTCTTGATTCACTTCTTGATTCACTTCTTGATTCATTTCTTGTATCAACTGTATTGCTTTCCTCAGAACTATCTGTAGATGTTTCTGATTCTGTCTTAGTATCATTCTGAGACTCTACTTCTTTATTAGTTCGATTTCTGATAAATCCATGCTTCTTAAGTTCTTCTTTTTCTTCTTCAGTCATATTATCATTATCTTTGTTTGACGTATCATTGTTGGTAGTACGATAACTATTTGATGTTTTACCTTCTTGTTCTTCAATAGATTGATTGTCGTTGTTGTTTTCTTTGCCATCTTCATCTGACTCTTGTTTATCCATTTCATGATTACCGAATCCGGGTTTACCATATGTTCTTGTATCAACCATTTCTTTCTTCTGACGACGCCCTCTTGCGAATCGATTTACATAAGCCCCTGAATTTGAATCTGAACTATATGTTGCAGGGGAACCGTCCTCTGATTCTTCATTACCTTCGTTATCATATCCTGTACGTCGTTCATTCTGATAATTGGCTGATTCTTTATTTTCTCTGTTGAATAGTTTATTTTTAGCATTTTCAACATTACGACTTTTATCGAACATACTTGTCATACGTGATACACGATCATCATATGCAAACGCCATATTCATAAACAAATTAACAAATGTTCTAATCAAAGGTTCTGAATTGTATCGTGGCTTTTTGAAACTAATATAATAAGCTGTATATAAAGAAGCTAATGATATAACAATTGATATAATACCCGATGGAATAGCACCGCCTAACGCCTTATCTATTGTACTAGAAATACCGTTTACGATAATTAGCGCTATATCAGCAGCACTTAAGGCAAGTACATAAGTTAAAACACTAGCAAGAACCAAGAATGTAATAGAATACATCGCATATACATTCAATAACACATATAGTTTAAAGAAGTTCTTAGCAATTCTGAATAAGTTTTCCAAAATTGTGAAGGATATTAATGCTATAACAATCGCTATCGTTATAATCACATAGACAAGTGAAGAACCCCCTAAGCTAAACCATGAACCTACAACACCTAAAGGTCCGTCACCCGGCATTGTAACTTCTTTCCATTCAGTTTTTGCAGTTGTAATGTTCTTCAATTCACCTTGCATACCTTTTGGTGGTAAATTATACGCATAAAATCGTGCGCCACTACCGTCAAAAGAACTCTGTAACATTAAAACTACTGATTGTGTACTAAAACTACTATCATCTCTTACACCTAAATTAGATGATGGCTTGTAGTTTTTATGATCTACTTTTATCATATCTTCATCTAATGTTTGGTTTGCGGACCATAATACATTTTTAATCTGTCCTTTTTTTAGGTCGTACTCACTATAAGCAGTATCTAGGTTGTCATAAGCAGGTAAGGATTCTTCTTTATTTGGAAGACTACCTCGACGTATATCACTCATATAGGAATTGACATTAAAATTTTCGTTTTTAATCCATTTGTCTAATAAGTCAAATCCTGCTTCTTCTTTATCCATGCCATATAAAGTAGAATACGTACGGTCATTTATATCAGCAATCATTTGTCGTGATCTAATTGGATCAAAATCATTATCTATATAACCGTCATCTGCTTTAGCTTGTGGAAATGCACTACTCTTTAATCCAGTTGGACTTAAGTTAGATGAAGCGGCCCAACCACGAGCGTTAAATAAATGCTGACTTGCAGGGTTTTCATGTAATACTGACTCATTTCTTAAATCTTTAACTTGATCAGCAAAACCACTTATAACAAAACCTAGTAACGGTAAAAACGCTGTATATGCAAAAATAAGTAAAGCACCTTTTTTTGCAAGTTGTAGCCATCTACGTTTTGCACCTATCGTCATAAAAATCATACTACCAATCACTATGAATAAAATGACAAGTACCAAACTCAAATCAGCAAGTTTATCGAAAAATGATGTTGTAAATCCAGCTTGTTGAAACACTTGATGAACAAAGTTTGATATAGGATTATCCGTCATAGACTTACCACCATCACTATAACCTAATAGTGATAAAGGATTTAATCCTATCAATACATCTAAAGTAAAATCTAATAATGTATTAATACCTTGATATAACGCTAAAGATAAAGCGACAAGTCCACCAAAAACAGTACGCATAAATTTAGCAAGGCCTTCTTGACCACTAACCATTGCTTTTTGACCACTTACAGTAGAAATATAGCCATAGTGATTATATGTTGCTAAAAATGAAGCTAGTTGCGTTCCAGTAGCGTCTTTATCATCGCCCGTTTTACCTCTTGTTTCATTTGCGAGAGAGTACATCTCCGTATAACCAACATCGATAACTGTACCGCCATCACCTAGTATATTCCTAAATTTACCTTTACCTGCTTCTGTAATGTTTTTCTTAACGCTGTATGCTTTACCTACTGTTTTTCCTGCAAATTCACCTGCTGCAGAAGCAAAATTTTTCTTCCCTTCTTTTTTTGAATCTTTTTTTGATTTAGCTTGTTTCTTTTTGCCTTGCTTTTGATCCATTAAGATCATAGAATACATGCTATAAATTTGAGCGTCGTCTGCTTCTTTAGCTTTTAAGTTCTTCTCTGATTCTTTAGCTTCTTGACTGTCATACAATGATAAATCGTCTTTTTCTTCATCAGAAAACGGATTATCATCAGCAGTAACCCCTTCATTAGGTGCTGCATGTACATGATTAACATTTGAGAAACAAAGCCCAATCATCAGGGTAAAAATAAATATTAATGCTGTAATCCTTTGAAAAGCTTTCATTCTTCCACCTCCTTTGATTAGTATCTTGGCCTTACAATAATAGAACCACGTGATTCTGCATGATCTGCTGATTCAAATCGACAATTACCATCTGTCATAATATCGAAGTTCGTAAAGCCCGGATTATTATCGATAGCTTCTAATATATCTTCTTCGATACTTTCAATTATTCTTCTCACATTTCTTGCGCCGGTTTGGTTTTTATTCTCAAAATTAATACGCTCTATAATGACATACATACAAATGTCTGAAGCGGTATAATCTTTATATCCTCCCGTCCATGTCACTGGATCATTCATATTAATTTCATAACCCATTTTATAAAACTTCTTAATCATATCTTTAATTTGCATATCAGCTATTTCCATCATAGTTGGTACTGTTAAAGTGGAAAATGGCACTATAGAATCAAATCGTTGTAAAAGTTCTGGTCTGAATTTGTCACCTTCTAATGCTTTTTCGATTTGTGGTTGTAAGTCTCTTGCTCTGAACTTAACTTCATCAGTAAAAACATCAATTTCGCCTTGTTTAGCGTCTAATATTTCTTCTGAGTTTTTATCAATGTTTGTAAATACTTTATGCCCTTTGTTTGAAGTAGCAATGATGATTGCATTTCTTACTGATACATTATGTGTTCTACGCCTTTTATCTACACCAATATCTGAATAAGTTACGACACCTTCACCTAATATAGGTAACAAACGCATTTGAACATTGTTATGAGCTTTTTCAATTTCGTCTAATAAAATAACTTTATCTCCATTACCTTTAACTTGTGTTCCAATAAAGTAACTAAACTCTTCAGCAGAATTTTCTTGGTCGAAATTCGTCATTTCTACTTTTATAAAATTCCCTTCTGAATGACCGTACATTACTTCTGCAATTGATTTTGCTAGTTCTGTTTTGCCGACACCAGTAGTACCTACAAATAAAGCAGACCATAAAACCCTAAATCGTTCTTGGCCAAAGTATTTTAAACGTCTCATTCTAGAACCTAACACATGCAAAGCTAATGGTTGCCCTTTAACTCGTGACTTACAGTAGTCTGTAATTTCTTTACTTTCTAAGTCATGAGTGAGCGATAAATTTCTAGTCGCTTTAAAGACTTGTTCCATCAAATCATGATCTATAGGGACTTCATCTGTTTTTGAGACTGAATGCATTCTCTGTAAAATTTTTAAAGATTTGTCGGGTTCATATAAATCCGTATTGTGCTTCTTGTTTTCTTCGATAATAGCTTTCAAAAGTCTATCATCTACACCAACTGTATATTTTGTTCTTTCTCGACTGTCTAGCCATTGTCTTAATATCTGAACTGTTTCGTCTTCTGACATTTCTTCAAACCATACCTTCTCAAAACGTCTATCCATAGCTATATCATTTGAGAAATAATCAATATATTCTTCGTTAGTGGTTGCAAAAATCATGCCAATATAGTCACCTGCACGCGCTAAATAAGGTTTAAGTATATCTCCACCTTCTTTAGAATTTTCTCCGAAGGTGCTTATAATCGTATGTGCTTCATCTATAAACAAAATAACTCTTGCATACATAGAATATTTTTGTAAGTCTTCTTCATATTGTTTTAATCGAGGTATTAACTTACTTAAACGGATTTTTAACGTTTCTCCGGAACCTAGCATGCCAATATCTAATGTAATAACATGTATATCTCTTAATCCTAAGCTTTCTCTCCTTGCGTATTCTTCAACCGCTCTTGTTTTACCTGAACCTGCTGGTCCAATTATCATAACGACGGGTGTGTCATCAAGATTTAAACCATATTGAATATTTTTCATTTCTTGTTCTCTACCGATAATATCTGAATCACTAGGTTTCAGATAACGAAGTGCCATACCAAATTCTTTGTTCATTTCATTGAATAATGTTTGATTTTCCACAAATGATTCCATAAGCTTCCTCCTTTAAATCACTTAACTTTTTGGAAGTTTAGTTCAGTTTGCATATCTCCAAAGTCTTTTTCATTAAACTCTCTGTTTAAGTATTTTTCTTTCTTATACTCTTCTTTTTTAATTAATTCTTGGAACTCTTGGATTTTCTCCTTATGTTCTTCAATTTTTGTTTTTGCAGCTTTATCTTTTTTGTTACGCTTCAAACGATATTCACTTTCTTCAATACCTGTTTCAGCATTTTTTATATTGTCTTTGTAGTTCTTGATTTTTTTATCGATTCTATTGACTTGTTCATCAACTGACGTTCTTTCTAAAGCTGTTTTGTAATCAATAGATCCATCTTCTTTTAAAAAGCTATGTTTTTTATCATATTTTGTACCTTCTCCATATGCATTTAAATTAAAGTCGATATTATCGTATTTAAATGATTGTTTCCCTCCGATTTTACTTAAAACCGAACCTTTATCATCCGGATCACTGACCTCTGTTTCTGCCAATGCTCTATCTATCTCATCATCATCTAAATCACTAGAAGAACTTGCGCTATCAATTTTACTTGGATCGTCTACCTTTTCATAATCAAACTTATTTACCATAACCATTCTGTAAGCTTTCTCTTTTAAATCGCCTTTTAAGAACAGATAACCGTCTCCGCCAGTACCTAAAACACCATATCTAACTTCTAAGTCTTTTTGGAACTTACCTGAAGTATTAATCATCGTAATTTTATAATTACGTCCATCTAGTGATAATGTATTTCTAGCTGAATTGTCATATTTAAACTTTGCTACCAATACTTTTCGGTCTTTATCAGTCCATACCTCTTTTAAAACAAGCGGGACATTAGATTTGGTGAAAGTTAACTTTGTACCTATAGGAGTCGTTTGATTATTCAATGTATAAACCATATTTCCATGACTCTTAACACCAAGAATTAAACCACTGATAATCAAACCTATGCATAATATAAAGACAAGTGTCACTCTTATGCCCTTATAAGTATTTTTTGATTTATCTCCTAAAATACCACCTATCATTTTCTTCTCATTTTTATGTTCTTTATTTCTGGAAAATAGTTTTTTGGTTTTTTTAAACATCTTCTAAATCACCCCAAACCTCCTGTTGCTCAGCTACAATTTTTGCGTATCTAACCATAGTATTCAGTCGGAATGGATTTTGCACTTTAATATCAAACATTTTATCTAAGGATTTTTTGGCCAGACCAATATTGACCAACGCAGTTACATTTACCACATTAATATGTTTTTCAATAAATTGTTCAATAAAGTAATGAATTGTTAAAAAGTAAGATTCAGTTTTATCACTTAATGTATCAACTTTTTTAGCCAACAAAAATAGTGTAGATGTATTAATAGATAAAATGTCATTTCTTCGTTGTATTACGTTACAAACTGTAGATATACGCAATCTGTCACCCACAAGGTCTGAAATCGTATGTTTTTTCGCTTCAACAATTAGATCATCAATTTTCGATTCTAATAAACGAATATCTTCTTCAAGCGTTCTCGCCATAAGCATCATTCCTTTAATAAATATTATATAATATACTTAATATTATAACATTTTAGGGTAAAATTATCAATATAACGTACATAAATAAGCGTTTTAGTATATAAACACTAAATTTATAATACATATTTAAAATATCTAAAATGATATCATATTAGATATTTGTTATTAGGTTTTTATTCATAGAAAAAGCTGCACAATATAGCGCAGCTTTTTTTATTACTAATCAACTTTTTCGAATTTTTTCTCGTCTAACATTAACACATCATCTTTAACTTTTATTTTACCTTTCCCTTCAAGTCCCTTTATTTCATAAACTATATACTTATCTTTTTCATCAAGTAGCTTTCCAGTCATCTCTTTTGTGTTTTTTACGCCTTCATCATTTTTTGTATAAGTCAATTTTAATTTATCATCTTTTATTTTTAAGATCATACCCTTATATTCATCTGATTCCCATTTACCTTGCACATCATCTTTAATACTGCCACATGCAGCAAGTGTAATACTTAGTAATAATATAATTACTAGAAATAGACTTTTTATCTTAATCATATAAGTCACCTTTTTTATTAATCAACTTTTTTGAATTCTAATTCATCAAACATTAATTTATTATCATTAGGTACTAACTTACCTTTCTTAGTAATACCTTCCATTTTAATTTCAATATAATTATCTTTTTCGTCTAAAAGTTTACCTTTAATAATTTTTTTATTAGTAGTACCTTCTACTTTTTCTGTGTATGTTCCTACAACTTTGTCATCCTTAATATTTAGAATTAAATTTTCATGATCCACTGATTCCCATTTACCTTGCACATCATCTTTAATACTGCCACATGCAGCAAGTGTAATACTTAGTAATAATATAATTACTAGAAGACCGCTTCTCTTTTTATTTTTTTTCATATAGATCATCCTCATTGTTTATTGTTATTCTACTTTTTCTAATTCATCATCTTCAATGAATAGTTTACCGTCACGAAATTCTCCTTCGTACTTTTCGCCTTCAAGATTAATTACAAAGTGGTCTTTATCATCTTCTACAATTTTACCTTTTGTACTTAATCCTAAATACACGAGTTCTACTGAGTCATCTTTTATTTCTATTTGTGCATTTTCATCGCCTTTAACATTCCAAGTACCTTGCGCTTTACTTTTGGCAGATCCACAAGCAACGAGTGTCACACTTAACAAAATTAAAACTAAGAACATTCCTAGTCTTTTAGATTTATTGTTCATTACATCCACCCTTTGTCTAGTTGTTATTTCAAAAAACCTAATTGTATATTTACACTCATGGTATCATAACTTATAAATTATAAAAAGGTTTAATAATTAAATATTAATATACAACGACATGAATATATATCTATATAAGTTTTTACAATACACAACTAGACTATCACACTGTAGTCCACAATCGTACAAGAAATTAAATCTCACAGAATTTTTCTACTTCTTTTTGTAAATTTCTCTTTCTTTCTTCAAATTGTACTTCATTGTCCATAGTAAAACTTTCTTGATTTGAATGATTTAACCATGCTGGTACTGGGTTTGTCACTAATAGACAAATAGAATTAATTAGTACACTCCTAGTACATTAAATTCATCTTTAGTTTGTTGATACTCTTTACATATCATCAAAGACATAACTTTCTCGTTGCTTCTGAATATATTTTTCAAAAGACATGCCCTGCGTTCCTGTAGCAGAATCAAATAGACCTTCTAAACTATTATTAGTTTGAAAATCAGGTAGGTATTTATTATCTGACAATCTATATTGATCGTTCGTAACTAATACTTCTTGTTGTCTATCTAACAAATAATTAAAATATTTTTCTTTATGATTAATTAAAAATTCCTCAAAAGATTCTGTTTTATTATCTGTGACAGGTTCTAAAAAGTCTTCTAATTCTTGAAGCGTAATTTCTTTATCGTATTGTTTAAATTCATAGATCAGAGAACTCATAATTAACCCTTGAGCTTCGTTAACAGTCTCTTGATTTTTCTTTAATTTAAGTCTAATTCTTCTTAACATAGCCACTAATTCATACTCTATATCCTCAAACGTATATGATCTGTCATAATTAGTATTAAAACTCTTTTTACCTTTGTTTAATATACTTTTAATTATTTTAATTTCTTCAGGTGCATAATTTATTAAGTGAGTTTTTAGATATTCAGGATAATTTTGTAATAGATATTCTTTTTCATCTTTTTGTAATTCTAATTCTTGATTGTTTAATAAATGATTTGATTGATTTGATTGATTTGAATGGTTTTTATCTTCTGCTTCTTCACTATATATATCATACATATCATACATATCATTATTAGTATCTTTATAAGGGGTATCACTAAAACCAGTATCATTATCCTTAATATTTGAACCCTCATCCTCTTCTTTTTTGAACCCTAATCTAATATATTTATGAACCCTCATAGCTTTTTCAGGTGGTCTCAATACATATTTTTTCTTCTCATTTGTTAGTTCTTCTTGGATATCTTCAACTGTCATTTGTTCATAGTTTAGTGGTGTATAAACATATAGTTTGTTTGTACCTTTCATTTCAATAGATACTTGTTTAAGTAATCCAAATACTATTAATTGCTTTTTAGATTTAATGATTCTAGGTTCAGAAATGTTAAGAAGTGATTCTAATTCTGCATTCGTATAAATACAGTAAATACGACCTCTTTCATCTTTGAAATCACATGGTTTTTTAGTATCTGCTTTGATTAATGTACTCATATATCTATCTTTTAAAATTGGATATAATAATTTAGTTTCTAATTCTAAAGATTTATAGAAGTCATTATTAAATAAGAATTTTGGCATAGCATAATATGTCAATTTTCTTTCGTTGTTTTTATTAATATAAGTTAATGATCCGTTACTAATTTCAGGTTTAAGAGGGTAGATTTTACTTTCTTTTCTACCTTTTGTCTTAACAACTTCAATTAAGCCAACATCAATTAATTCTTGTTTTGCACGTTTGATTGACGAAAGGCTGCAATTTAATAATTCACTTAACTTTTTATTCGTGAAAACAACATATTTTTTATTGTTTTCATCAGTAAATTTTGAGCTACTTTCACTTTGATGAATTTTTGAGAAATCATTAATATAAAACATGTAAGAAAGTTTAGCTTTGATACTAGTTGATGTGTATTTCTTTACAGCAAAAAGAAATTTGTGTAATTTATAAGATTCGATTGTGTTGATATCATTTTCATGACATGTTCTTGTTTTATAGTTATTTGTTGTACTGTATGCGTTTTCTTTAGACATATAAAAAACTCCCTTTTCTATTTATTTATAGAATCAAGAGAGTTCCAAAGTTACACCCTATAATGTACCCTTTAATGTAAAATAGAATTAGCTATATTAAGCACTTAATGTCTTGCAAGACTAAGTAAAAGGTTATATACTAAGTATATAAATGAATACAATATAAGGTGAATTTGGGACGGGTTGATTTGGAAACTCCCAAGATTCTATTTTTGCACCGTAGCTGTTGTCGCAGTTACGGTATTTTTATGTGATATAATGTTATAAAATAATATCATCTAATAACTTTTCGATATCTTTAAAATAATATTAACACTAAACAAATTATAAATAAAGTGATAATTAACCTTAGAATAGGAAATAAGGTTATAATTTAGAAAAAGAGGGTGTAAAATTATGTCCAAATACAAAATAATAAAAAATGAAGAATTGGATTTAATATCTAAATATATTCTTATAGAATTGAAGAATCAAAGGAAAATCCAGAACTTAACTTTAAAAGAAGTTTCTTCAGCTCTAGATATAAGTGTGTCAAACTTAAATCGTATAGAAAACGGACATGGCCTTAAAACCTCAATACAATATATAATTAAAATAGCAGCTTACTATGGAATTGAGATTGATACTCTAATTAATAATGCTATGGTTAAGTATAATTTAGATTACCCCGATAACAATAAAGACTAATCTGCAATGTATGCAATAATTAAATCAATTATTATGTTTAATTATCCCTATCTGATGATATCCGCTTCAATAATTTAACGAAAGTTAGTCGTCAGCGTCTTCATGCTGATGGCTTTTTTAGTTATTTACATCATGATGAAAAATCACTATCATTTAATATTTATTGTTAACAAAATAAATATCTGTAGTTTTAGTACTCTGTAATTTTAGGTATTTAGTGAACGGATTTAATAGTATAAAAAGATTTAGTCGTTTGTGCAGCAGCACAGGCGACTAAATCTTTAATTTTTGTATCTATATATTGATTATTTACATTCCTTATAAATATATCTATCATTAATTTGAGTAGTATAAACAAATACAAGGTCTATAAGGAGGATATATGAACAAGTCATCAAATCAGATTATCGTGAGTTATGCTAATTATTGGAGGCGTGCTTTAGATATCAGTGGTAGATCTACGCGTTCAGAATTTTGGCATCCATATTGGATTAATTTAGTTATCACATCTTTACTGAGTATTTTTTCAGTTGGTACTTTAGGAAGTTTGTTTGCTCTTGTAACGCTTATTCCTAGTTTCACCGTTATGACACGTCGATTACATGACTCTAATCGCTCTATGCTGTTTGCAATCCTCTATCATATAAGTGGATTCATTACTAAAGCTGCTATGATTTTCTTTGTTTTAAGCGTCATATTTGCATCTATAAACTTCGAGGATTTTTCTATATTGGGAACAACTTTTGTAGCTTCAACATTTGGGGTAGTTGCCGCTGGTTTAATATCACTATTCATCTTATTTCTTCTAGTAAAAACAGGTAATAAAAAACCTAATAGATATGGTAGTGGAGGAAGTTGTGAGATAAGTATGCAAGAAACAACAATGAACAAAGTAAGAGAAAGAGAACAAGATAAGAGTGGTTATACAAATATAGATGATATTGACTGGGATAAACTTTAGTTAAAGTTAATTCTCGATCAGCTAAATGAGCAATTTCATCTATTAATCCAAAAGAAGGTTAACACCTTATAATGTATTAAGATAAAATTGTTGAAACTTATTTTGCTGCTTCTTACGTCTTAAAGTTTAATAGCGCTTGATTATCAAGCGCTATTAAAAATATTTCTCTCAATGTATTTCAAAACAACGATTAAAATTGTTAAACTGAAATATATATATGATTAAATAAAAACAAAAGGGCGGGTAATAATGACTAAAAAACCTAAAATGTTAAAGAAAAATGGTATACAGTATTTTGTACTAGAAGATGAAATCAAAAATATGAAAAATATGGGTTTTACGGAAAAAGACGCTAGAAACAGTATTAAAGAATTAGAAAGCGTTGGGTTAGCTGAAATTATTGAAGTAGATAAAGTAAAGTATTTTAGACCTATAGAACCCAAATCAGGTTCTACACCTTATAATGTATTAAGATAGAATTAATGAATTAAATTTAATAGTTATGTCAATATGTAAGGAAAAAACCTTAACATTACTTAATAGAAATGTTAAGGTTTTTTATTTGGAATTATAGACTATAATTTATCCTAGTCTATAACGTAGCCGATTTGTAATTATATGATTAACAAATATTAGATTCACTAGTCACCAAGCCCCAATCTATTGTCATAGATTGGGTGTTCTTTTAATGGCAGGCTTTGTCGCTTCACTTTATATATATACTATTAAATATGTCATGGTATGAGAGTCATCTTAACTTTCAACTTCTCTAACGTATCTTTTGTTAAGATTCGATTCATTTACTATAGACAACATAAGCTTAACGTTGATGAATCAAGCAACGTTAAGCTTATTAATTATAGAAAGATATATTAAGTGTTCTAAACTTTAGTTACAGTTAATTCACGATCAGCTAAGTGAGCAATTTCATCCATTAATCCAAAAGAAGGGTTAACATCCCCGTTTTCAATTCTATCAATAGTCGACTAATTTGACCGAAAATTCATTTACAATACATAATCTATTTAATAATATAAATGCACAATTTACCACAAAAGAAAATTAAAATGTTACAATAAAATTACTAAATATATAATCTAAGGGGTGCTAAGAATGAAACAAGCAAATCCTTTTACCTATAAAGTAACGAATATTATTTTATTAACCATTTTCATTCTATACACAGGCTACCAGTTTTCGTCATTCATTCTTATAAATAACGGTAGTGTATCTTATGATTACACAATCTTACTCAATATAGCATTAGCATATATCTTATTACTTATACTTGTACCTTTTGTTGTTAAGTCATTTTTAAAATTAGATAAAACAACGGGTCTATTTGGGATTAGTATGATCGTAAATCCAATGGGTAAATTGTTTAAATCAATACCTGCTAATACAAAACGATATTCAAAGCATTTACAAGACGACAAAAAATCTATAGATGATTACGTGTTCGAACATTTCATGTATAAAAGAAATATCGATAATATATTGAATGAAAGAATGAGAAGCGGCATACCCGTAAAAGACTTTGTAAGAGAAACACATGCTATTTTAAAACACGCAGATAGATTAATGGGTATTGCAAAAGATAGTGCTTATAGTAAAAGTGGTAGAATTTTAACGTCTGCCAGCGCTAGAGAAAGGTTTATAGAAGTTAGTTATTTAGACAAATACACCGTTCAGATTAATACACCTCACTTCTTATTTGGTGTTTCACCACGAGAATGTAAATACCTTAACAACTTCAAAAACCTAAAAAAGCATTTACGAAAACATCTACAACCTGATAATTATAATGTATAAAAAAACAGGAAACACCATTCGCTTATGAGTAGTGTTCCCTGTTTTTTCATGTTTTATGATTTAAACCATTCATGCTTTGCTAATTCTATATTTCTTAAGGATACGTCGATGTCTTCTATATCAACCGCTTCTATAAGCTTATGTATGGTTTCAGGACACCCGTTTAATGATTGTATCTCACTTAAGTAACTTCTAAATGACTCGATTGTAAGTTTTGACTTCTCAATGTAAAAATTTAAATCCAATTCTAAATCTATTTCTGTCATATCAACACTATTAAATTGATTTAACACCTCTTGTTCAGTAAGTACTCTTCTTTCGTCATTCTGTAAGTCTAAGGGTGTTGCGTTAAATTTAAAGTCTTCTGGATACATTAATTGTTTTCTATACTTTTCTATTGGGTTTCTCACTAATTTGTTAGGTATCCATATCCCCCATTCAATTGAATCAATTAACTTTGGCAACTTTACTAATATGGCTTTACCCGTATTCACTTCAATAAACTGATCGTGTATATATAGTGATTTCCAACTTGCCAATTTAATCATCCTTTCCGTTAAATATTTTAAAGTACTAATGACATTATATTGATTTAACACAGTAAACACAATTAAAAATATCGATTTAGTTATACTTTTTAGTAACAAAGATAAAGTAAATATATACTATATATAGATACATATATAGATAACTATATATACTAAATATAGTCACGTGTATATATACGAATATATATTGTACTTGTTTATAAAAACCGGAATGAAAAACTTGAAATTATCAACAAAAAAAGTTGATAATTATTTTTATGTTTGCTAAGCTTTGTTTAAGGAGGGATTCTATGGTGTTTAAAAGAGGTAGAATGACAACACTTAAATTACCAACACAATACGTTGGTAAACTTAGCGCTTTTAAAGTAACGAAGAAATACGAAGGTACAGATAATCAAATGATAGAAGTATTTATCAATAGTGCTTTATCAGGAGAATACGACCACTTGGCCAATGACCCTAAAGATAAAAATCATAAAGCAACATATTCAGTAAATCAGGCAAAATTAAGACAATTCAATCAGTATGCGAAAGAACATGGTTATAGTACCGGCTTAGCATTTATGAAAGATATTATAGATTACAATTACAATGAACTTTATGGCCAGAAAAAGAATGAATTAAATATCGATGTGCCTAATAGTGAAAATCATAAAGAAAATATCTTTTTAGGCTGGGTTAAAACGGACAATAGTGGAGATAGTGCTACTGATTTTATAAACAAGCAACAGAATATATACGAAACACAAAGTGAACTATCTATTAAACAAGTCCTATCAGATACAACTAATTCTTATAAACCCATTATTACTGACTTATTTAGATATGGGTCACTCTTGATTGGCGGGGCGATAGGTTCAGGTAAAACAGAATTAGTGAAGTTGTTAATACTTAATATAATAAAAAAACATGCTGATTATAGAACGGAAATTGATATTTTGAGTGAGTATCAGGAAAATTATAAAGTATTCAACTCAGTAGAATATATAAATTATTTGAATGAAAGCCAAGATGATATACTACGCGCTTATGCTTCAGAAATGTCGAATAGATATAGACTATTTAAAAAGGTAAAAGCAAAAGATTTACAATCATTTAATGAGAAAGTATCAAGTGAAGAAAAGTTAAGTAAGAAGTTTTTAATTATTGATGGTTACAAAGGTAGCGAGGAAAATGATAACTTATTAATAAAGTTATTACAAAAATGTCGCGCTGCTGGTATAGTTGTTATCTTTACTTACGTAACAAAACCTTATAACGAACAGACAGATCATAGATTAGATGGTCGGTTAAGAAATAATGTCGTCAATAAAATAGCGCTACGGGTTAATACAGGGGTAGAATCAAATACCGTAATTGGAAAGACTGGTGCTGAAAATCTTCCTGTTTACGGGTCATTTATGATGAATAATATAATTTCACAGTCACATGAACCTATACCTATTTATTATTTACAAGCCACAGATAAATTGATAGAGTTCCAATTAAATAACCAATAGTAGAAGCTCAACATGTTTTCAGAACGTGTTGAGCTTTTTAGAAATAATAATATATATATAGCTTTATGCTATAGTTCTTCCATATAGCGTATACTATGTTTTGAAATTAAAGCTTTATTAGTTTCTGTTTTATCTTTATTGAACTTATCGACAATAATTTCATATGTGTATTGCTTTAGCACAATTGCTTCGATCACTTTAGAATCAACAAATACAATACGAACCCTAGAACCTATGAACTCTTCAAATGCTCTTGCTGATAATTCTCTCTTTTGTTTATAATTTTCCGCAGCACGCTGTTTTGAACTCTTTTCGGCCATAGTGAAATCTCCCCTTTTGTTTTGTTAATTTATATCAAACATAGCAATATCTAAATTGATATTCAAACGTTTTAATATTCTTTTTCTTTAATTGTATTTTTTATTTCATCTGAAAAAGCTGTGTTGTCACGTAACAATAAACGTCCAATTTCATAGATAACACCTAATTCAAAGAATATAAAACGTTTCTTATTACTATTTACATCAACAAGATTAGTTCCATCAAAATAATATTGATCATACTTTCTTGATATATCTATGATGTCATCAATATAAAAATGCCCTTCACTTTTAAGCATGCCAGCATTGATTGAATGATTTCCATTATCTACATGTACAATACCTAAAGGATAGATATAAGTACCGCTGTGATTAAATTCGAAATGCTCAAAAGTATTATTATCACTTTTTGCATACTTAATGCCCTTACCAATTGTCGCAATGTTATTAGTTATTCTATCGGGATTCCATATTTCAGTGACAATAGGGTGTTTACCATTTTGTACGGTATACCTATTTTTGAATTTTCTTAAATGATGTTCACCTTCACCTAATAAGTCCATAAATATATTGTTAATTGTATGATGATATGAATCTCTTAAATTAATACTGCCATTGCCTATAGGTATGAATTCAGAATTTGATAAAGTATGAATCGCATTTTTAGTTTGAATATAGTCGGTAAAGATTTTGATATAACTAAATATGGGTTGTGTTTCCGCTTCTTCACATTCTTCTGAAGCGGATAATTTTATCAAGTCCTCAGCATAGTTCAATATCTGATTTAATTGTTTTTCTTTTATACTTTGGTCATGTTCTATATAGTCTAAAACATCTTTCAACCCTTTATTATTAGGATATATATACGGTGATTCTAAATGTTGATTTTTATCTTTCACTTTCTTTTTAGAAAACCAGCTTTTCATCATATCCCACCTGTTTTATGTATTTTGTGAGCAGAATAATTCCACTTCACGCATTACTTCTTGTTTTTCTCTTTCGAAATCTGGATCGTATTCCACATTATTTTGACTGTCATTATTATCTTGATTGTCATTTCTGTTTTTTAACCAATCTGGTACTGGTCCGATTTCTATAAGGCTATCGTTTAACATAACACCATTTTCCTTAAAATTACTAAACTGGATTGAATCTTTGAACTCATTGGCTTGACGACATATGACACCTGCAAAATAACTAAACATGTTTTTCACTTTTTCACCCATACCGTTGTATTCTTTTTTAAGTTTTAGCAGTAATGTTCTGAATGCTTTATCAATGATTTGGTCATCGTATTCTCTAGGAAACTCAAAAGGTACAAGTTTGTTTAAAGATATATCATAAAGGACCTCAATCTGTTTATCAGTAAAGAAAGGACTGTAACTTGAATAAACATGATCTGGTACACCTTCAGGACATGTACGGAAGTTTTTAATATTTTTTATACGTTTAAATTTACTAGCCCACTTAACCTTTCTAGTACCTATAAAGGTTTTTAATAGATTTAAAGATTTTATAGTTTCTTTTCGAGCAGCAATAAGGTCGAAAGCACGTTGTGACTGGGTTTTGCCACTACTTTTTTGTTGTTTACGATGGTTCATTTGCGATAGCTCACTTAAAATTTTAGAACGCTGCACAAACGTATTGATGATATAGGCATTAGCCCCTTTACCACCCTTTTTCTCACGTAATGTATTGACTACAGTAATATAACCATTTTCTTTTAAATATTTAAGGTGACGTTTTATTGTAGAAATGGATTTATCTAACTTGTTAGCCATTGTGGATATTTTAAGATGACTCACACCTACAACTTTACAACTGTATTGTTTTAATAAGTTTAAAGTTTCATAAAGTGGTTTTGTGAGTTTCTTATTGTACTTTTTAACAGTTTCGTCCATTTCATGAACAGAATTAAAATTCGCGTATGTATCTAATTTTATTAGGGCATAATTCTTTGATTGACTGTATGCGTTTTCTTTTGACATAGTAAAAAACCTCTTTCCTAATTTCCATTAGAATCGAGGGTCAAAAAGAGTAATTTATACCTGTTTATAGTATGCAAAGAGTAGCTAATAATAGATACTTTAGGTTGCCATTGTGTACAAATGACGTTATAATAGTTATACATAATAAAAAACCTAAAAGAAAAGTTTTTCTTTTGAACAATGAGAAATTTTCTTTTGAATTGAATTTTACTCTTTAGAATTTCGGAAGTTTTACTCTTTTGAACTTCGATTCGAGCTCAACTACGCCAATAGTTGAGTTCTTTTTTTATGGAATTTTTTAGATTGTAAATTTCGGAAAATTTATTGAGTTAAGTATAACATAGTTCAATTGTATTAGTAAGATTTTTATGCAAATAGAATAAAAATCACAATTCTGAATTTAACTTTCTTGTCGTTTTCTTGCCACAGTGTATAATTAAGGTAATAATTATCGGTCTGAGGGGGTAATGATCAATGAAAAATTATAGTGAGAGTATGGAGATATATAAATATATATGCTATGAATTGAGATTAATTCGAAAAGATAAAAAATTGACGTTAGCTGATGTATCGAATGATGTAGATATTTCAGTACCCTATCTTGGAACAATCGAAAGAGCAGATAAGAAAACTACAGGATTGATGGTCATATTAAATTTAGCAAAATACTATGATGTAGATTTTAAGGATTTAGTTAGAAATGCAGAACTGAGAATGGAAATTGAAAAAACATTAGAAGAGTAGAATTGAGCTAAAAAGCATAATAAACTTAGCTCTTTTTTTATGGCTTCTTATAATATTATTTACTAAACAAGTATAAAAAGTTATAATATAAGTAATTACAAAATTAAATAAACGGAGGTAATTCGATGACTTCACTAACTGCATTTCAGCTAGTATTTAGTCTACTAGTATTCATTTCTATATTAGTACCTTTAATAGTTTTATATATTCTGTATAGAAAAACAGATTGGTCTAAAGGATTAGAATGGATATCTAGTATAGAAGTTTTTAGGAGAGGTGTTATATTGGTTATATCTGTAATATTGTTTTCATGTTTCTTTGCTGCATATAACAATATAACGATCAGTAATCCAGATAATTTAACGAATGATGAAGAAGCAATTAAGGTATTTATGACAACACTTTCCACATTTAAAACTATGTTCTTATACGTGTTTGTTTATCCAAGTTTCTTATTAATTTTTTATAGTATTGTTCAGCTTTCGGCTGGCATTATAAGATTAAGGAAACAAAAGAAGAACGCCTTAGAATCTCAATTTATTAAAGCAATATATGATAAAAAAGGTTCTAAAGTAGTTGAGATATACAAGTTACTAATTGATAAAGATGTTATCGTAACGAAACGTGGTTATGATAGAGCGTATCCTATTAAGAAAAAACAGCTCAATCTAACAGAATCGTTTTATAGTTACTTTTTAGAAATTATTGTTCAAGAAAATGACAGAATGATTGCTGGGGATATAAAAACATATCCTTTAATTAAAAAACGATTTGGATTTAAAGTCAGCAGGAAATCACAACTAAATTAAAACGTTAAGCACCTCTTAAATTGAGGTGCTTTAATTTTAAAAAAGAATGTAAAAGGAATGAAGGAAGGCGTATGAAAAAGAAAAAAGTTATATACCTAGTATCAAGTGTTATAGTCACAATTATTTTAATTAGTATCATTAGTCTTATAGTTATTTTTAATAATAACGGTGTCGCGCAATTGGAATCATTTGAAAAAGCTATGGACGAAAAAGATTATGATACCTTATCCCATAAGTTATCGACCGCTTCTTTATCTGTATCAGAAGAAGAAGCTAAAGCCTTTGTGACTTATATGTACAAAACGAATAACATTAGAAAGTTTCAAAAAGAAATGTCTCAGATTAAACAAAATATTAAAGATGATAAAACTAAGAACTCGATTTATGGGACAATTACCGATAATCAAAATAATACGATTATTGAAGTAAAGAAAAATGGTAGCCACATGTTGATATTAGATAGGATAAGTTTTAAACCTTATTCATATAATGTTTACCTAAAGCCACAAGATACATCAATGACATATCGTTTCAAAGACTTTGACGGTAAAGAACAAACGGTTGTGACTGATCCGAAAAGTTATACTAAATTTGGCCGCTTCTTTGTAGGTGAATATAATCTGTCAGCTATTAAAAGCTATGAATCCCCTTCTTTAGTTAAAGGAGAACAAGAAGGTAAAATAAATATAAAGACAGATTTAAGAAACGCGAAGAATAAAGTTGTCGCAACAGAAAACTTTAAAGAATCTAGTTTTCAAGTAAGTTTAGATAATGATGAACAATTAAAAGATTTAAAAGTTTATGTGAATGGTGTTCAGACAAAGTATGATGAAAAACGGGTATATGGCCCATACCCTTCTAACAGATCTATTTCTGTATATGCTGAGGGTAAATATAAAGGTAAAACTTTAAAGTCTAATACGGTTAAAGTTAAAGAAAATAAAGATATCAATAATCAAAATATAACGTTAGAATTTGATACAACGAAGATAGACGAAATGGTTAAAAAAGATAGAGAAATAGAAAGTGAAGCTAAGGCATTTATGGACGACTATACCAAAGATTTAAATAAAGCCTATAAAGAAGTTGAGTTTAAGCATGTAGAAAAGTATTTTGAGCCTAATTCTAGTTTGTCTAATCATATTAAATCTATGGTAGACAGTAAAAATAAATCTAAGTACACTATGCCGACATACACAAGCTATAAAAAAGACGGTTCAAAGATATATATTGAACTAGTTAAAAAAGATAAATCGAATAACCCGATTAAATCGCAATATGAATTAGCGTATGATCATAAAGATAAGTCGTTTAAAATCGTATCATATGGTGATGTATAATCGACCAGCAAGCTAAAAGAACAATTGAATGCTACTTTTTATCTACCTGTGTTAAAGACATGGGTAGTTTTTTAATATTCTAACCAACAAATAGTTAATATTAGTTTACAATAAGTTTGTTTATGTGTTACAATATGTTTGTAGTTAAAAACAGGAAGGAGTGAAAAGATGAATACGCAGGCATTGAAGTTTGTATATAACAGTAAGATTTATACACTGACTAAGCATAACATTGGTAAAGGTTATACCTGTATTGTCGTTTTTGAAAATGGTGTTTTTCTAGGATTATTAGATCTACCTGTAAATGAGCAGATAGAAAACGTGTTACTCGATACCGCTTCAAAAATAAAAAAAGACGTAACGTTTTTAGAAAAAACGCACGCCTAAATCGAAAGTTTTTTAAAGTGCTTGTGAACTAAGTTATCACCTTAAAAACCGGTGGAATGAGGACACATTCCACCTCTTATTATAACACTATAGGAGGTAATAATCATGAATAGAATGAATAAAAAGATTAATTCAATTGAGTTTATTTCAAATGGTAACCTGTATGATTTAAGACTACAAGAAACAGACAAAGACGATAAAGTCAGACAATACGAAAATGGTTATTTAAAAGGTGTTGCTGCAATAGAAAATAATGAACCTTCTGAAATTGTTGTCTTATTAAAAAGTATTGAGATCATGAGAGATACAGATTTTGTTATTAAAGCTATAGAGTTTGAAAAAGATAACGAATTGTATGAATTGAGATTACAAGATATATCAAATGGTGATTGTAAAGTAAGGTTATATAAAAATAATGAATATATAGACAAACTGAGTAAATCAGATACAGAAGATAAGTACAACATCGTTTTAATTAGAGCTTTAGGTATTTTGAACTCATCTCAAAGGAGAGTGGTTTAAATGATTAAATATCATACACAAGAATCACTCGAAAAACTACAAGATGTGATTGATAATTTTGTTAATGAAAAAGGCACTGGAATTACAAAAAATATAGATGAGAAATCAATTATACTCATCGGTTCAGATATGAAAACCGTAAATGAAGAAAGTCAATTCTCTTTTGTAACACTTAATGTTCAAACATTGGAATTAGATAAAGAAATAAAAAGCCCTAAAGATTGGATAACTGAGAAAAAGCCATTTAAATCAGTTGAAGATTTAGAAGAGTACTTGAATGAAACCACTTATGAAGAATTGATTTGGTTCAAAGCGTTATAAAATTCTAAGGAGGGTTACTATGTTAGAGCAAATATTTGAAGCACATAACAAAAAGTATATGTTCTCAAAGATTGTTAACCTTTGGGGTGATGAAGAAATTGGTTTATATGAAAATTCGGATTTAATTGGATATCTAAATGAAAAATATTCAGTAGAAGAAGCAATCAAATTGATTACTGCACATCAGGAATTTAAAAAGTTAGGTGTTATAGTTTGATTCTGTTATTCCCCTACTATGTTATGGTGGATATAAAAAAAGCGACCACACAAGTGATCGCACATTTGGTTAACAGAATCATCTATTGAACCAAACAAAAAGGTATATTTATTATAACATAATTATAGACGGAGGAACTAATATGGATTTCAAAAAAATTAATGAGGTTTTAAATCACGATCAAACTATATACACAAAATCTAATGGTATGAATGTAGCAATTAATACAGAATTAGGTTGTTATGTATCGGAAACAAGTGGTGTTTACTCGGTTTCTGATTTAAAAAACAATGACTTAACTAATATAGGACAAGAACCTATAAAAATCTTAGGTATGCAAGAAGTCGGAGATATACTTGGCAAAAGTAGACATGGTGTGCGCTGGGCTTTAGAAAATGAACATTATGATGTAGTACCTAAACCGGCTTTTGTAAATCATCAAAAACGTGGCAATACTTATTTTTGGTTAGAATCACAATTTGATAAGAAAGGTTGAAAAATATGAAGTACATCAAGACGTTACTCGCAATAATCCTAACAAGTACCCTATTAGCTGGGTGTGATTTGGAAAAGGATATTAAAAGAGAACTTAAACAAGAAGCTAATAATCAAATAGATAAAGGTTTAAATGAATTAAAGTCGAAAGCGTTTAGTAAAAAATCGACAGTAAAAACAAGTGAAGAAGATAAGGCGCTTATCAAAGTTCAAACTAACGAAGAAAATTACGCTTTATTGAACGACAATAAAACAACACTCACAGATTATGATCAGCAACTCTTGAACCAAAATGGTAATGATAAATTTTGGGCTAACTATTCAGATTTAGACAATTTAGGGCGTGGCGGAAGAGTTACAGCGCTTGTGACTAAGGAAGCAGTGGATAGTCATTCATCTAAAGCACAAGAACGCCCCTCTTTTGATTCAACAGTTAGACTTGCAGGCGAATTTAAAGATGGTACTTACGATCCACTTGAAAAAAGATGGAAAGGCAATGAAAGTAATAATCAAATATTACAGTTAGATGGTTATAGAGGTTATATCTATAACAAATCTCACTCTTTAGCATGGTCATTGGGTGGAGATATGGAAACGCACAATTTAACACTAGGTACAAGAGCGCAAAATGTTGGTAGTAATAGAGCCAGTGAAGGTGGCGGTATGGGTTATCCTGAAACGCAAGTGAGAAATGCGATATATAACCACCCTGAAACTAAAATTTATTACGATGTGCGCCCTGTCTATAACAATGACGAACTATTACCACGTGGCACACACGTAAGAGCCTATTCTATTAATGACAACGGTCAAACCGTTAACTTAAACGTTTGGGTATCTAATACTCAAAAAGGTGTATCGATTAATTATAAAGATGGTACTTATGAATATTGAAATAGTTAGGGGGATATTATGGAATTTAGATGATGAGGTATATGGTTATACTGAATACACGTTATAAATAAAGCTAGAGTTAATATATTTATTGGTTTAATAATTTTGATATAAAGGGAGGTATGTAAGATGAAAATAAAAGGAGTTGTAATTCAAGTTATAAAGTATGTGTTAATAATAGGATTTACATCATTTCTGATTTGGGCTATTCTTACTCTTTTTACGAACGAGTTTACTACTGTAGGTAAAAATTCAAATTTAGCCGATTTCAAGAAAAATACAAAAGTAATAGAGGGTAAAGTTACAGATGTTAAAGAAGACAAAAAGATAATATTCCCAAATCGTTATTATTTAGTAGTAAAATCTAATGAAGATAGCAGTAAAATGATTGAAGTGAAAGAGAACCAATTTAAAAACTACCAAAAGGGTTCTAAGGTTAAATTTAGATATTATCTGGAATTAGACAATAAAATTGCTATAGATTTGTCTAAATACAAAGATGTACAAAATGAAAAAGAATTAAAACCATATTATCAAAAAGGTAAAATAATCGTTTGGAAAATGATTCTCCCCCAGTAGAAGCAGGCGAAGTCGTCCGCTTCTTTTAAGTATATAGTGAGCTTATCCAATGGGACAACATACAGACGATTAAAACCATACAGAATAAAGAAACGATATTATTTATGGAAGGAGAAAAGAAAATGGATTTTATTATTAAGCATATGACTAAAATAAGAGTTTTACTTATACTAACCTTCTTGTTTCTGACTATTGTTATTGTTGAAGCAGGCAAAACCTATTCTTATTATCTAGTGTTTATCATAGCTTTTACTTGTATCACCCTTTTTTTAACAGCATTAGAAAACAAACCTAGAGCAAAAGATATGAAGACCTTTAAAATTAATATGTTATTGCGATTCATTCATATAACTATCTTTCTTGCAATTGGTTATATATTAACGATTCAAACACACCTATTTGAAACGGTTTGGATTGGTCTAGGGTTTATTGCAGTGGTCGCTTTAACAGGACTATACATTGATAAAAGAGATAAAGAAAATACAATTTCAGATTAGTGAAATGGAGTTGATTGTATGATCAACCTTGATAAATATTTTTACATCTCCCCTCTTTTGTAAAACTAAATGTTAATAGATAATCAAGAAAATATTTATTAAATCAGAGCAAATAATGTTCTGGTTTTTTTAAAATTCAATAACAAACATATTGTAAGTTATTGTTTACAAAAAGAGCGTTAAATGGTATAATTGAATTATAGTAAAGGAGGTTAACAAGTCAACAACTACTAATCTGATAAGTAGTTAACCAAACAAAAAGGAGATTTAAAAATGAACGAAAACTACATTATGAAGGTGTTAGATTTTAAGCAAGAGTACATGATAACGAAAGAAGAAAAGGTTCAAATTCTAGAACCAAGAGATGTTGCCAAAATTGTTAATTCAATCGAAGGACTAGGAAATAGCACAAGAGAAAGATTTATAATGCTAGGGTTAGACACTAAGTCATTTGTAACATTTATCTACAATGTGCATATAGGAACTTTAAACTCTTCACTTATTCACCCTAGAGATTGTTTCAAAGCAGCGATTGAAAATAACTCAGCTAGTGTGATATTCGTCCATAATCATCCTAGCCAAAATGCTTTTAGAAGCCCAGAAGATGTGCATACAAGCAAAAAATTAGCGTTGTGTGGTGAAATATTAGGTATACAAGTTTTAGATAGCATTATTGTTACACAAGAAGAATATTATAGCTTAAACGAAAATGATGAGTTAAAACTTAGTATCAATACAAAAGATTTATTTTAAGAATACGGGGGACTATCCCCCTTATTCTTTAAAAATTATATAAAGGAGAAATCTTTATGAAATATCTAAAGAATAAAATCATGACAACTAACGATTTAATTAAATTGAATATAGCAACTCGTGATGGTGTGATTGATATTGATAAGTTGGAAAAATACCTTGTGCAGCAAAAAGAAGAAGGTTATAACATCAGTGTCATAGGCACAGAATATGAAAAGGATTGGCCGACATTAATCGACAATGAAGACATCACTTACAATAAGAAAAGATTCAAACAAAAATTTGATATGATCGATTAATATAATCGTTTAAAGGGCGGGCTATTATATGTATAAAAATGTTGTGAACTTTGAAGAAAACAGGATAGTCAAAGAATTTATGAACGGTAACCTTAAATTAAATAATGAACATGCTAAAGAACTATATAGCTTTCTGATTACTTTGATAGATATTAGTAATCATCATGGTAAGAATGTTACAGAATATGAAATGTACAAGTTTTTAATTGAACTTAAAAAAATGGATATAACAAGAGAAGTTCGTGATTATCTGGAATTTATAATAACTCAATCTAAAATCGTACAAATTTTTGAGAATATAGAAAATCAAAAATTGAGTTTTATTACGCAACATAATAGAATTTACGATCTGGGTGAAGTGATTATGGAAGACGCGAATGATATTGCTATTAAGTTGATTAAAATATTTAGAAATATGTTATGTAATTCGAGAGAAATCACTGTATATGATGTAGATTTTATGATTATCGGTTTCTATCAAGAAACACAGTTTGAAGGGTCAAAAAATTTTATTGAAAATATAGTAGATATCACACAAACATACCCTAGTAACTTTGTAAAAACACCTTTTCAAAGTAGTATCGTAAATAAATATTATGAGGGCGATCATTTATCATATTTAAAAGACGTATTAGAAAGATGACGTCTATCTAATAGATAATGTTATGAAAGAACATGGATTAAGCGAAAAATTTCTGTATAAATTATTTAACTTTGATGATTCTACAATTGAAGTATTAGAAAAACTGGAATTTGAAAGTGAAGGAAGTGAGTAACATGTTTATTGTTATCAAAAACAATTTTGATAAAGTACATGTAAAGTGTCCCTACTGTAAGCAGCATGATGGATTGTTATCAGATAAGATAAAAATGGGAACAATGTCATTAAGTAAATGTACGTGTTGTAATAACTTGTATGAAATTAAGAAAGAGAAACCAACTGTATATTCCGTATTGAAATATAAAATATAAAATAGAAGGAAAGATATCTTAATAAGGTCTGATATCTTTCTTTTGTATCTCAGGGACTTATAAAACTTATATAAAGTTAGTTATGTTACGAGTTTTGTTTCAATAATAAATTCAAGTTTAAGCATAGCAAAGTTATAGAAATATGATTATAAAAATATTTTATAGATATAAATAATTTACAAATAAAAACAAGATATATACTATAAGGTATATATCTAAAGGAAGTGGGATTGTATATGGAAAAAGATGATGTGACGTATAATTTAACGAAACTTAAGATATTATCTAATAAAAAGAATATTATATTTTTAGTTGGTTGGATCTATTTTGGACTTTGTTTATTAGGATATATGATTGGTATGAGTTTGGTTCCTCTTTATGTCAAAGGTTTATCTGTAAACGCAGGTGATATACTAGATTATTATAAAAATATCAGAAATGAATTTTATTTAATTTTACTGCCACTAATGTTTATTGTACTTCGGTATTGGTATATTAGTCGTTCTTATAACAAACTAGAAAATAAAATAGAAAAAGGATCGTGATAAAATGATGTCATTGTTGTGGCTACCCATTGTTTTAAGCTTAGTATGTTTGTTTGTCTATTATTTAATCAAAGAGGTTCCACCTAAAGTAGGATTAAGAAAAAGCGTTAAACATAGGTTTGAAAAAAGAATTATAGTATCTAAACAATTGAAAAGCGCTATATTATATTTAATAGGCTTAGTTTTGATATGCAGCATGTTCTATAGTGTTGCAAATATGTTTGTTCTTTTAGAAAATTCATTAGAAGGAAACACAATCATTCAACCAGAACTTAAAAATGTTGAAGTAAATGAAAGTAAAGCCCAAACTTTATTAAATACTATGTTAATAAGTTATATAATCTTAAGCACCTTCTTTGCTGGTGGTTTTATAAGAAGAACGATTAAAACAATTGTGGGATTAATGAAAAATAGAAAGCTAAGTGCTAGAAAAATAATAAAAAGTTAAACTCCCCTTAAATAAATCCTGAACACCTTAACGAGTGTTCAGGATATTTTTATGTCTAATTATTGACTTTAAAAAAAAGGTAGTCTATTATAAGTATCAACAACATAGTATGTAATACACATTGTTGGTAACACATTATTAAAATGATATTAAGGGGGTTGAAAATGGATAAATTATCGTTATTAGAAAAATTGTTAAAAAATAATAATTTGTCTAAATCAGAAACTAGAGTTATTTTCTTCTGTTTTGAGAACGAAAAGACGTCTAAAGAAGTCGGTCAATATTTAGAATGGCAAGCACCAAATGTAGCTAGATTATTACTGACGATGTATAACAAAGGATTTCTAAATAGAAGACAATTAGATGATAATCGAACTTACTTATATACTACGAATAAAGAAAATGAGCTGCTGGACTTAAAAAATGTTGATTAAGTTCATCATTTTTTTAAATCATTAATATAAACTGTATACTGTATTACTTATATTAAAGGAGGAAAAATATGAAAATTGCATGTTGGAATATCAATCAAAGATCAGGTTCAAGAAATGCGGTAATACCTAATTTAGTTTTAGAAGAGTTATTAAAAAGGGACTTAGATATCATTGTACTAACGGAATATAGTGATGTGCAGAATCATGAAAATTTCATAAATAAACTTATGCACGCAGGATACAGTGTAAAAAAAACGAGATACGAAAAAAATACGAATCAAATTTTGATAGCAGTTAAGCATACATTAGTCGCAAGTGATATTGAAGTACATTACTTTGATAACATAGAAACATTGCCGAACCTATTACACTTAAAAATCAATAATAAATTGAATATAGTAGGAACACGTATAAAAATTGGAGGTTATGCAAATCAAGAAGAAGCAAATCAAGAATTCCTAGATCGTAGAATGCAATTAGAAAGGATGATTGATTATATTTCTGGGTTAGAAAACGCTAATGAAATCATATTACTCGGAGATTTAAATAATGGTAAGCATAATGAATTTGATGAAGATAAGACTTACAAAGGGTTGCCAAGAGAACATTATAACTATTATTTAATAAAAGATTTGTTGAGAGATAAGGGCTTTAAGTTACATACACCTGTAGAATCGTATTCGTGGAAATCAAGTCCGAAAAATCAGTGTAAGCTTGATCATATTGTGACAAAGAAAATATCGGATTCAGAAATAACTAACGTTAAATATGACTGGGATTTCACAGATAGAGTAGATTATAAGAAAGAAGTAGGTTTTCCGGATCATGCTATTTTGACTGCTACGATTAAAAATTAAATTAATAAGGAGAATGATAATATGCTAATGAAATATGAAGATATAATTGAAAATAAAAACGTCTTATCTTTTATTGAATCAACAGAAATATACAATAAGCTTTTAGCTAGTATAGATTTAAATAATCAAGAAGAAGCGGAATGTTGTGAAGATTTCATCCTATCGTGTATTGAGTATTCCGAAATAAGAAGTAAATGGATTTCATTTTCTAGAGAAGAAAAGTTGGATAAAGATAATTTAAGGACATCTATTCACAATAGAGTTATCACAAACTTAAATATAATTAAACGATTAATAGAAAGAAGAAATGGCAGTATAGAATGGTTCAATCATTTTAACGAAGATAGGAAACGTATAGGAGATTTTGCAGCTTATCTTAATTACATCAGTGGCTTAAATAGTAGAT
>NZ_JAJNIE010000013.1:0-64838 GCF_022387115.1 Mammaliicoccus sp. F-M27 | reverse complement strand
TTTTCAAAATACTCATTAATAATTTGTAATTTAAAAGATGACGGATACGAGTTATTTTTTGTTTTAGGTAACAATCCATTAACTCCATATAGTTTATACCTCTGGTATTTTTCACTTAATAATCTACAATTTGTATTCAATGACAACATTTTTATAACGTTTAAGAAGCTATAGCCTTGTTCATATAAATCAAAAGCTTTTAATAAAGTATTGATATCTATTTTAATATTTCTAGTCATAATAAAACTCCCTGCTAAGTTTTCACTATTTAAGTGTTTACTTAACAGGGAGCATATCAGTGAGAATGGTGGTTTTTTATTTTTAGAATAGTCCTTTCGTGCGTTTTGAACAGCATATTTTCCGATTAGTCTACCACCAACTAACGGTGCTGAAATGATACCAGCGTATTTCAATATTTTACTTAATTTCATACAGAATCACCTTTTCAAAAGTTTGATGTCTAGTATATATACCCGAATTTGTCTATCATTAAAATAAGAACTTTTATAAAAGGAGTAATACAAATGAAAATATTAATTTTAGGTGCTACAGGCAGAGTTGGACAAGAAGTATTAACACACGCACTATCGGACGGTCATGACGTAACCGTACTCGTTCGCGATAAAAATAAATTATGCGTCGACCATCAATCTGTGAGACTAACCGAAGGAAATGTATTAAATCCAAATGATATTCAAAAAGCAGCTGAATGTAACGACATTATTGTAAGTGCATTAAGTACAGACGGCTCCACTACATTATCAGAAGCTATGCCATTAATTATTGAAACAATGTCACAACAAGGCATTAAACGTATCATCACAATAGGTACTGCTGGCATATTACAAAGTCGAACTGACAAGAATTTACTACGCTATCAATCTAACGAATCTAAAAGACGCACAACACGTGCAGCAGAAGAACATCATAAAGTTTATACAATGCTTAAAGATTCAGAGCTAGATTGGACAATCATATGCCCAACCTATTTACCAGATGGCGAAAGAATCGGACAATACAGAGTCGAACGAGACTACTTACCAGAGAATGCCGTGAAAATATCTGTCCCAGACACAGCAGACTTCGTTTACGATCAAATATCGTCCGACGTATTTATTCAATCACGCGTTGGAATAGGATATTGATATAGAATTCTGAAATAGATTATAAAGACAATTCAACAAATACAAATGAAGCGACAACTGCAACATTATTCGCAATGTTAGGAAGTTTATTGTTCTTCAGAAAGCGTAAAACTGATAAATAATAAGATAACCCCTAAGAGATGTTTCATATGAAACATCTCTTAGGGGTCTTTTTATACTTTCATACTTTTAGGAGGAATCATTGCCCAACATATAAGTAATAATATAAATACAATTGCTGGGACTAGAAATCCGTGGATAGATATTGTTGCGACAACTGTTGCGATCAATGCAGATCCGAAGCTAGATCCAATATTTTCTACAATATTAAAATCCAACCTTTTTAGACTAACTAAAGTATTAAAATAATAGTTTTATATAATTTATCATAATTATTTATTATTATTTTCTATCATTGACAAACCTTATAAACCCCCTATAATTGAGAATGATTCTCATTATATAAATTATTTGAAAAGGAAGTCGATCTTTTTGGAAATCGTATATAACGAACAGATACAAGAAATACGTCAATATTTTCAAAATTTTTCAGAAGAAGACATAACAACTTTATATCAGAAAGCATACCGCGAAATCACGCGACGTATTGGTCAATTATCAAGTTTTGAAGATATTGATCAAGATGTCATTTATGATGATGAAATCTTAGTACACGAAATTCAAGATTCTATTCGTAACCTCACTTTGAGTTATATTCAATTCGAACGTGATCATCAACAATATGGTCACCGTTATCAAAATATTTTTGAGTTTGTTGAACAAGAAAATATATCAGATGTCTTTTTTGAACAAAGTGTTACTGAGGGACATCCTTTTCACCCAATGACTAAGACAAAATTAGGATTCTCTATTGATGATGTTATTAAGTTTTCACCAGAATTTAGACAAACGGTGAATGTCATTTCTCTATTGTGCAATAAAGATTTTATAGATGAAATCAATATCTATCAATCACCTGCATTAGAGACTTTTAAAAAGAAAATTAATACATATTGTAAAGAACATGGCATTAAATTTGAAAACTATGCATTACTGTTTATTCATGAATGGCAATTGAAGCATTTTCTGTTACCACAGTTTGAAACATGTTTCGAACAACAGTTCATGATTCCATTACACGATTTAGCTGTTGAAAGCAGTCCATTATTATCATTTAGAACTTTAGAAGCGCAAGAATTAAATTGCATCGTTAAGACTGCTGTCAATGCACAAGCGACTAGTGCAGTAAGAAATGTGTCTCCCGCTTCTATCCGTAATGGCATTATTCTTAGCGATGTTGTGGAACGCATTTATCGTTCAAATGGTTATGATAATAGCTATATTCAAAAAGATTTAGCAGGCAGTTATTTAAACATCAATCAATCAATCACACGCTAATAAATGTAGCTTTATGTTAAGAAGCCTTATACCTGAACAGAAAGCCAGTCATCAATTAGTATGTGGCAGTCTGATTACTGATAGCTTTGTTACGAGAAAACCTATTCTCATTGAGTGTATTGAAACAATTATGCAAACACAAGACATGTCATTCGATTCTGCAACTCAATTATTCTTAACAGAATATACACATAATTTATTAGAAGCTACTTATAGATTATTGCTTGAAGAAGGTATTAGTTTAGAAGCACATATGCAAAATAGCACTGTCGTCATTAAAGATGGCATGCCTATTTCTATTTATATAAGAGACTTTGGTGGCGTGAGATTATATGAAAGAAATATAGATATTGATGATTCAACAGGCTTGATTACTGACTCATTTGAAGATTTGTTATCAGTATTTTCTCATGCAGTCTTATACAATCACCTGTTCCAACTTATACAAGTGTTGGCTACTTATGGTTATGACAGTACAAAAGGTTATCAAATCATTCGAAATATGATAGCTGATCATCACGTAAATAGTGCGCCTGACATCAATATTTTAGAACAACCAACCTTTAAAATTAAATCACTATTAAAAATGAGAATATTCGTTGAAGGTTACGATTACCAATATACAAATATCAATAATCCGTTATATATGGAGGCTAAATAAAATGAGTTGGACTAATGAGGTATATCAACATATAGATAAATACGAACAACACTATATCGAGCAATGTATTCAAGACAGCATTCATACAACATTCGAGAAATTATTAACATGCTTTTATGAAGAAGTAACACCTCCTATACATCATGTAGAATCCTTTAAAACAATCACAACTTTATATATTAGCGATTCTATATTTGTCACTTATGATAAAGCGAACCATCGCGTACAAATTACAGATGATACAACAACTCGCTTTGTTCAAGATCCACTTGAATTAATAGACTGGCTTAATCATTTTAGTGACGAACATTACGATTACCACAAATTGCATGTTGAAATTGAAAATCACCTCATCAACCAAGCAATTAGTTTTATTCATTGTTCTTATACATCTAAAAGCGACCATCCATTATTACATAGTGAGCAATATGTGATTACTGGGCATAACATTCACCCATGTGCTAAGACAAAGTTAGGATTGTCTTTCAAAGAAGTTATGCAATATTCACCTGAATATAATCATGCATTCAAATTAAACTGGTTATTCGTTAAAAAAGGCTTTCTATATAATAATTTAGAAGCTTCTGAGGTAAAAACTTTAGCAGACTTTAGTGGTTATTTAGGAGAAATACCTGAAGATTATGATTTGATACCTGTACATCCGTTTCAATTCGAACATGTCATACCAAAAGTTTATACAGAAGAGATCAAATCTCAAAATATTATACCGCTTCAACATACTGGTGGACTCGTAAAGAGTACTTCATCATTTAGAACCGTTTGTCCTTTAGATACGATAACACCGATTATCAAACTTCCTGTCAATTCACAAATGACGTCAACAATACGGTCTATTAGCAACAACAGTATTATTAATTCTAAAACTATTGGTGAATATTTCAAATATATTTATAAGACTGACGACCGTCTTAATGAAATCAGCTTACCAGTATTAGAATATGGCGGTATGACTTACATTCATGACGAAGTAGATAAACAGCGTAATTTATCATTCATATTGAGAGAAAATAATACGCAATATATACCTGCTCATGCATCACTATATACAGCTACATGTTTGTTTGAGTTGAATGAACATCATCAAAAAATCTACGTCGATATGATTGAAACAGCTCGTGCAACAGCAACACCGATTGCTTGGTTTGACCAATATGTCTCATTACTCGTTGAAACCGTATTAACACTTATGACAAAATACGGTGTTGGCTTAGAAGCTCATCTTCAAAATATGTCATTTGAATTTATGAATGGTATGCCTACACGTCTTCACGTGAGAGACTTTGGCGGATTACGAATAGATGCTTCTCGCGTGCCTGAATGGTTAGAACTTAGCAACGCTTTAACAAACGCAACAACTGAAGGTATGTATGAGAAAGTACAAAACACTTTAATTAGTAATCACCTCAACACACTTGTGCATCATTTCAGTGAAGATTATGCATATGATCCAAACTTCTTATGGCTACGTATTAACCGTACATTTAAAGCCGTATTTGAAGATTTACTATCACAAGACATTCAACATACAGAGGCAGATATTAAAGCCTTTTACAAAGAGACTATAAACGAGAAAGCATTATTAACGATGCGCGTATCTAATAAAGATCAAGACATTTATATCCCAAAAGCCAACCCACTTCTCATTAGTGATGAAGTTAAAGTTTAACCCGTATCATCGTTTTGTCAGTTCTCAGTTTATAGCTCGAACAATCGATTGGGTAGATATCATCGCATTAAATTGGATCACGTTACAAATGACAGGAAGTGCTGTTTACATTGCATATATTAATTTTGCGCGGTTAATGCCACAGTTAGCATTTGCTTTTATAATCGGCAAAATCATCGATACTGTTAATTCTACTAAACTCATGTACATCATCCATTGTGCGAATATGTTATTCACAGTATGTGTCGTCTATGCTTTTTGGCAAAAATGGAATATCTACCTCATACTGTCTATTATTATGGTGCGTTCATTTTTCCAAGCAATTGATACGATACAAAGAAATGCACTTATACAAAGTTTTGTAGAACCAGATAAGCTTCATAAAGCAATCAGTTTAAATGCTTTAATTTTAAATATTGCTAGACTAACTGGACCATTTATAGGAGGACTATTATTAGGTCAACTGAATTCAAATATCGTATTATCCCTACCTATTATTGGGAGTATGATGGTTATATTATTCAACCAAACTTTGCCAGTGGTTCATCATGAGAAGAAGACACATCATAAAATATGGTCGTACTTAAGACAACAACCTGTTATTGTCATGCTCATGTTGTCCAGTGTCTTATCGATGCTTTTTGGATTTTCGTATACAATTATTCTGCCTAGCATTGTAGATGAACAATTTGGCAGCCGTACGATGATTTATTCACTCTTCACTGCCATGATTGCTGCTGGATCTATTATAATTTTAGTCATGTTTATGCGCACTAAAAATATGAATACGATAAAAAGTTTGAAACGATGGGCAATGATATTTACGTTAACCATAATATTATTAATGTTTATTCATGATACATATTTATATGCAGCTGTCTTATTAATAATGGGATTGGCATCACAGGCATTTAGAACGACCAATCGTATACTCGTCCAACAGCTTGTTGAAGCTAAATATAGAGGATCTGTATTATCCATTTCAATGATGGACAAAGGTTTCATTCCACTTGGTGGTATATTACTAAGCTTTATCTTTGAACAGTTCAATTTACAAATTGTATATATAACAATGGTTGTTGGACTGCTCATCATGGTCATCTGTGTCATGTTTATGATAAATAAGGAGAATCAATATGGAAAGAATTAAAGAAGTGTTAACAGACAGTAATCACGATTATTATATATATGATTTAACCGAATTAAAGAAGCGCATCAATTGGATCAGCTCTGTCACGAAACATGATATTTTCTATGCAGTGAAAGCCAACTCTAATATAAAAATTTTAGAAACACTCGCACCTTTTGTTTCTGGATTTGAAGTTGCTTCTACTGGAGAAATTGAAAAGGTTCGATCTATTTCAAAAGAAATTCCAATCATTTACGGTGGACCTGTAAAGACGAAGCAGCATATAGAATATGCTTTAGATGAAGAAGTGAAATCTATTCAAGTAGAGAGCCTCTTTGAGTTAGATGCATTGCAAGCATTGCTTCAAGACAAACAACAAACAATCAAAGTGATGATTCGCATTAATTTAAGTAACATTCAATCAACAGCTAAATTAAAAATGGCTGGTGTCGCGACACAATTTGGTATGCCTTACAATGATTTAGATGAAGCCATTCAAATCTGTCACGACACAGAACAAATCACTTTAACAGGTTTCCACTTTCATGCTATGAGCAATAATTTAGATGAGGATGCGCACGTCACATTTATAGAAAGTGCGCTTGAATTTACGCAACAATATCAATCACATTTACCGGAAGACTACGCGATTAATGTTGGTGGTGGTATAGGTATCGACTACGAGGAGCAAACATGTTTTGATTTTGATTATTTTGCAACACGTATCCATCACTTACCACGTTTAACTTTTGAACTTGGTCGTTTTATTACAGGTCCAATAGGTTATTATGCCGCTCATGTTTATGATATTAAATCTATGCACGATCAAACATTCGTCTTATTAAACGGTGGCACAAACCATTTTAGATTTCCAAAAGCGTGGCAACATCATCAACCTATTGAAATCATTCATTCGCATTCAACATCTAACAGAATAAAGTCCATTACTAATGATACGGTCGTATTAGCTGGAAAACTATGTACACCTAATGATGTATTTGGTCTCCCCTATGAGATTGAAAGCATACAAACGGGTGATTGGGTTGTCTTTAAATATGCCGGAAGTTACGGATATGACATTAGCCATTTACAATTTTTATCACATGAACTGCCAGTTATTCAGTATATTTAAATATATTTTATTTAAACTGAAAGTATATTCCAAAAATATATTTACAAAAAAAGGTAATAATTTATAATTGAAAATGAAAATCATTATCATAATTCAACTTGAGAAAGAGGTTAAAGAAATGAGAAAGCTTTTATCAGTTATAGTAGTACTTGTTGTAATGCTCGCAGCTTGTGGTAATAAACAAGAGGCATCTTCAGACAAAGATACGCATGAAGTGAAACATGCGATGGGAACGACTAAAGTACCTAACAATCCTAAACGCGTTGTTGTATTAACTAATGAAGGTACAGAAGCACTCGTTTCAATGGGCGTTAAACCTGTTGGTGCCGCTAATTCATATGCTGGTAATCCATGGTATAAGCATTTAGAGAAGAAATATAAAGACATTGAACCTGTTGGTGGAGAAAGTGAAATCAACTTAGAAAAAATTGCAAAACTTAAACCAGATTTAATTATCGGTAATAAATTCAGACAAGAAGCACAATACAAGAAACTTTCTGAAATAGCACCTACTGTATTCTCTAAAGAACTACGTGGCGACTGGAAAAACAACTTTAAATTATACGCGAAAGCTGTAAATAAAGAAGATAAAGGAAATGAAGTCTTAAAGAATTACGATAATCACGTTAAAAAAGCAAAAGAAGAAATTGGAGATAAAGCAAACTCAGAAGTATCAATGGTTCGCTTTATGCCAGGTGATGTAAGAATTTATCATAAAGATACATTCTCAGGTGTTATCTTAGACGAACTTGGTATTAAACGTCCTAAAGGTCAAGGTAAGAATGACTTTGCAGAAAAAGGTGTTACAAAAGAACGTATTGATGCAATGGACGGAGATTATATCTTCTACTTTACTTTCCAAGAAGATGATAAGAAAGTTTCAGCATTAGAAAAAGAATGGGTAAATGATCCTGCCTTTAAAGCATTAAATGCATCTAAAAAAGGTCATGTTTATAAAGTAGATGATGCTGTTTGGAACACTTCAGGTGGTGTATTATCTGCCAATATGATGATTGATGATTTAAAGGAAAAATTGAATGAAAAATAAATATCTTTGGTTGTTTCTCCTATTTTCAGGTATGTTTGTCGTGCTATTCATATTAAGTATGATGCTTGGCTATAAACATTTTACCTTTTCAGATATATGGCAACATTATATTCATGGAGAAACAATTAAAGATCAACGTGTACTGACACAATTAAGACTACCTCGCGCAATTTTGGGCGGGGTTGTCGGTGTTTTAATGGGCATTAGTGGTGTAATGATCCAAACCATTACACGAAACCCCTTCGCAAGTCCTGGTATTATGGGTGTTAACAGTGGTGCTAGTTTAATGGTTGTAATTGCGACTGTTGGGTTTGGTATGAACGGTGCATTTCAACAAACCGTTATGGCTTTTATCGGTACTATCATCATTGCAACTTTAATTATATTAGCCACAACATTACCATTTAAGCCATTCAATGCGATGGAATTAACTTTATTTGGAGCAAGTATTAGTGCTTTTTGTATGGCTATTACTCAAGGTCTACTTATCTATAATGAATCAGCTATAGAAGAGTTGATATATTGGTTAAATGGTTCGGTAGCGAATAAACATATTAATATTTTAATGTACATATGGCCATTTATAATCTTTGGATTAATCATATCTATTTACATGGCCAAGCCGCTTAATCTTTATATGCTAAGTGATGATGCATTAAAAGGACTTGGTGCTAAAATATTATCCATTAAAGTATTTACGATGATTGCTGTTGTTCTATTAAGTGGATCTGCCGTGGCATTAGCTGGTCCGATTGCCTTTATAGGACTGATTACACCTCATATTGCGAAATTGTTATGTAAATCTCATAACCATTTTATCGTCATACCTTTATCAGGTGTTCTAGGTGGTTGTCTTCTATTATTAAGCGACATTTTAAGTAGATATTTATTAATGCCGAGAGAACTGCCAGTCGGTATTACAACTGCACTTATTGGTGCACCAATATTCATTTATTTAATTCTTAATCGTAAGGAGTTAACAGAATGAAGAAATTTATCATACTTATTATCATGCTCATGTTAACGACTTTACTCACACTCATGTTAGGTGATAGCTTTATCGCACCTCAAAATGTACTAAGTGGCTTATTTAAACTTGGTGATCCTTATACAAACTTAGTCATTATTACTTTAAGACTGCCGAGAGTCTTATTAGCAATTGTTATGGGTGCAGCACTTGGCATTGCAGGTTGTGTCTTACAATTTATTACGAAGAATCCATTAGCTTCTCCTGATGTGATTGGTATATCACAAGGTGCTAATGTTGGTTCATTAGTATTTCTTATTGTCTTAACAACAAGTACCGAAGCTTTATTATTACCAATAGCTTATCAGCCAATCTTTTCAATGCTTGGTGCAATAATTATTACGGCATTATTATATTATTTAGCTATGCGAAAAAGTTACAAACGTGATCGTCTCATATTAATTGGTATAAGCTTTAATATACTTTGCCAAGCGATTGTGATGTTCCTAATATTAACTTCAAATAAACGCAGTGCTCAAGCACAAATTTGGATTACAGGATCCGTACATCAAGCAGAATATGAACAAGTTATGATAGTAGGAAGCATCTTACTTATCGTTATGTTTGTCCTGACATATTATGCACGTTCATTTGATATTCATTACTTAGGTAGAAATTTATCATTAGCATTAGGCAATCCTTATCAACACATATCTGTCATTGCATTTATATCAATGAGTATCTTAATTGGTATATCTATGAGTTATGTAGGTGGCATACAATTTGTTGGGTTAATCGCACCACACATCGCACTTAAACTCGGTGCACATCAATTTAGAAATCGAATATTTTATAGTGCCATAATCGGTGCCATCATACTATTATTAAGTGATTTAATCGGTAGAACACTCTTCTTACCAAAAGAAATCCCAGCCGGAATCTTTACCGCACTCATCGGTTCACCATTCTTTATGTATTTATTAATCAAGAGTAGGAAATGATATATAACTACCACAAAAAGGACTAGAAAATTTTCTAGTCCTTTTTGTTAATTTGTCTATATGCTTTCAATTAAATTTATAAAAACACCAGCTACATCATCATAGCTGGCATTATCTTATCTTTGTATTTGATCGGCATTTTCAATGGCTGTTATTTTGCCATTCTTTGTCGTTATTAATATTGAGAAGGAATTGTTTGGATTATCATCATAAACTAACCCATCGCTATTTTCTATCGTTGGTGTTCCGTGAACGGATTTAAATGCTTCTACTGTTACATTTGTTGGTGCTACGTATATATGCTCTGCTTTATCTTTACTATTATATTTTACAGCTACGTTGCCATATTTTTCAGCATGAGATTGTCCAGCTTCTATACGTCCATCTGACTTCCCGAATTTCTTTTCAATGGCATCTCGCGACAATCCAATACCTACTCCATAAAACCCGCTTCTTACATCAGCATTCATAAAGCCTTGGCTAAATTGAGTCGTTTGGACATCGATGCTTGGAGGATCGCCTTCTGGTTCCTCAGAATCATCACTGGATTCTTTGTCATGACTTTCCTCACTACTCGGTTCTTTATCAGCTGTTTGTTGATTACTAGAAAATTCAATACGATTATCACCAGCAATAAATTGATACGCAATGAAACCAAATACACCAACGATTAAAAGTAGTAATACTAATATCATTCCCGAAAATATCTGTTTCAAATTCCTTCCTCCGAACTGTAATTTTCATAAAAAAGTTTATAAATGTATTGTAATTCATATCAAAATGACTTTCTATAGTAACCTAAAATAAAAAAGAATAGATTTCTCTATTCTTTTTAAACTATTTCTAAATATACCTTACACCAACACTTCTGTTTTATTTTCTACGCATTGTTGGACTGATGCTGCTACTTGATCGACGACTCTTTTTTCTAATGAATTTGGTATGACATAATTCGCATTGAGTTCGTCTTTGTTAATTGTTGCTGCTATGGCTTTTGCTGCTGCTATTTTCATTTCAGTTGTGATATGTTGTGTCTTGGCATCTAATACACCTCTAAATATACCCGGGAATGCTAATAGATTATTAATTTGATTTGGATAGTCTGAACGACCTGTTCCAACGATTGCTGCACCCGCTTCATACGCTTCTTCCGGATATATTTCTGGCGTTGGATTCGCTAATGCAAAGATAATTGGGTCGTTATTCATTGATTGAACATGTTCTTTTGATAATGCTTTTGGACCTGATACGCCGATAAATACATCAGCATCTTTAATAACATCTTCTAAAGTTCCATGGATATTATCAAGATTTGTATATTCAGCAATTTCTCTTTGTGCATCATTCAACCATTCTTCTGATTTATTTAAGACACCTTCTAGACTGACGAGCGTAATGTTTTGATAACCCGCTTCTAACAATAATTTCGCAATCGCAATGCCTGCTGAACCTGCACCATTTATAATGATTTTCGCATCTTTATCCGCTTTATCTACAACTTTAAGTGCATTGATTAATGCTGCAAGTACGACGATTGCTGTTCCGTGTTGATCGTCATGAAATACAGGTATATCTAATTCTTCTATTAAACGCTTCTCTATTTCAAAGCAACGAGGTGCTGAAATATCTTCTAAATTGATACCTGAAAAATTAGGTTGTAACGCTTTAATAATTGAAATGATTTCTTCAGTATCTTTCGTGTCTAATGAAATTGGAAAAGCATCAACATTCGCAAGTTTTTTAAAGAGAATGCTCTTACCTTCCATAACAGGAATGGCTGCTTTTGGACCGATATCACCTAAACCTATTACAGCTGTCCCATCTGTAATAACTGCAATCATGTTACCTCTTGCAGTTAATGTATTTACTTTTGTTTCATCTTCAGCAATTGCTCTACATACTGCAGAAACACCTGGTGTATAGACAACACTTAAGTCTTCTTCTGAAGTCACATCTACTTTGCTCGTGATTTCAATTTTACCTGCGCGTTCTTGATGTAAATTTATAGATTCACCGTATTCATTACTTTCAGTCATTTTTAATTACTCCTTATTTATTTATATTTAGCTTAATAATTTTAATAAAAGTGATGCTAAGATTACGGTAGATACACCACCGATTCTAGTAGCAACTTGTGCAAACGGCATTAATGCCATACGTTTAGACGCTGATAATATCGCAACATCTCCTGTACCACCTAAGCCACTATGACAACCTGTTACGATGGCTGCATCAACAGGATACATCTTCATTAATTTTCCTACGAAATATCCAGATAATATCATGACAAATACAACTGACGCACATACGATAACGTATGCTGGTGTTACAATCTTCACAACATCTTCTAAAGGAATATAAAGCATACCGAGACCGACCATTAATGGCCAAGTTAAACTTGTTGAAATAAATTTGTATAAATTATGCGCACCGTCTTCCATTTTGTGTGGCATCACTTTAAGACACTTAATTAGTGTTGCAAATAAAATCATAATAACCGGTCCTGGGACACCAATGAATTTCTGACCAAGTGTACCAACAATAAAGAATGTACAAGCAATGAGTAACCCTGCACCCATTAGTGAGAAATCAATGACTTTCTCTTTCTCTTCATGAACTTCATTACCATCTTCAGATTTTACTAACTTCCCATTTCCTGAAAGATGCTTTTTCTTTTCACCTAAACGCATCATAAGCCCCGCACTAACAACTGCAAAAATATTCCCAATAACAGCTGCTGGAATCATTTGAGATACGAATGATTCTGCTGATCCACCTAAAATAGATGAATATGCAATAGATAATGGAAGTATCCCTTCACCAATACCACCACCGATAATTGGAACAACGATATAGAAGAAAGTATGTTGTAAATCATATCCAAACAACAATCCAACTAACATACCTGCTACGACAGCTAAGACTGTACCCACTATTAAAGGTACAAACATGCGTGTGAAACCTTGAATTAACATTTTTCTATTCATGCCTAAAATACTGCCGACTACTAAACAAGAAATATAGAAATACAAGAAATTAGATGTCTTCATCAAAGTCGTAACGGCTTCCATTGAAGAGGTATTAATCACGTTTAAAAATACTAAAATAGAAGGTACAAGCAATGCTAATATAGCTGGTCCACCTATTTCTTTTAATATAGGAATTCTCTGCCCTAAATCGCCAAGCAATATTCCTAAAATCATAATGACAGCAAATCCACCAATCATATCTGCTGGTAACGTATTATATACAGATGCTGTTAATATAATTGCAGCTAAGACAATGTATAACGGTAATGGTAATACACCAACTTTAGCTTTCATTAATTTTTCCCATAAGCTTTTTATATTATTTTGGATAGGTAACTCATTCTCGGTAACCGCTTCCAAATTGGTCTTCGTATTCATTTTTATCCCCCTTAATTGATATAAACTCATTTTATGAAAACGCAACCAAAAATTATAGCTTATGAAATTTTAATTATCTTTATGTAATTAAAAAAACCAAACGAACCGAATCGTTTGGTTTTTAATTTAGTTATATCATGACATATAGCCTTGTAAATATTTTAAGTTGTCTTTGTTTAACTTGTAGAAGTATATCGGTCGGCCAATACCATATGTTAAAGACTCTTCCAGCACTTCAATATCTGTTAGGAATTTCAAATACTTTCTTACAGATACTCTTGAAATATTAACTGCTTTAGAAATATCATCTGTTGAAAATGCATGATCTTCAAAGTCATTCATCTTCTCAATGATGCTTTGTAATGTTTCTTTTGTAACGCCTTTTGGCAATTTCAGTTCTGAATCATCTGTAACAACTTGTTTATTCAAGAACTCTGCATCAATATCTGCTTGTTTAATTTGCTGATTGCCTTTAAAGAAAGTCTGTCCTTGTTTGTATTTAAGTAATGACTGCTTAAATCTTTCAAATTCAAATGGTTTAATTAAATAATCTACCGCACCATATCTGAACGCCGTCTGAATATCTTCAGCATCTGTAGCAGCTGTTATCAATATCGCATCTACTTGATAACCTTGCTCTCTTACATATTTCAAAAAAGTTAATCCATTTTCTTCTGGCATGTATATATCTAACAATAATAAATCGATTGTCTTTGACTGAATGACTTCCATTGCTTCTGTTACATTCTGTGCAAAATTAACTAACGCTTCAGGATCTACTTTTTCTATAAATTGACTATTGATTTGCGCAACCATTGGATCATCTTCAACTATAAGTATATTTAACATTTATCTTCGTCCTTTTTCGGATAGTTTATAACAACTGAGAACTGTACATTTCCTGCTTCATGCGCATTGATTGATATTTGACCATCAAGCTTTTCAACACTTTGTTGAACGAGGTGTAGACCATACCCTCTATTCTCGCCTTTAGAAGAAAAGCCTTTTTCAAATATATGTTCATCTAGTTCATGATTTAGCCCTACGCCTGAATCTATCACATCTATCATTAATTGACCCTGTTTATAGTTCAAATGTACGTCAATTGTTTTCTTTTTAAGTGATGATGATACTAATGAGTCTATACTATTATCAATTAAATTACCGATAATTGTAATCACTTCATGCGTAATATGTGAATCTTTCGGTTCTGGTATCGTAGCATGATTCACAATTGAAAGCTTGATTTGTTGTTCGCGCGCCAAACTAAGTTTACCAATTAAGAAACCAGCTAGTGCAGCATCTTTAACTTTCGATGTGATATCTCCACTTTCTTGACTACCAAGTTCAACAATTTCACGTATGTACTGTTTTAAATCATCGTAATGTTCCATTTGCAACATACCAGAAATCACATGCAATCTATTACTAAATTCATGCGACTGGGCTCTTAACGTATCTGCATACGTCCGAACACCTACCAACTGCTCTGATAATTTATGTACTTCTGTCTTATCCCTGAACGTTGATATCGCACCTACTATGTCATTATTCACAATTAATGGTACTCTATTCACCAATATCTTCACGCCATTAATATCTTGCTCTTTATCAAGTTCAGGCTTTCCAAGTTCAACAATTTTAGGCAATTGCGTCGAAGCCATATAATCATTAATTGGCATACCTATAGGATCACCTTTAAGACCTGCTTTCTTAAAAATGTCCATTGCAGACTTATTAACCAGATTAATTTTACCTTCTTTATCAACTGCCACAATCCCTTCATGAACAGACTGTAACATCGTATTACGTTCACCTAGAATTTTCGCGATGTGAGAAGGTTCAAGTCCTAACAAAATACGCTTAATATAAATCGATAATAAATACGCACCAATTGCACCTACAATTAAACCAATCACAGATCCAATAATAATTTTCTTATTACCATCTGCCAAAGCCTCGTATACCGTCTGCATAGGCACACCAACCGATACCGCACCAACTTGTTTGCCATCAGCATATATAGGCGTAAAAGCACGCATCGTTAAACCAAGCGTACCTTTCGCAATAGAAGAACTAGACTTACCATGTAAGACCTCTCCTTCATCGCCACCTTTAAAATGCTTACCAATCAACTTCTCATTCGGGTGAGACTTTCTAATGCCATTCATATCCATGACAACAATAAAACTCACGTCCGTTGTTTTTTGAATCTTAGACGTATAATCTTGGATTTTATGATCATCACTATCCTCAGCCAAAGACTTCTGCACAACCTCAGAACCCGCAATCGCCTTACCAATAACCTCCGCCTTCTCCTTTGTCGTACTATGAATCGTATCCTTAATCGTATTACTGATCAATAAACACGTAATTAATAAAGAAAATAACACCACAATACAAACCACAATAATCACAAGCGTACTCAACTTTAATCTTTGCTTCTTCAAAACATAACCGCCTTTAGTAAACATTACAAATGTCATTAATTATTAAGAATATATCATATTCTTAGTTTTCATATAATAAATCATAGGAAATTATCTAAAGTTGAATTTTTATGGATCGTAATTTTACATTTTATTAACCTTGAGAACAATTTTTGATAAAATATAGACAAATATCATAATTTTTGGAGGTAATATTTTGAAAAAACAAATCGAAGTTGTCGGTGCAATTATCTTTAATGATGATAAGGTACTTTGTGCACAAAGAAATGAAAATATGAGTTTACCTCTTATGTGGGAATTCCCTGGCGGTAAAATAGAAAAAGGTGAATCTGAAATAGAAGCTTTAAAACGTGAGATCAGTGAAGAAATGTTATGTGATCTTGAAGTTGGTGATAAAGTTACTTCTACTTCTTATGAATATGACTTTGGAATCGTTAACCTTCATACATATAAATGCAAATTGAAAGAAAAAATGCCTACACTTACTGAACATAAAAGTATTCAATGGCTTGATGTTAAAGATCTTGAAACTTTAGAATGGGCACCAGCTGATATACCTGCAGTCAAAATCATTGTAGATGAGGTATAAATATGAACAATTTATTAGAAGACTTTAATCAGTCGCTACACAAAGGGTTTATAGATCGTACAATTTCACATAAAGGTAATTTCATGCCTAAATTATTGGTCAATAATAATGAAGAAAATGTACTTTCAACTATTATTAATGAACTACATAAATGTAAGACATTCACGATTTCAGTCGCTTTTATCACAGAAGGTGGATTAGCAAGTTTAAAATCGCATCTATATGATTTAGACAAAAAAGGTGTTCGAGGTAAAATTATTACTTCGAATTATTTAGGGTTCAACACGCCTAAAATGTATAAAGAACTATTAAAGCTTAAAAATGTAGATGTAAAATTAACTGGTGTTAGTGGATTTCACGCAAAAGGATATGTATTTGACCATGAACATTATTCTTCCATGATTGTCGGAAGCTCTAATTTAACTTCTAACGCTTTAAAAGTTAACTACGAACATAATATCTTACTTTCTACACAAAAGAATGGCGATCTCGTTTATAATGTTAAAGCTCAATTTGACGAACTATGGCATAATAGTACGCCTCTTTCTGATGAATGGATTCAAGATTATGAGAAGACATACGATGCGCGTAATTTAAAAGAAGCCTATCGTATTACCGAGCAACAAAATGAAATCCAAAAAAATATTGATGAAGCAGTTAGAATCGAACCTAACATTATGCAAAAAGAAGCTTTACACTCATTAGCTGAACTCAGAAAAGAGCATAAAGATAAAGCACTGATTATTTCAGCTACTGGTACAGGGAAAACAATTCTCTCTGCATTAGATGTGAGAAGTTACAATCCTAATCAATTTCTATTTATCGTTCATAATGAAGGCATTTTAAAAAGAGCCATTCAAGAATTTAAAAAAGTACTGCCATTCGCACAAGATGAGGACTTTGGATTATTAACAGGGAAACAAAGGAATACTAATGCTAAATATTTATTTGCAACGATTCAAACATTATCTAAAGAAGATGTTTTTATGCAGTTTGATGAAAAGTACTTTGATTATATCGTTTACGATGAAGCGCATCGCTCTGCTGCCTCATCATATCAAAAAGTATTCAATTACTTTACACCTGATTTTGTGCTTGGTATGACCGCAACACCTGAAAGAACCGATAATTTAAATATATTTGAAATGTTCGATTACAACATTGCTTATGAAATTAGATTACAAAAAGCGCTGGAAAGTGAAATACTATGCCCGTTCCATTATTTCGGTGTCACAGACTATGTGCTTAATGGTCAATCTACAGATGACTTCAGTAGTTTAACAGATTTAACTTCTGATGAAAGAGTTAAACATATTCTAGAAAAGACTCAATACTATGGCTATTCTGGTGATACGCTTAAAGGACTTATTTTCGTAAGTAGAAAAGACGAAGCATGGGAACTCGCTAAAAAATTAACAGCTCTTAACGTACCTTCGCTTGCATTAACTGGTGAAGATAATATGGATAAACGACAAGAAGCAATCGAACAACTAAAATCAGGAGAAATCAATTACATTATTACCGTTAACTTATTTAACGAAGGTATTGATATCGCACCTGTAAATCAGATTGTCATGTTAAGGGAGACAGAATCAAGTATTATCTTTATTCAGCAGCTTGGTAGAGGTTTAAGAAAAGCGGAAAACAAAGAATATTTAACGGTTATTGATTTCATAGGTAACTATAAGAAAAACTACCTCATTCCAGTCGCATTATCGGGTGATCAATCACAAAATAAAGATAATTACAGAAGATTTATAGCAGATAATACTGCATTAACAGGTGTTTCTACTATCAACTTTGAAGAAGTAGCTAAGAAACAAATATATGATTCACTGAAACAAGTCAACTTGAGTTCAGCAGCTCACATTAAACAGGCTTTTAATGAAGTTGAACAACGAATTGGTCGAACGCCATTATTAATGGATTTCATTAGACAGAACTCTATAGATCCTAGCGTGATATATTCTAGTGACAGTACTTATAATAACTATCATGAATTTTTGGTCAGATTCAAGAAAATTGAAGACACATTAACTAAAAATGAAAGTCTCAACTTAACATTCTTGTCTCGAGAAATCGCTCCAGGCTTAAAAAACGTTGATTATACAATTTTAGAAGCTATTATGAGTAGACCTCATAAAATACATGAGCTACTACCAATCGCACAACAAATTGATTCAAACGTTACTAAAGATGACATTCAAACAACCTTGAAAATTTTAGACCATCGTTTCTTTAGCGTTACAATAAACAAAACGTATGGTAACCCTATTATCAACATAATCGATGATGAAGTTAGACTGACCGATACATTTTCAGCAGCACTAGAAAAAACAGAGTTCAAAACATACGTTGATGACATTATCGAATTAGCTAAATACAATAATATGGTTCATCACGGTAGCCAAAACGGCCTACTACTGTATAACAAATATACAAGAAAAGACTTCGTTAAATTACTAAACTGGAAATCTGATGAGTCCGGGACAATTAACAGCTATAAATTCGGAAATAATACTTTACCAATTTTCATTACATATCATAAACAAGATGATATCAGTGATAATACAAAGTACGAAGATGAATTTCTAAGTCCCGACGAACTCAAATGGTTTACAAGAAGTAATCGTACATTAGAATCAAAAGAAGTCCAAAAAATCATAGCACATCAAGAAAATAATGTAGATATGTATATCTTTGTAAAGAAAGAAGACGTGGCAGACGGGAAAGAATTTTATTACCTGGGAAAAGCCCACTACATTAAAGATTCAGCAGAACAAACAATCATGCCAAACGCTAAACAACAAAATATCGTCACAATGACATTATCTATGGAATCACCTGTAAAAGACGAAATATATAGATATATCATAGAGGCGTAGTAAGACCCCCAACTATTGTTGGGGGTCTCAGAGTGTCGACAAAGTCTTAGACTTTGCCGGCATTTTTTTATGCGCATGCTTTCCGCGGGCATGTTCTCAGCCTGTAGTCTTCGAATCATGCTGTTCCCGCAGGAGTCAGCGCTAAAAAAATACCAAATATTAACAAACTATTTTATAATATAGATGAAATTTTATTTAGGAGTTGATTCTATGTTAAATAAAGCTGAAGATAAACGTGACCAATATGAAATGATTTCTGTTTCAGAATTGGTCCCTAAAGATCATTTGTTGAGAAAAGTAGATAAGGTATTAGATTTAAACTTCGTTTATGAACTTGTTGAAGATAAATACTGTTTAGATAACGGACGTCCTTCTATTGATCCAGTTATCTTAGTTAAGATTTTACTTATTCAAAGACTATTTGGCATAAAATCAATGAGACAAACTATTAAAGAAATTGAGACTAACGTAGCTTACCGTTGGTATTTAGGGTTTAGCTTTCTTGATAAAGTCCCTCATTATGGTACATTCAGTAAAAATTATACAAGACGGTTCCATGATACTGACTCGTTTGAACAAATATTCGAAAGAATATTACAAATTGCGATTAAGAATAATTTAATTGATCACTCAACGTTATTCATTGATTCAACACATATAAAAGCTAATGCGAACAAAAATAAATATATTAACCGAGTTGTTAAAAAAGATACATTACACTTCCAAGAAGAACTTAATAATGAAATTAATCAACAGAGGTTAGCACAAGGAAAAAAGCCCATAAAAAATAAGAAAAAGGAGGAATATAAAAATAAGAAAGTCAGTACTACTGACCAAGAAGCTGGCTACTATGTTAAAGGTGAAAGAGAGAAACAATTTGCGTATAGCTTACATAGTTGTGTAGATAAAAATGGTTTTATAATTGATCAACATGTTACACCTGGAAATGTTCACGATAGTACACAGTTGAAACCTATGGTTGAAAGATTAGAAGCAAAAAATATGTTGCCAATCACATTAGCAGTAGATTCTGGATACAAAACGCCATTCAATGCGCATTATTTACTTGAGAAATCGATTGTACCTGCAATGCCATGTACAAGACCAAAAGGAAAGCCAGGCATATTTAAATCCAAAGAGTTTATTTATGATGAATATTACGATAGTTACATATGTCCAAATGATGAATTACTTACTTTTAAGAGAACTATGCCGACAGGGCATAGATTATACAAATCTGATCCTACTATATGTAAAACATGTCCACTATTAAATGAATGTACAGAAAACAGAAACTATACTAGAGAAATTCGAAGACATGTTTGGCAAGACGATTTAGATATAATCGAAGATTTACGATTTGTAGATACTATTAAAAAAGCATATAAACTAAGAAGCCAAACAGTAGAAAGACGATTTGGTGATGCAAAAGAACAGCATGGTATGAGATGGACTAGATATAGAGGAATTAAAAAAGTTTCCATGGACACCACGCTTATTTGTGCTGCCATGAATCTTAAAAAGTTGGCAATGTGGCTCGTAAAAGAGCCACAAATAGCCTAGATTAAACGTAGTTTAATCATGATTTTAGTAGAAAATATTAATCCATATAAAAAAACAAACTGAACTTATAAATTTAAGTTCAGTTTGTCCACAGTCTGAGTAGAATTCCCCATAAGGGATTCTACTTTTTGCTGCTTTTTATCTCATTTATTAATTCATCTATCTTGGAATCGTTCAAAAAGTTACTAATAGGTACAATACGCGTGTTAGGATGAACCTTTTTTGTTCTATCAAGTAAATCTTGGTGTACAACTATTATATTTGTATCTTGGGGTACATCTTCAATTCTATAATGTTTTACAAATATATCATTAACATTTTCCTTTTGCAGTTTCCTTCTAAATGTAGTTGCTCCCATTGCACTGCTTCCCATCCCAGCATCACATGCAAAAGCAATTTTATCATAAGTATTATTCAAATTAATATTTTCATTACTAATATCTTTTTTGCCTTCTTGTTTCATAGATTTTGATTTCTCTATATTTTCTTCAAATGAAAAGTCATCCATATCTTTTTTATCGTATTTTAGAATAATTGCTGTAAAAATAAATGTGACAATAGTGGCAACTAATACACCTGCAATTACCCCTAAATAATTACCTTTAGGTGTTAATATTAAATATGAAATAATTGATCCTGGACTAGGTCCAGCAACTAATCCCACATTGAATAATTTAAATGTAATAATACCAGACATACTACCCAATATCATCGGTATTAGTGTTAGTGGTTTCATTAATACATATGGGAAGTACAACTCATGTATACCACCAATAAAATGTATTACAGCTGCACCAGGAGCGGTACGTTTTGCTACTTTTTGACCAAATACTGAATACGCAAGTAACAAACCTAATCCAGCTCCAGGGTTAGAAGCTACCATGAAATATATAGATTTCCCGTTTTCTAAGGTGTTCTGTAATCCTAATGGATAATATACGCCTTGATCTATAACATTATTTAAGAATAAAATTTTAGCTGGTTCATTAATAATAGCTACTAATGGTAACATTCCAGCATTAACTATAAATTCTATTGAATTTGTAATTAATCCATTTAATAACTCAATGACTGGTCCAATGAATAGAAACGATAAAATCATTAGTAAAAAACCTATAATACCAATTGAAAAATTATTAACTACCATTTCAAATCCTGCTGGTATTTTATTTTCTAAATATTTATCTGTTTTCTTCATTATAAGACCACCAATTGGTCCAACTATCATTGCTCCTAGAAACATCGGAATATCGGTACCAATTATAAGTCCCATTGTCCCAATTGCTCCTAAAACCCCTCCACGATGTCCACCAATCATCTTACCACCAGTAAATGCCAATAATAGAGGTAATAAATAAGTTATAGAAGGTTCAACTAACATTGCTAGATTTTTGTTAGGAAACCATCCCTTTGGTATAAACAAAGCAGTAACTAATCCCCAAGCTATAAATGCACCTATATTAGGTAACACCATATTAGTCAAAAATCCACCAAACATTTGGACACGAGCTCTTAAAGATAATGATTTTTTCTCACTATTCATGATTATCTCCCCACATCTTCAAATATTTTTTCTTTATTATATTTAATGCTTTCATAGATATTCGTGATATCCTTTGCTAGCAGATCATCTAATTTCGAAATTTGCTTAACCGTATTTTCTATCCCGTTTCTACTTATCGACTCTTGAATGGATTGTGACTCTACATCATCTTTGGAGTCATATAAATATGCAGATGCTATGATTTTTTTGCCGATACTATTATCTAAATTCATATTGTTTAACTTTTTAACTGGTGCAACTAATCGATCATCAGATTGTAATTTTCTAATTGGATCCCTTCCAACTCTATTTACACTGTCTGATATGCCATTTTGAGTATGTCTCTTGACAGTTTCTTTAATATACAGTTGTAACTCTTCTTCATCCATTTTATATTTAGTTATAAAATAGTTTTTATTTTCAGATAAGTAATTAATGACTAATTCATAAATTCTTTTATCTTTAGCTGCTTCTTGTATTGTAGGATAATCAAATAAGTGTCCAATATATGCAAAGGCTGCATGTTCAGCATTTACAAGGAATAATTTCCTTTCTATAAAGGGTTCTAAATTATCTACAAGGCGAACATTGTCAGAAAAGAATTTCTCAGCTTGAAACAATTCTTTTCTATTAATAACCCACTCATAATAAGGTTCAACTGAGGCAATTATTTCTCCTTCTCTTTCAATAGATAAACATTGTCTATCTATTGTGGAATTAGCAAAGTAGGCTATTTCTTGAATCTTATTAATCTCATTCTTTGTTGAGATTTTAATTATTTCGTTTTTTAATCGATCAGTAGCATTTATAACATTTTCATTAGCTATAATATTAATAGTTTTTTTAGACTTTTCTCTAATCAATAATCCTTCTTTTATAGTATGTGCTATCTTACTTAAATTATTTGCACCAACAGATGTTGTAATAATATCAGCTTTTTCTATCAATTCTTTAACTTTTTCTGGTTCATTAATACTATTTATCGCAGTAACTTCTGTAATATCAATGTAACTTCCAACATTGTTAAATAACTCTATTTTATAACTATTATTTTTATTAATATCTTCTATTACGCGATTATTTGTATCAATAAAACAAATTTTATAATCATTGCTATTTAGTATATTTCCAATCAAACCTCTTCCTATATTGCCCGCTCCAAAATGAACTGCTAACATTTTATCACCTACTCTAGGTTGGCATGATATTGCCAAAGATTTTTTATATCTATATTTTTATCTGATATGATTAATAGCGCTATTATATCTCCTAATATTAATAAAGATTGCTCAAATAAACTTGTCATTGGCTGAACAGACTCTATTTCATCATCTAAATTTAATTTAGTACGTACCGGTATTCTTATAAATACATCCGTAAACTCTTTCATTGAACTTGTTGGATTTGAACCAAAATGTACAACTCGTGCTCCATATTTTTTGGCTTTTTCAGCTATTATTAATGGAAAGGCACTTTGTCCACTGCCAGATCCAACAATCAACAAATCTTTTTCTGTAATTGCCGGTTCAGTTATTTCTCCTACAATTACAGTATCAATACCAATATGTGCTAACCTTTTTGCAATTGCTTTTAAAGATAGAAGAACACGACCTACACCAACAAAAAATACTTTTCGTGCAGAATTTATTTCCTGAATTACCTGTCCAACTTCTTCATAATTTACAACTGTCAATGTTTTATTTATTTCATTGACAATATCATTTTTAGCTTCAATATAATCCATAATAATCCCCCTCATTAAATATTCGGTAATAAACCCAAAATAGTATTTTTATTTTCACTTAATGTATGACCTTTTAAAAATAAACTTGTACTACCTAACACCAAATTATCTGCTCCAGATGAAACCAAATTATATATTGTTTCCATTGAGACTCTTCCATCTACTTGTATGCTGACATCTAAATCACGTTCATCAATCATATTTTTTAAATCAGAAACTTTTCTGTTCGCATATGTTACTTGCTTTTCATTTTTGTTTGTAGCAAATCCCGGATTAATCAACATTAAACAAACCATATCAATTTGATCAATTACATATTCAAGAGATGATAAAGGAGTAGAAGGATTAAGTGCTACACCCACTTTAGAACCAGATTCTTTAATAAGTTTTATATATCTATCAATATGTTTTGAGGATTCTAGATGAAATGTAATACTTTCTGCACCAATATTAATAATTTCATTAATAAAAAATTCATTATTATCTGACATGATGTGTACATCGAAATTTAAATTCGTCTTTTTTCTTAAAGCTTTTATAGTGTCTAGGCCTAGTGGCATACTAGGACTAAACGATCCATCAATTACATCTATGTGTAGATTATTTAATCCATTTTGCTCAATTTCATTAATTGATTTTTCTAAATTAATTAAATCTCCACACATAATTGAAGGTGACAATATAATATCTTTCATTGAAAACCACTCCTTTTTTTAATATTGTAAGCGCTTGTAACAAACAAGTCAACACAAACATGCATAAATCGTCATTTATCAATCTTGTTTATGCATGTTTGTAATTTGACGATAAGAAATTTTTATGTAAAATTAAAATATAAAAGGGGGCTTTAATATGCTTAAAGAGGAACGTCAACAAAAAATTCTTGATAAACTAAACATTGAACAAAAAGTACTAGCGAGTGATTTAAGTCAAGAATTTAAAGTTTCTGAGGATACAATAAGAAGAGATTTAAAAGAATTAGCTGAACAAAAACTAATTAAACGTGTCCATAAAGGCGCCTTAAAAATAGGACCTCCAGTCACAGATTTCTTTAATAGACAATCTGTTTCCGAGAAATCCAAAAATGAAATCGCAATAAAAGCTCTGCCTTTTCTAAAGGAAAATGCTTGTATCCTTATCGATGGTAGTACTACTAACTTAGAATTAGTTAAACAAATACCATCTGATTTTAAATGTACAATTATCACGAATAGTCCTCCAATAGCAATTTCTCTTGCTCATCACCCAAATGTTAATGTAATAAATTTAGGAGGTACTTTCTATAAACAGTCAATGATCAATGTTGGTATTGAAACTTATAAAAGTTTACAAAAATTGCATGTAGATTTATATATTATGGGGATTTATAATATCGATGTAGAACATGGTACAAGTGTTCCTACAATTCAAGAAGCTGAAATAAAACAAGCAATGTCTGAGGTAGCAACCGAAGTATTAGCAATGGTAACACAAGACAAAATAGGTACTATAAGTAATCATATTGCAACTAAAACAGATGATATTTCATATTTAGTTTCAACAAAATTTTCAGATGCTACTAAGACTGCTTTTGAACAAAAGAATATTGTATTAGTTGATTAGAATTTATTTTCAACTTTAATATTAAAGAGCAATACAACTTATATAATTAAGTTAGTATTGCTCTTTTCCTAATATATATTGATATCTAACTAAATGGCCAAACTAATGGAATGAGTACTAAACATATAATCAATTGAATGATTAAAAAAGGTAGTCCACATTTTACATAATCCATAAATTTATAATTTCCTGGGATATAAATCATCGTATTTGGTGGTGTTCCTATTGGTGTCGCATATGCTGCTGATGCACCTACTGCTACTGTCATAAGTACAGCTTTTGGATCGATGCCCATATTATTCGATATGACGAGTGCTATAGGCGCCATCAAGGCTGCTGCAGCGGTATTAGACATTACTGAAGTTAAGATTGTGGTAATACTGAAAATGATACCTACTAAAATATATGGACCACTATTAGTACTTACAAAACCTACAACATAATCAGCTATCATTTTTGCTGCTCCTGTTGTCTCTAAAGCTGTAGCCATTGGCATCATTGAAGCTACAAGAATAATAGTAGATAAATCTAGAGATTTGTATGCTTGTTTTTCTGTTAAAGTTCTTGTTACGACAAGTATCAATGCTCCAATTATCGATACTATATGTAATGGAACACCAATTTGTTCTTCAAAGACCATGAATATAATGGCACCTAACAATACTAATACAGCTATAATCTGCTTGATAGAAGTTTGATTATCTTTATTTTCTTCATTATCTGTATATTCATCGTCACCTACTACTAAACCTCTATCTGGAATGAGTTTGTATCCTATTGTTAACATATATAAAATACCTACGATTGTTAAAGGTATACCAATCCAAGCAAATTCAAAAAAGCCAAACTCTTTAACACCCGCATTGTTCATAACACTTTGCACCGCTAAATTCCCATTAGTTCCAACCAGTGTGATCATGCCACCTAGTGATGTTGCATATGCTAGTGGCATAAGCAACTTAGATCTTGAAAAGTTTCCTTTATCCGCTAGCATTATAACAACTGGTAATAAGACTGCTGTCGTACTAGTATTTGATAAAAATGCTGATAGTCCCGCAGCTATAAGCATGACGACTAATAACAATTGACGCTCAGTTTTTGCATATTTAGAAATATAGTTACCCACCTTCTTAGCAACACCTGTTTCAAACAAAGCGCCACCAATAACAAACATACCTGTGATTAAGATAACGACTTCATTTGTATAGCCTGAGAATAGCGTCTTACTATCGATAATCCCGGTTACAAAAAGCAATATAGATGTTAAAAGTGCTGTAATAGCTATTGGTAATTTTTCAGTTATAAATAATACTATTGCTACTACTAATATAATAATTGTCAAAACTGCAGATGACATATTTGACACCTCTCATTTTTAGAATGTAATATCAGTCCATCTTTCTTGTACTTTTTTAATAAATGGTTCACTTAAACCAATATATGAATATGGTTCTAAATGTTTCGTAACTTCTTCTTCTGACATATGTTGTGTAATTGTATTATTTTTCAAAGCAATATTTAATAACTTTTCATCTTTTTCAAAAGCTTCCATCGAGATATCATAAATGACATCATGTGCTTTTTGTCTACCTATATATTTACCGAGCTCTAACATTAAGTTTTCAGATACGATGAGTCCTTTTAATAAATATAGATTTCGTTCCATTTTATCTTCATGAACAATCATGTTGGAAAGTATTTTATGCATTTTATCAACTTGACTGCTTGTATAAATGCAAATTTGTGGGATATAGCTCCATTCAGTCGTCCAGAATGTCATATCTCTTTCGTGTTCTTGTACCATTGCATCAAGACCTAAAGTTGCATTTCTTTGGACCAATCTTGTAAGACCAACCACATATTCACAAATCATAGGATTACGTTTATGTGGCATTGTACTACTTCCAATTTGACCATCTACATGTCCTTCTTCAATTTCACCAATTTCAGATCTTTGTAAATTAATAATTTCATTCGCAATTTTACCTAAAGTACTAGAAATCATCGCGACAATATTAGAGAATTCAGCAAAGCCGCTTCTTTGTACATGCCATGTTATAAGTGGTTCATATAATCCTAGATTTTCACAATATTTACGACGAACATCAAACCCAATTTCACCTAGTGATGCTAATGTACCAGCAGCGCCACCAAATGAACCTAGTAAATATCGTTTCTTACCTTCATTTAACCTTGTTAGATGTTCACCAATTTCATCAGCCCAAATTGCAATTTTATATCCTAACGTCACGGGTAACGCATGCTGACCATGTGTTCTACCTGGCATTACAACATCTTTATATTTTTCAGCTAAATTTAAAAGTAATCTAAGAAAATCATGTATTTGTTTTTCTAATATGTCTTGGGCACTTTTAATTTGTAGAACTACAGCTGTGTCCATAATATCTTGAGTTGTCGCACCCCAATGAATATATCCACCCGCTTCAGGTGATAACAATTTCTCAAACTCTCTTATTTGAACTATTAAAGGATGTGTTGTATCAATAATGCCATTACTAATTACATCCATATCAAATAATGAATAATCTGCTTTTTCTTTGATTTGTTTAGAAATGCCTTCAGGTATAACTTTTAATGATTCCTCTGCTTCTGCTAATGAAACCCAAGAATCCAACCATTTTTGAAGAAGCGATTCATCAGAAAATACCTCTTTCATTTCATCCGTTGTATATAATTGACCGTATAATTTTGAATCTATAGGATTTGATGCCATAAATTTATCCCCCTTTTAATTAAAACGTTTTTCTTTTATAAAGCTTATATAACTATAATTAATAAGGAAAACGTTTTTCTTAAGTTACATATTATAATTGTAAGCGCTTTTAGTCAAGTAAATTTTAATATCTACAAAAAATCATATATAATATAATTACTAAATAAAGCTAGGTGAAATGATGGCAACTTTAAAGGAAATTTCTCAAATAGTCGGTGTTCACCCGTCCGTTATATCACGGGTGTTAAATGATGATCAGACATTAAAAATTAAAGATTCAACTAGAAAAAAAATATTGCAAACAGTTAAAGAACTCAATTATCAACCTAATAGAATGGCTAGAAATTTAAAAATGAATAAGACAAATATGTTAGGAATCGTTATACCTGACATTGGTAATCCAGTGTATTCAGACATTATTAAAGGTGCTGAATCAGAAGCAAATGCTAATGGGTATAGTTTGTTAATTTATAGTGAGCATAATAAGAAGAAAAATGAATTTTTGAAGTTAATTAAAGATAATCATGTAGATGGACTACTAATAGCATCACATGAACTTGAACACGAGATTATATTAGAACTAGAATCATCAAAAAAACCATTTGTAATCGTTAATGGAAAACACTCTAGTTCCGATAACTATGTTGTATTAGATGATAAAGCAGCTGGAAAATTAGCTACAGAACATCTTATTGAACTTGGGCATAAACATATCACCCATATATCTGGTCCTATATATGCTGATAGTGCAATTCAGCGATTGCAAGGATATCGAGAAGCACTGCATCAAAACAATTATGACTTCAAATCTGCAAATGTAATTGAGAGTCAATATACAATTGATTCAGGTTATGAAGCAATGAAAGAAATCATTAAAAATCATACTTTACCAACAGCAATTTTTGCAGCAAATATACTTATTGCACTTGGTGCTTTAAAGGCAATGAAAGAACATGAAATAAAAGTACCTGACGATATTTCAATAATTGGATTACACGATACTTACTTTACATCAATACTCTCACCAAGCCTAACAACTATCCAAATGCCATTATTTGAATTAGGCGTAAACTCAGTTAAAAGTATTCTCCAAAACATCGAAGATAAACAAGCATCACCAGGTAAAATAATCCATGGCGCTTCATTAATTAAGCGTGAAAGTACAGCAGAATTTAAAATTTAATTATATTAGTAAAGTCATATGATAAATTAACCAAATTATCTCTGCACGTAATTCCACTTCAACACCAAAAAAAGACTACTTATCTCTCTATTTTCTGGGAAATAAGTAGTCTTTTTTTATGTTATTTTCTTACCTGTTTCTGCTAATATTCTCCACAATAATAGGATAATTGCAACGATGATTGTGATTGTTATGATTAGGATTAATGAATATGCGTCATCAAATGCATTTGTGCCTAATTCTAGTAATTTACTTTTTAATAGGCTATTTGAATTTTCTGCTACGATCATCGTTTCTTCAAAACTGCCTTTTGCTTTTGCTGGTATTTCTGCTATCGACATTGAGCGTTCCATTAAATAAGTATAAGTAAATGAAAATACGCCACCAAGTGCAGCTATACCGATTGACCCTCCGAGTTCATATGACACTTCTTCTACAGATGCTGCCATACCTGCTTTATCATCATCAACGTTTGTCATGATTGCATCTGATGCTACAGTCATTGCTCCGCCTAACCCTAATCCTGCGATGCTAAGGAACAGTATTTGAATCCATAAATCATTGTGTAGAAATGCTGTGAATCCTACAATACCGATTAAAGAAATGATTAAATTATAAATAAGTATTTTGATACTATCAAATCGTGTTAAGATACTTCCCTGTACAATTGCCCCTATAAAAGCAGCTGCTGCCATCGACATTAAGACTAACCCTGCTTTTAAAGGTGTCAGATTTAAAATTAATTGTAATCTTTGAGATAAAATCATTTCAAAGCCAATTAATATAGATGCTGATGTAAATGCAGCTATCACACCTGATAAAAAGTATTTATTTTTAAATATATCTAAACTAATTAAAGGATTTAATAGACGTTTTTGACGACTAATAAATAATTTCAACGACCATAATCCAATTGCTAATGTCAGTAAAATCAGTACAATTGAAGGATTTTCTTTTGTGATTTCTTTTATAGCGTAGACAGTCCCTATAAGCCCTATCATAATGAGAATTGAACTTGTGATGTCCCATTTTTTATCTTTGTTTCCTTTAATATTAGGAATTTGTATAAAAGCAACGATAATAACAAGTATCGTAATAGGAACATTAATTAAGAATACTGATCCCCACCAAAATTTAGTTAATAATAAACCACCTATTAAAGGTCCTAAACCAGCACCTGCTGATGCAATAGAAGACCAAATACCTAGCGCAAGTGCTCTATCTTTTTTGTCATCAAAGACTTGTTTAATAATAGCAAGTGTTGATGGCATCATTGTTGCTGCACCAATAGCCAATATAACTCTAGCCATAATTAAAGTGCCAGATGTTGGAGAAAAAGCTGCCACAACTGATGCTAAAGTAAAGATTACTAAACCAGATAAAAACATATTCTTATGTCCTACTTTATCACCCAACGTACCTAAACCAGGTAAGAGCCCTGCAACAACTAACGGATACGCATTTACAATCCATAATTTTTGAAAAGCACTCGCTTCCAACTCATACGTTATCGTAGGTAAAGCAGTATATAAAACAGTCATATCTATAACAATCAAAAATAACGCACTAGAAACCAATATCAACGAGAACCATTTATTAAATTTCATGATAAATCCTCCTTACTCAAATAATGGTAAGGTGTATAGTTACTATATAGTCAAACACAAACTTTTTAACCAAGTATATACTGGATTACGAGCGAATTATCGGTCCAGAAATAACAAATATGGACCGATAATCTTTTTTATCGGTCCATATTTCTACATCCTAACTATACTCTACGTCTTTTGTTGTTAGGAATACGACATATTGATATAACACGTAGCATACGATAATTGCTGCCAATGTGATTTCAATTACAGAAAGTATTGTTCCGAATGTGATGGTGCTACTACTTGCATGACTATGCTGAGTGACATTATAAAGTGATGCGGCTGTTGTTACCCATGGGAACGTCATTGCTGAAAAGGATACTTTGAAGCCTCTTTGTAGTATTTTCGGTAAGAATATTAATGTAAATATAAACAACACTTGGGAAAGTATTAATAAGACGATAACATATACATTTGAATAAGTTGTATTGTTTAAGATATAACCATTTAAACAAAGTGCTGCTGGTGCACTCATAATAATCACCATCGGAAATTGTTCTTGGTTATATGTTTGCCACGACTTGCTGATTAGTACATACGCTAAAATCACCACTAGGCATACCGTTCCAAAGATTGTTGATACATGTCCGAGTGTTTCATTAAATGCTGTTGATGTTTCACTTATAACCCCTGTTCCGACAAACATCACAAACCAACTTGTGTTTGGCCATGATTTAAAATTTCTAAATGCATAGCGACTTATAAAAATAATAATCAAACTTATATGTAATAAAATGGCTGCATACCATAGCACGTTTAACAACTGAGATTGTACGGTATATTCCTGTTTTATAATGGATGCAAGTATCATCAATGTCATAGGAAATGTTGGTGATATTGCAAATGTATGGATATTTTTGAGTTCTTTCAGAAACATACTAGGATAAATGATCCATTTCATGATAAATAATAAAATGATTGCACAGGAAATAATAAAGCTACATAGGCCGAGCGTCTTAAAATTAATATGATAAAATACATTACTCAATGCCATGATGCCTATTGCCAATCCGCTTATTGCGATTGGCGTTCTTTTTAATGCTGTTATAAACATATTGAATAGCCTTTCTTTCTATATTTTTCTAAAGTTTATGCTTCTATACGTATTCTTTAAATCATACCATTGTTTGTCGTTTTGTTTAATCACATTTCTTTGATCATGACATCATAAGCAAGACATTCAATTGCGTTTCATGAACTGTGATATCACGAAATTAGATATATTATTCATCATAAAATACATCGTTATATAAATAATATGTTTTTGGTAAGGTTTAAAGTATGGAAACAATCAGAACATGGACAAAGTGACTTCCTTATAAATGAATTTTCCGAAAACTGTATTACTATTATCCAAATATTACACGTTATTAACTTAAACAAACAAAACAATTACAACTGTTTTCTTTTATTAAAAGTCATGATAATTTAATGTCAGACATATAGGAAAGGGAAGGTTCAGACATAATGAAGAAATTATTAACAAGCTCTATCGCAACTATAGGGTTACTTACAATGGGTGTTGCTCATCATGAGGCAAATGCTGCAGAACAAAACGTTGCAACACAATCAACTATTCAAGGTACAACAGGTTACGCAAATGGTTCATACTATACAATTGATAATAACGGGAATTATCATCATACATTAGACGGTAAATGGAATCAGGCCATGTTTGATAACCATGAATATAAATCATACGAAATCGATGCTAACGGTACATACCACTATTATTATTTCGTTAAAGGTGGACAAAGTTATGCACCAAGTCAATCACACGATTCAATTCAAAAACATGGTTACAACGTAGAAAATTCTAACGCTAAATCAACAAATAAGACATCTATTCAAAATAATAAAGTAGATTCAACAGATGTATCATCTAAACAAAATACTAATAACACTAATGCAAGTTCAAATACACAAGCTTCAGACAACAATGTAACTTATAACCAAAGTCAAAATAATACAACATCACAAGATGCACAATTAAATGACAACGAAGCAACAACAACGCAAGCAAATAACAATGAAAGTGCAAGCTCTCAAAAGTCAGAAGGTAAAGCACAAGCTTCTTCAAACTGGTTAACTAAGAACACTAAATTACAAGAATATGGTCAATATCACGGTGGCGGTGCTCACTATGGTGTCGATTATGCTATGAAAGAAAATACACCAGTGTATTCACTAACTGATGGAACTGTTATCCAAAGCGGTTGGAGCAATTACGGTGGTGGTAACCAAGTAACAATCAAAGAAAAAAATAGTGATTATTACCAATGGTATATGCACATGAACAAATTAAATGTTCAAAAAGGTGATTCAGTAACTGCTGGTCAACAAATTGGTGAGTCTGGTAGTACAGGTAACTCAACTGCACCTCATTTACATTTCCAACGTATGAAAGGCGGCGTTGGTAACGAATATTCAGTAAACCCAGATTCATACATTAACAACAACCAATAAGATAATCTATTACGTAAAAAAGGCTGAGACAATTAATATTGTTTCAGCCTCTTATTTTACGCATCTTTTTTGTAATATTCTGACAAAAAGTAATAAAATAATCAGCATTTTTGACGAATAATTGTTTGAAAATCTAAGATATAATGTATAATGACAAAATTTATAGAAAAAGAGGTTAGCAATGTGGATACTTTAAAAGTGAACAAACGATTAATTATGACACCTGGACCTGTAAGTGTAGATCCACGTGTTTCTCAAGCAATGTCGAATTCTATACTCGGTCAATTCGATTATGAATTTGTAAATATCATGAATGAAACAATGTCATTAATTCGTCAGTCATTCTTAACAGAAAATAAATGGGCTTTCCCAATTGATGGAACAAGCCGTGCTGGCTTAGAAGCCGTTATATCAAATATCGTGAAACCTGGTGATGAAGTACTCGTACCTGTAATTGGTCGATTTGGTTATTTATTTACTGAACTCGTAACACGTGCAGGAGGTATCGTCCACAATATACATAAACCGATGGGCGAAGTGTTTGATCAAGCAGAAATTATTGAAGCTTTAGATGAATATAAACCTAAAGTACTTGCGATTGTACATGGTGAAACATCAACAGGAAGATTGCAACCTATCGATCAATTAGGACGTGCTTGTAAAGAAAGAGGTATCTTTTCAGTAGTAGATGCGGTCGCAACTTATCAAGGAATGGTTATTCCTGTAGATGAATGGGAACTAGATGCTGTCGTTGGTGGTGCTCAAAAATGTTTATCTATTCCTTCAGGTATTACACCGATTACGTTTAACGAGCGTTTCAGCGAAGAAATTAATAAACGCAAACGTGTAGAATTAGGCATTCGCTCTAATGAATCTACCGAAAAAGAACATTTCATTAGCAGTAACTATTTAGATTTAACACAGTTACAAGACTACTGGAGCCCTAAACGCCTTAATCATCACACAGAATCTACAACATCTGTTTATGCATTATATACCGGATTAAAATTAGCACTATCAGAAGGCATCGAAGCACGTGCTAAAAGACATAGCTATCATCAAGAAGCTTTAAAAACAGCTTTAAAAGCACTTGGATTAGAAATTTACGGTGACGAATCTAACGAAATGAAAATGGTCATTTGCGTTAAAATTCCAGAAGGTATCGATGATAATGCATTTAGAAACGGCTTATTACAAAATTACGGCGTAGAAATTGCCGGATCATTCGGAGACTTACAAGGACAAATATGGAGAATTGGTATTATGGGTTACGGCGTTCAAAAACAAAACATCCTAACATTCTTATCAATCTTCGCAACATATTTAGTATCACATGACAGCCAGCAACACCTTAACGTCGCAGAATCTATCAAGACATTATTAGACTATTATGAACAAAATGAAATCTAGTATTTCTTGAATGATATATAAATACAAAAACTAAAAAAGTCTGAGACAGTAACTTTGTCTCAGACTTTTTTGTATTTTTTATATCGTTTCATCTTCTACGACTCTATTTTTAGATACTGGATAGCCTACTATAAAGAACAGAATAGACATAACGATTAAGGCGATGATGCCTGATATCCAACTGTCTGTCGCATCGTGTAAATATCCAATAAAGAATGGTCCGATGGCAGCTATTAAATAGCCGATAGATTGCCCGAATCCTGATAATGCGATACTTCCGTCACTCGTACGTGCACGTATTGAGAAGAATGTCATACATAAGCTAAAGCATGCACCCATACCTAAACCTGCAATAATAATACCGATTACGAGTAATACTAATGATTGCGTAAAGAATAAGCCGAATCCAACTAAGAATAGTATTGTTATAATCACAACTAATATACGTTGGTCTTTTAATTTAGACGCAATAATCGGGAATGTAAATGTCATTGGCACTTGTGAAAATTGGTTAAGCATAAGTAAATAACCTGCAGTTGATGGGCCTAGACCTCTATCTACTAATATAGAAGGCACCCAAGCAACAACCGTATAGAATACCATTGATTGGAATCCCATCGTTAAGGCTACTAACCACGCTAATTTAGACTTCGTAATGTTTAATTTTGTATGTTGATTCTGTGCTTCTGATAGTTTATCTTGGCGTTCTAGTTTAGCGCCTTTACTTGCTTTTGGAATCCATAAAATTAATGCGATAATTCCTAGTACAATCCAAAAAGCAAGGGACAGTCTGAATCCTAATGGAGATTGAGACATTGGGAAACTTAGTCCCCCACCTAATCCAGCAGTAAAGTTCATTGTCCCACTATAAATACCTGTTGCTAATCCAATTTGTAATGGAAAATACCATTTCACATAACTTGGTAATACAACATTACCAAATGCGATCGCAATGCCTAGTAGAACTGTACCAATAATAAATAAATTAAAACCACCTGCAACACGTATGTACAAAGCAATAATTACTAATATCGTTGATAGTACAATTGTATTAGACATCGTCAAACGTTTAGTTACTTTAGATACTAATGGCGAAACGACTGCAAATATAATGAGTGGTATTGTTGTTAAAAAACCAGCAAGACTGTTATTAATTTGCATAACATCTTTAATTTCATCAACTACCGGACCTACTGATGTTAGTGGTGCACGTAGCGTAGATGCGATAAATACAATCGCAATTATGATGCCCCAATTTTTTTGAATTCTATGTGTATTATAGGGTTCAATCATCTTATACCACCTTATTTCTAAAAATTTTTCTTATAAAACCATCAACGCAACATTAGTATAGTTCATTCATATTGAAGTGTATATAATATGAGAGTCTAGAACAACACTTTGTCCCAGACTTTTTTAATAGTATATCAGAGATATGATTGAGTGCAATGCTGCTAAAATGAGTGACTTGATCGTTAGCCATAGGGGATGGGTTTATTTTCGGTTTATAAAGTTTAGTATGTCGGCTAACGATCTTGTTTTGCATTCTTGGACGTTAGAATTTCTAACAACCATGTCTAACACACAATCAAATCTTTCATATTAACAAGAAACTGGTTTTACTGAAGGATCTAATAAAATACGTGTGCCTGCTTTTCCTTCCAATGCATCAATTGCATCATCTAATGAACAAATAATAGCTTCTTTACCTGATTCTGCAAATTGAATAGCCGCTTCTATCTTAGGTAACATACTTCCTGCTGGAAATTGATCTTCTGCTACGTATTGTTTAGCTTCTTCAACTGAAATTGTTTTAAGCTTTTCTTCGTTTTCTTTACCGAAGTTCACGCACACATTTGGTACGTCTGTTAACATCATAAATGTATCTGCTTCAACTTGTTGAGCTAGTTTCAAACCTGAACGGTCTTTATCGATAACAGCTTCTACACCTTTAATATCACCATGCTCATCACGGTAAACAGGTATACCACCGCCACCTGAAGAAATCACAATCGCTTGATTAATTAATTTCTTAATTTGGTTTACACCATGAATAACAAGTGGTTCTGGAGAAGGTACAACACGACGGTAACCTCTACCAGCATCTTCTACCATGACAAAGCCATGTTCTTTTTCTAATCTTTTAGCTTCTTCTTCACTGAAGAATACACCAATTGGTTTAGTTGGATTATTAAATGCTTGGTCATCTTTGTCTACTTCTACCATTGTTAATAATGTTAATACATCACTACTAATACCTAAATCGTTTAAATGATTTTTAATAGCTTCTTCCATCATGTAGCCGATAAATCCTTGAGATTCAGCACTACATGCGTTAATTGGAAGTGGGTTCACAATATCTTTCGCCGCTTCGTTTTGAGCGATAATATTCCCGACTTGTGGCCCGTTACCATGTGTAATCACAATGTTATGTCCTTGTTTTTTCAATTCTGCCATTTTACGTGTAGCAGACATCACGTTGTTATATTGATTATCGTATGACGCTTCTTGATTAGGTTGTAATATCGCATTACCACCTAGTGCAAGTATAACCCGCTTACCCATACGTCTCACTCCTTAATGTTAATGCTACATACATGCCATATAACGTGTCTCTTCCAGATGAAGAACCAACTTTTAAAAGTTGGTCTAGACGCGCGATTGATGGATCATGTTGTAGGTTAGAAATTTTTGAACTAAATTGACCTTGCAAAGCACATTTTAAAAATGTTTCGCCTACAAGTGTGGTTAGAGATGATTGCAGTAATATGTTTAATTGTTCTAAATGATTATTGTTAATAAAAGGATGGATAAAATGAATAAATAAAATACCTGTCAGCATATCATCTCCGGACGGTGTTAAACCTTGTCCTCTACCAATCAGATATCGGTATTGGTCCTCAACTTGTTCATCATTTCCAAATTCTAATGCGTTTAATACGTATTGCATCTTCTCTTTGTTAAAATCGCCTTGCTTATACATGGCAAAGTCATAAGATGCGATATTTTCTTTAAGCTTTTGTATATCAGTCTCTTCCGAAAAGTCAGATGCCTTTAAAGTTGGAACATGCCAAACGAGTTGGCATGTCTTACTTATTTGGATAGCAGTAGGTCCCACTATAATGTGTTGATTTAATTCGATTTCGTTAAATAAACTTTGCTTTGTTTGTGAATCGACTAATATACCAAAAGGAAATGTTCCATTTTCATCTGTACCTATAAAGATAAGGTCATTCGATTCATTGACGATATTGAAACCTTTATTAAATATGCTATGCACATAAAATTGTTTATGTTGTTCTAAATGTTTCTTAGCATCCTGTCCTATTGCAGTTGCTTGAAGAATCACGCGTTAAATTCTAACTTTTCAGCATACGCTGTGATCGCTTTTTCGAAACATTCGATTGGTGGATGTACTGTACCTGCACCAATTTGTCCGTAACCAGCAATCTTATGCGCAATACCTGTATTGATAACAGTTGTAATGCCTGTTTCTACAACTTTACGTGCATCGATACCTAAACATGCGCCTTTAAAGTTCCATGTTGGGATCGCAAAGTTAGGGTTCTCACCAATACAAATTTCAGTCATTTCATTACTAATTTGTAATGCATCATCAAATCCACCAGTACCAACAAATCTTGTAACAGCTGGTGCTGCGATCATTGCCATACCACCAACACCGATTGTTTCAGTAATCGCTGAGTCACCGATATCTGTATTCGCATCATCTGCTGAGTAACCTGTGAAATATAAACCTTGAGGTGTGTTAACAGGTGCTGTGAACCATTCGTCACCCATACCTGCAATACGTACGCCGAAGTTCTCACCGTTACGACACATTGCTGTTACAACTGTACCGTGTTCGATTTGACGAGCAGCGTCCATCATCGCTTTACCTGTAGCCATCGCGATATTTAAGAAGAATTGATCTGTATCAGCTAAGAATTGTAATACTTCTGTACGTTTCTCAGGTTCTACATCTTCTAATGACGCAATGATAGGTGTCACTTCTTTTAAGAATGCTAATGATGCTGCGATGTTACGTTGGTGGAATTCATCACCCATTGCAATTGCTTTAGCGATTAAAAGGAAAAGCAGTAGTGGCCGTGACGTCCACTACTGCTTTTGTTTATTGGCTGATGGCGTGGAGTTGGAAAAATGAGCGGGTGTATTTATCTTGTTTGGACAGTCTTGCAATATATGGACGCTCTATGTTGCTTGTTTGCCTTGTCTTGCAATATACGGCGGCTCTATGTTGCTTGTCGCACCTCACTTGCAATATTCGAGCTCCCAACATTGCTAGTCACACTTCACTTGCAACATTCGAGCTCCCAACATTGCTTGTCACACCTCACTTGCAACATTCGAGGCTCTAACATTGCTTGTCACGCCTCACTTGCAATATTCGAGGCGCCAACATTGCTTGTCACGCCTGTCTTGCAACACTCGAGCCGCTCTCTATAATTAGCCCACCCTCTATATACTTCTTTCAAATATGATAAACGCTGGGACACTCCTTCTGTCCCAGCGTTTTCTTATTATCTTAAGTTTTCTCTCACTTTATTCAACAGCAACTGTGCTGGTGTTGATAGTGATTTTTCTTTTTTCCATATTAAGCTTAAACTTGATGTGATTTGTTCTTCAAATGGGATGAATTTCAAGTTCGTTTCACTTGTATTAATGATACCTTCTAAACATATTGCATGCCCAACGCCTTCTTTGACCATCAATGATGCATTATATAGCAAATTATATTTTCCAATTATACTCAAATCTGCATCATCCAAATCCAGCATATTAGCTATCATCCTCTGTACGCCTTGTTGTCTTGAAATAATAAGAGGCTTAGCAATTAAATCTTTCGCACTTATTTGCTCGAGGTGACCAAGTTCTGAAGTCTTCGTTGTTAAGACACCCCAAGTATCATCTTCATTCAATGATATGGAATCATAATTAACTTTATTAATAGGTTCTACAATAACACCGAAATCTATCACACCATTATCAATTTTCTCTAAAATTTGTTCAGCATTCCCACTAAAAGTATCGAAATAAACTTGGTCTTGTTCTTGTCTTACTGCTCTCATTGCTTTTGCAATTTGTTTAATGCTCTTAGACTCAGCCATTCCAATAGATACTTCGCCATATACTTCTTTATGTTTGATGCTCGATGTGGTCTGATCGACTAAATTTATTATGTCTCGTGCTTTATTCGCTAAATAGTAACCTTCTCTCGTTAATTCCATATATTTTCCTTTTCTATTAAAAAGCGTCACTGAAAGTTCTTCTTCAAGTTCTTTAATTTGTCTTGAAAGTGTGGGTTGCGTAATGTGCAATAATTTAGCTGCTGAGGTTAAATTTCCTTCTGATACGACTGCTAAAAAATACCTTAACACTCTATTTTCCATAACGTCATCCTCCTATGCCTAAAACACATACTTAACTATTTATTATAGGTATTGGTAATCATAATAAATATACCATAACATGATACATATACACATTATCGTTCCAAAGGAGGTTAAAAATTGTTTAAAAGTGTACTCAATCAAAGCATATGGAATCGAACTGTCGCAGAAGATGAACCTGTTTTTAAAGAAATACATGATATCGTAAACAAGAACGCACCTCTCGTCCACGAACTTAATAGTTCATACCATACCAATGATGAAGCGTTAGACATTTTATCCAAAATTACAGGCCAACCTATAGATTCAAGCGTCAGTATAAATTTGCCGTTATACACAGATTTCGGCAAACATATTTCAATCGGTAAGTCGGTCTTTATCAATAGTAATACGATGTTCACAGACTTGGGCGGCATTACATTAGAAGACCATGTGTTGATTGGTCCTCGTGTTAACTTGCTCACAGTTAATCATCCAACAAACCCCAAAGAAAGACGCGGATTAATAGTTAAACCCATTACGATTAAACAAAACGCTTGGATCGGGGCAGCCGCTACAATTTTACCGGGCGTAACAATCGGTGAAAATTCAATCGTTGGCGCAAATTCATTAGTTACGAAAGACGTACCACCCAATACAGTTGTAGTTGGAAGCCCAGCACAATTTGTAAAAAATATAAAAGAAAATTAATGGAGGCATATAAAATGAAACAAACTCAATTAGACTTAGTAGAAACTTGGGATAAAGTTTTTCCACAAAGTGAAAAGGTTAATCATACAAAAACAACATTCACCAATCGATATGGTCTTACACTTGCTGCTGACATGTATATACCTAAAGAATCCGAACAAGATAAATTGCCAGCTTTAGCTGTAAGTGGTCCTTTCGGTGCTGTGAAAGAACAATCTTCTGGACTCTATGCTCAGAAAATGGCTGAACAAGGTTACCTTACAATCGCATTTGACCCTTCTTATACAGGGGAAAGTTCAGGATTTCCTCGTTACGTTGCATCACCAGATATTAATACTGAAGATTTTCAGGCAGCAGTAGATTTTTTAAGTAATCATCATCTCGTTGATAAAGAGAAAATAGGCATCATTGGCATTTGTGGCTGGGGCGGTATGGCACTTAACACAGCTGCAATAGATACTCGTGTTAAAGCAACAGTCACTTCAACTATGTATGATATGAGTAGAATCAATGCTAATGGTTATTTTGATGAAGAAGATAGTAAAGATGATAGATATAAGAAGAAACATGCGTTAAATGCACAGAGAACACAAGATTACGCTTCACAAGATCCAGTTCTAGCAGGTGGTGTTATTGATCCATTACCAGATGATGCCCCACAATTTGTTAAAGATTATTATGATTACTACAAGACAAATCGAGGCTATCATCCAAGATCATTAAATTCAAACAGAGGTTGGACAATAACTAATCCACTTTCATTTATGAATATGCCATTACTACAATATATTGATGAAATCGATAGCGCAGTGTTATTAGTTCACGGTGAAGAAGCGCATTCAACATACTTTAGTAAAGATGCATATAAACAGTTAACTGGAGATAATAAAGAACTCCATCTTATCCCTGGAAAAGTGCATACAGACTTATACGACCAAGAAGATGTCATACCATTTGATAAAATAAATCAATTCTTCAAAAAACATCTCGGGTAAAAAGGTTGGTGTATTTATCTTGTTTGGGCAGTCTTGATAAATACAAGGCTGCTATTTATCTTGTTTGGGCTGTCTTACAATATATGAACGCTCTATGTTGCTTGTTTACCCTGTCTTGCAACATACAACGTCTCTATGTTGCTTGTTTGATGAGTCTTGCAACATACAATGGCTCTATGTTGCTTGTTTGTCCTGTCTTGAAACATTCGAGCTCCCAACATTGCTTGTCACACCTCACTTGCAACATTCGAGGCTTCAACATTGCTTGTCGCACCTCACTTGCAACATTCAAGGCTCCAACATTGCTTGTCGCACTCCACTTGCAACATTCGAGCCGCTCTCTATAATTAGCCCACCCTCTATATACTTCTTTCCAATATGATAAACGCTGGGACAGAAGAAATGTCCCAGCGTTTTCTATTTATATTCCATTCTGTTGTATGACTTGCTTATACCAATCAAATGATTTTTTCTTTCGACGTTCGAGTGTCCCACTTCCTTCATCGTCTTTATCTACATAAATCATTCCATATCGTTTGCTCATTTCTCCTGTTGATGCAGACACTAAATCGATAATACCCCAACTTATATATCCCAACAATGGAATGCCATCTTGAATTCCATCGTACATTGCTTCTATATGTTGATTCATATAATCTATTCTATAATCATCTTGAATTGTACCATCCGCTTCTACCACATCTTTAGCACCTAATCCGTTCTCAACGACAAATAGTGGTTTTTCAAATCTTTCATATATTTGATTCATCGTTATTCTTAAACCAAGTGGATCGATTACCCATCCCCAATCACTCATTTTAAGATAAGGATTTTTGGCTGATACAATTACATTTCCTTCGTTTTTTTCAACTCTTGATATATCCGCAATAGATGTTCGAGACGCATAATAACTAAATGCTACAAAATCCACCGTCTCTTTCAGTATTTCTTTATCTGACTCATCCATTTCAATGTTAATCCCTTTAGCCTTAAAAAATGAATCCATATAGTATGGATATTTACCTTTCACTTGCACATCTACAAAGAAAGTATTTGTTCTTTCATCATTCATAGACTGCCATACATCTTCTGGATTACAACTGTATGGATAGAAACTACCACCAGCAATCATACATCCAATTTTTGCGTGTGGCGTAATACGATGACAACTTCGAACAGCTTTCGCACTTGCTACTAACATATAATGTGCAGCTTGATATAATATTTCTTCTCTATTTTCACTATCATCAAAGTACAATCCGCCACCTGAAAATGGACTGTGTAACACTACATTGATTTCATTGAATGGAATCCAATAATTGACGTATTCTCCAAAATTATTAAAGCATGTTTCTGCAAATTTAATATATAAATCGATCGTTTCTCTATTTTTCCACCCATTATATTTTTCAACTATCCCCATTGGAATATCAAAATGCGCAAGTGTAACGAGTAATTCCATACCATGTTGTTTACATGTCTTGAATAGATCTTTGTAATAATTTATACCTGCCTGATTCGGCATTTCTTCATCACCATTTGGGAAAATTCTACTCCAAGAAATAGATGTTCTAAATACTTTTAAACCCATTTCAGCAAGTAACGCGATATCCTCTTTATAATGATGATAAAAATCTATACCAGTATGACTTGGATAATATTCATTCTGATCAAGTTCACTCTTTTTATAACCTAACTTTATATCTTGTCTCTTCGTACCATGAGGAATTAAATCAATATTACTGATTCCTCTACCATCTTTATCCCAAGCGCCTTCTGTTTGATTGGCTGCTATTGCGCCACCCCAAAGAAAATTTTCCGGGAAATATTTTATTGTCATGATTTAACCACTCCTAATATGGATGTTTGTGCTTTAACCTCTGCGTGATCAAAGGATGTTATTGATTCATATTCATCTGTATTTGTAATGACAATAATCGTTGTCGGATCATAACCTGATTCAATAATTTGTGTTAAATCAAATGTACCAAGAATATCTCCAACAGTTACATGATCACCTTGTTCAATTGTTGATGTAAATGGTTCTCCATTTAATTTCACAGTATCAATACCTACATGTACTAATACTTCAACACCATTATCTCCTGTTATACCGATAGCATGTTTTGTTGGAAATACAGAAGTTACCGTACCTGTTACTGGAGCATAAATTTTATTACCTGTTGGTTCAATTGCCATGCTTTTCCCGATTACTTCTCTACTAAATACTTCATCTTCAACACTTTCAATTGGTTTTATATGTCCTTCAACAGGTGCTGCAACTGTTAGATGATCTTGAGAACCTAAATCTAATAATTCATCTTCAGATTCTGGAATATCTTCAAATCCAAGTACTAACGTTAAGATAAATGAAAGAACAACCGATAGAATCATTACTACAATAATCCACACTATACTCATTGGATTATCTTTTTCAATAAATTGTACACTCGTAAACAAACCTGGTGCTGCCATAGAATGACTTGCTAAACCTGCAAGTCCTGCTACAGCACCTGCAACAAATCCTGTAATAACAGATGCAATCATTGGGCGTTTTAATCGAATAGCAACCCCATATAATGCTGGTTCAGTTATACCTGCAATAATGGCTGATGATGCAGCTGCCAATGACGTTTGACGTAATTCTCTATTTTTCGTTTTAAATGCTACTGCTAATGAAACGCCCCCTAATGATAAGTTAGCACCAATCTCAGATGGCATAACCATACCTTCTTTACCTGTTTCAGCAATTGTTTGAACAATCGTTGGTGTGAATACACGGTGCATACCTGTCATAACTAATAATGGCCATAAGGCACCTACGATAGCTACTGCTAAAAAGCCTAATTTATCATGTACAAAGAAGACAATTTGAGACAGACCTGTACCAATCAAAATACCTGTAGGACCTACGATAATAATCGCTATTGGTGCAGCAATTAATAAGATTAACATTGGCTTCAAGAAGTTCTTCATTACAATTGGTGTAATACGATCTGCAAAATCTTCAATATATTTCAGCAACCAAGTCATGACGATTGCTGGAATAATCGTATAAGTATATTTCACTGACATAACTGGAATAAATGCGAAAGTTGCTTCTTTACCTTCTGCTGCTTTTTCCATAATTTCCATAAACACTGGATGTACCATAACACCAGCAATTGCCAATGCTAAAAATACGTTACTATTAAATTTCCTCGCTGCAGATACTGCCACAAGCATTGGTAAGAAGAAGAACGGTGCATCTCCTATAGTATTTAAAATATTATACGTTGAACTGCTTTCTGATAGTACACCAGTCATACTTAATAGCATGGCCAATAATTTAATCATTGAACCACCAATAATAGCAGGAATTAATGGTGACATCGTTCCGATAATAGCATCAAGAATATTGATACCCACCTGTTTAAATGTTAACTTTTTCTTTTCAACTGGTTCATTACTTTTAGCGCCTCCACTGACGCCATTTTTCATCAATGCTGTATAAGTGTGTGATACATTGTTCCCTACAATAACTTGATATTGTCCACCTTGCTTACGTAACCCCATAACACCATCAATATTTTTTATGGCATCATCATCAGCCTTACTGTCATCTTTCAACACAAATCTTAATCGTGTCATACAATGCGTTAAATTTTTAACATTATCACTACCGCCAATGTGTTTAAGTATTTCATCAGCCATCCTTTGTTCGTTTGTCATCTTTATATCTCTCCCGTCTTGTTTAGAACAATAAAAAAGAGACCCAAATCATAAATAGATAGACTTATCCCTAGATAAATTCACCTATTAATGATTTAGGTCTCGCCTGCCGAACAGTAACAATCCTAAACAATTAATTGTTTATTTTGTTTTCGTAACATCAATATATCACATAATTATTTATTGTCAACGCTTTCATTTCTGGAAATTAATCTCTGTATATGAATCGTTAAGTACAATGCTTCATCATGTGTCATTTCATACTGGTACTTTTTCAATAAGAATACTTCAATTTTCTTCACACATTTAAATGCATGTTTATATTTTTCTTTTACTATCTCATAAAGTTCGATTTCATTCGTATCAAGTGGGTTACTTGAGAAAATACGTTGAGCAAGAAATTTTAAATGTGTCACAAATCTATAGTAAGTTAAACTTTCTTCATCGAAATCTAATCTAAAATGGTATTTCACTAAACTTAAAATATTTTGCACCATTTCTGTTACTTGATTATAGTCTGCTAAGTTATTATGTTCTGCATTTAACAAATGAATTGCAATAAATCCCGCTTCATCTTCAGGTAAACGAACACCAACAATTTCAGTAATCCAATCTAATGCTTGCAGACCAATTTCATACTCAGTCGGATAAAAACGTTTCGTTTCCCATAGCAATCCATTCTTAATAGCCATTCCCTCTTTTTGACGCTCAATAGCAAAATTTATATGATCCGTCAGTGCCACATAAATAGTATCGCTGAGATCTTTTTGATATTTATCCTTCGATACTTCTATAATTTTCTCAACAGCTTGAACCACTTCAATCGGTACTTCGATTAATAACGTTTTAAAGCGATCAGAAATTTCCTGGCTACTTAAATCAAATATTTTTTCAATCTTTGATTCTTCCACAATATCGCCTTCTTGCTTTTGAAAACCTATCCCTTTCCCCATCACAACACGTTCCTGGTTGTTGTGGGTGACACTAATCACATTATGATTGATGACTCTATTTATCTTCATATGACACCCCTTTAATTAATAAATACATTGTGCCACACCGTTATAATAATTATCAATCTATAAATAAAAGAGACTCAAGTTTTCAAACTTGAATCTCCTACTACAACTTATTAATTTTCTCCCTACGACCAACCTATTAACTGCGCAAAGATTAATGAAATGATTGAAATGACACCCCATACGATAAAGAGTGGGAAGAAGAATCGGATCCATTTTGTATATGATACGCCTCCGATTGCTAATGCTGCCATAAAGTACCCGCTTGTTGGATAGAAGACATGTGTAAAGCCGTCTCCTAATTGGAAGGCTAAGACTGCGGTCTGTCTTGTTATACCTAACATATCTGCTAATGGTGCCATAACTGGCATTGTCACTAAGGCTTGTCCGCTTCCTGAAGAAATAATAAAATTAATCAGCACTTGCACGATATACATACCGACTACTGCTACTGTTGGTGTTGCTCCATCGATAACAGAACCTAATCCATGAACGATACTGTCCATAATTTTACCGTCTTCAAGTACAACAGCGATTGAACGTGCGAGCCCTACAATAATCGCACCCATTAATACATCTTTGAAACCATCATTAAAAGACTCACAAATTTCACGTGTATTCAATCCAGTTACGAGACCTACTACAATACCCATAACTATGAAAAGACCTGACATCTCTACCATAAACCATCCTTGTGTAATAACCCCGTATACAAGAATGATAAAGAATAAGAGCACGACGCCAATACCAATTTTTTGTCGTTTAGTCGCAACGAGTGGTTCTTGATTCGTAATATCTTTGTACATATGTCGCTTCTCAGTATCATCATGATAAACCAAACTAATTGAAGGATCTTTTTTAACTTTTTTAGCGTATTTCATAATAAATAATACCGTTACAAATAGTACAATCACAAAAATAACTAAACGTAATCCAAGTCCTGAGAATGTTGGTATTCCTGATAACTTTTGTGCTAACCCGGTATTGATTGGGTTCAACACACCGACCGTGAAGCCGACTACAGTACCACACAATGCAATAGATGTAGCGGTTATAGAGTCATAACCTAACGCAATAATAAGCGGTATAATAACCGGAATATAAACGAGTGACAACTCTGCTGTACCGATTAATGTAGCAATAATCGCAAATACTGTTGTTAATACTGGAATGATCAAAATACTTTTATTTATAAACTGACGTGCAAGTTTATCCACGCCAATTTCAATAATACCTGTACGTCTTAACACCATAAACATCCCACCGATGATAAGTGTAAAGAAGACAATTTCTCCTGCTTCAATTAAACCTCGTGGTATAATCGAAATAAAATCAACTAAACCAACTGGTGCTGAATCTATGTAATGGAATGAATCTGCATCTACCATTTCTCTACCCTCAGGCCCTTTAACCCTATCAAACTCGCCTGATGGAATTAAATATGTAGAAATAGTTGCAATCACACCGAAAACAAATAAAATCACATATATATATATGTGGCATACTAAACTTTTTGTTCGACCTATCTTCGTTCTTTGCCTTACCATTTTCCTTTACTAATGTGCACTACCCCTTTGCTTATTTTGATAAACAATTTTATGCTATCACGTTTAGGAAAATTTATAATTATACAAATCAGAAAATTTAAAAAATATTTTTGTCAGTTATTACAAAAAATCATATGCACAAATTATTTTTCACGTTATTATATAGGGAACTCCCTATTTTTCTTCTTTTTGAGAAAAAATTCACAAACTTTCGTTATATTGTTTTAGAATAAAGATGTAGGAGGGATTGTCATGCGAAAGACGATTTTAGTTGTTCATGGTATGAGAAAGGGAAAGTTAAATGAAACGTTATTAAATTTTATTCATCAAACTTTTAATAGTGATGAGATTGATTATGAGGTGGCCTTTTTAGAAAGTGAAGAGATCTTATTAGATGAAGTGATTCAACAAACGGTTGATGCTGGATATTCACGTATTCATCTTGTGCCGTTATTATTGTTTACCGCTTCTCATTATTACGAAGATATCGAAGCTTTATATGAAACATTTCAAGAAAATAATCCGAACGTGCAGTTTATATTAAGTAAACCTTTAGGCACACACCCGATTATGACAAACTGGGTTGCTTCTCAACTTGAAGCTTACAAAGACGACATTGATGATGAAACTGGCATTGTCGTACTTGCTCACGGTAATGCACGCTTTGATGAACCGGATGTTGCACTTAGACGAATTTGTCGCGAACTATCAACAGATCAAAACCCATGTTATCCAAGTATGGTCTATGGTGAACTTCGCTTTAAAGAAACATTACCGAAAATCGCTAAGAAGCATCGTAAATTATTAATTATTCCATTTTTCTTCTATGATGGTTTCCTTGTAAACAAGTCGAAACGTCAAATAGAATCACTCGGTTTACCGAACCCTATCACATATACGACTGCCATTAATTTTCATCCGTTATTAAAAGACATTGTACATTTTAGAATTGCTGAGTGTGAGGCGATACCGGATGTATCCAATTCAACTGAACCTTAAAGGTAAACATGTCGTCATTATTGCTGGCGGCAAAATTGCATGGAGAAAGTTCTCTAAATTGAAATCAGAGCCTTGCTCAATTGATGTTATCGCACGTGAATTTCATGAGCACTTTGATACGATTCAACTAACGAAACATATTTGCCTTATACAAGTGGACTATCAACGAGAACATATTGCCCATGCAGACTTAATTATTATCGCAACGAACCAGCCCGAAAAGTGAATACATCGACAAAAAAGACATGAAAGGCAATATTATTGAGAAGAAGCATATAGAGAATAGATATCAATAGACGGTAGAAATTTTTAAAACAACAGGTATAAGTAAAAATAAGGAGGAACGATTATGAAAAAAAAGAACAGTTCAAATAATGATTTTACTATGGCAACGGTTTTAAATGTTATTCTTCTATTCGCAATAATTTTTACAATGCCAATAGAGAGTTTAACTTTGTCTATCGTATTCGCTATATTAGCAGGAGTGAATGCGGTATATTTAATGATATTTAACCCTTTACTATCTTGATAATTATCAACTTTAAATCCTATTCCATCATCAACAAAAGACACTTGATTTTGGTTTATCGTAACTTTAATATTTTTGGCATTGGAATGTTCATATATATTAGAAATAATATTCTCAAATAATCTCTCAAACCACAATTCTTCTCCTGACCAAATTAATTGGTTCTGAACACCTTCTAATTTTATGTTCATATTTTGCCTCTGGATAAGGTATTGCCATTTATCTATTATTTTCTTACTAATGCTTACAACATCTACTTCACGATTAAATGTATAAAAATATTGAATATTCTCTTTCTGATCTATTGAAATATTTTTAATCAGTTTTGAAATATAGTCTATTCTTTCATAAGACACTTCAATATTTTCATCCTCTATTCCATATTGCTGAGAAAGATGGAATAGTTCTAACCTTAATGCAGTTAATGGTGTGTTGATATCATGAGATATTTGATCTATATGATTTTGCTCTACCTTAGTTCTTTCCAATAATTCTATTTCTTTATAACTGAGTCTATCTATTAGCAAATTAATAGATAGACCTAATTCATCAATCTCATCTCTACTTCTTTACGTTTCAACTCAATTTTAAGTGTTTCAACAGTACTTAACTCTTCGATACCTTTTCCGTAGGAATATTGTTTTCCTACTTGTTGATTGAATCTATGTGTTTCACCATTTCTATAAGATCTTTCTTTTTGAATCACTTTACCTTCATCATCTTTTTCTTCATTACCTGATTATTTTCTCCGAAAATTATTAACTTACCATTTTCATATGAAATATCTATTGGTCTTTTGAAAAGCCTAGAGCTCTGCTTTTAATTCATATCTATCATCTTTTTCACTAATATCAGTTTTTATACCTTGTTCATCAAGAAAATTACTAAAAAATTGTCTTCTAAACGGTTTTAAATCATAAGCCATAACAATCACTCCTTATAATATTTAACCTAATTTTTCATTAATACTTTTGACATACTACAAATAATTTAAATATTCTTCCCAATTACTGTTAAATTTGAATTCAACAAAAGGGTTAAATTCAAATACACCATCAAATTTAAACCAAAGAGTGTTGAACCCAAAAAGGTCCAATACTCTTTATAATTATTTATTACCAAAAACAAGCGTTTTTCTAAAAAATCCAAAAATAACAACACAAACTTATGAACCTTTTTAGGTTCAATCATCCAAAATATTTATTTTTTTCTCCAAAAAGATGTATTTCCTTTTTAAAACTTATAAATATCTTTAAAAAATTATCAAAAAGATGTATTTCTTTTTTAAAACTTATAAATATCTTTAAAAAATTATCAAAAAGATGTATTTCCTTTTTAAAACTTATAAATATCTTTAAAAAATTATCAAAAAGATGTATTTCCTTTTTAAGAGAGTATTTTGAACAAACTCTAATTTTATATACTTTTCTAAATGTATAATCACGTTTATTTCTTAAAACGCAAATACACTCCAAGTAAAAGTAAGTTATAACTATACATATTTGTTACCAAAAAATATACACCTTAACTACATTTAAACCATAAATTACTTGCAACCTTTGTTCTTCTATAAGAAGGTGTTTGGTTATGTGATAACCACATCATTATTCGATAAATACGCGACAAGTGAAACAAGACAATTCAAAAGCTTACGTAGATTCTTCAAAATTTACGTCCGCAGCATGAGAGGCGCTAGCGAATTAAGACATCAATTAATGAGTACAGAAACAACAGATGAAGTACGCGCATTACTAGATGAATTCGAAGCCCAAGATGTTATGATAGATAATTTGCATTAAAATGAGTAAATATCCTTTTGTATAAGTTGCACTTTTATGGTAATATCATCATGGATAAATATTTAATAAATTAATAAATAAGAAGGTTAAAATATATTATGAAAGAAAATTTTTGGAGTGAATTGCCACGTCCATTTTTTATTTTGGCACCTATGGAAGATGTTACGGATATCGTCTTTCGTCACGTAGTCAGTGAAGCGGCTAGACCAGATGTCTTTTTCACTGAGTTTACAAATACGGAAAGTTTTTGTCACCCTGAAGGTATACACAGTGTTCGCGGACGCTTAACATTCAGTGAAGATGAACAACCTATCGTCGCACATATATGGGGCGACAAGCCAGATCATTTCCGAGAAATGAGTATCGGAATGGCAGAAATGGGCTTTAAAGGTATTGATTTGAATATGGGATGTCCCGTAGCAAACGTTGCAGGCAAAGGTAAAGGTTCCGGCTTAATACTAAGACCTGAACGTGCCGCTGAAATTATTCAAGCAGCTAAAGCTGGTGGTCTACCGGTAAGTGTTAAGACACGCCTCGGTTATTATGATATAGAAGAATGGAGAGATTGGTTAAAGCACGTCTTCGAACAAGATATCGCAAACTTATCAATTCATCTTCGTACGCGTAAAGAAATGAGTAAAGTAGATGCACACTGGGAATTAATCGAAGCTATCAAGAATTTGCGTGACGAAATCGCACCTAATACATTGTTAACGATAAACGGTGATATTCCTGATAGACAGACAGGTCTTGAACTTGCTGAAAAATACGGCATCGATGGTGTTATGATTGGTAGAGGTATCTTCAATAATCCATTTGCATTTGAGAAAGAGCCTCGTGACCATACAAGTAAAGAACTATTAGACCTACTCAGATTACATCTCACATTATTCGACAAATACGCAACTAGTGAAACAAGACAATTCAAAAGCTTACGTAGATTCTTCAAAATTTACGTCCGCAGCATGAGAGGCGCTAGCGAATTAAGACATCAATTAATGAGTACAGAAACAACAGACGAAGTACGCGCATTACTAGATGAATTCGAAGCCCAAACGGAAGACGTCGTAGAATCTTAAAGTGAATCAATAAATCATCCCCTGTTAACGTTATCGTTAGCAGGGGATTTTTTGTTAGATAAAACAAAAAAGTGCCCATCATATGGACACTTTTTTCGTTATTACATTGTGCTTGTATCTATTACGAAACGATATTTAACGTCTGATGATAAGACTCTTTCATATGCTTCGTCTATTTGATCTGCTGAAATTAGTTCGATTTGTGGTCTAATGTTATGTTCTGAACAGAAGTCTAACATTTCTTGTGTTTCTCTTATACCACCAATTGCTGAACCTGCAAATGATCTACGGTGACCGATTAAGTTTGCTACGCGTAATGATACGGGTTCTGCTGGTGCTCCTACGTTTACAAGTGTACCGTCTAATCTTAATAATTGAAGATAATCATCTATTGGTAAATTAGCACTTACGGTATTAATGATTAAATCAAATGAGTTAGCAAGTTCTTCAAATGTTGACTCATCACTTGTTGCATAATAATGAGAAGCGCCTAATTTTAAGCCGTCTTCTTTTTTATTTAATGTACGTGATAATACTGTTACATCAGCGCCCATTGCATGTGCAATTTGAACGGCCATATGACCAAGTCCACCCATACCGATAACAGCTACATTTTTACCTTCGTATGCTTTCCAGTGATTTAAAGGTGAATAAGTCGTAATACCTGCACAAAGTAAAGGTGCCGCTTCATCTAAAGGAATATTATCTGGAATACGTAGTACGAAATCTTCATGTACGACGATATGTGTTGAATAACCACCTTGAGTTGGCTCACCATATCTGTCAGTACCTGCATATGTACCAACCATTCCTTTTACGCAGTATTGTTCTTCGCCATTTTGACAATGTTCACATTCACCGCATGAATCAACCATACAACCAACACCAACACGGTCATCTACTTGATATTTACTCACATCAGAACCAACTTCTTTAACAATACCCGCAATCTCATGACCCGGTACTAAAGGATAGTTCACTGGTCCCCATTCTCCATGTGCAGTGTGAATATCCGAATGACATATCCCTGCATATTTAATTTCTATCAAAATATCATGTTTATCTAAATCTCTTCTCGTAATTTCTGTCGCAAAAAAATTAGAATCCGGACTACTTACTGCTCTCGCTTTAGCATTTAGCATCATAAATTCCTCCGTTACTTACTGGATAGAATACAGTCATTCGTATTCTTCTTTGATAATATTAGACTCGTGTGTAATCATCGTCAATTTATATGACTTGCTTTTAAGCACCACAACATTCACTCCACCCTCTTTCAATGTAGACATGACATCTGCAGTCATTGAAAGAGGGCTTTTTTTATCGATATCCAAAAATAGAAATATTTTCTATTTTAATATACTGATATAGCTATAACATGCTATTTTAGTCGTATATTAGTCTTTATAAATATACTTATATAACAAATTGGGATTGAATTGATTTTGAACATAGGGTATGATAGCGGTATTGATATTTATAGTACATGTCATGTACTAATGGATAAGGAGTTATGATTTTGAAGAAACCATTTGAAATTTTTATTGAAGATATTAAAAATATCAGACGTGTGCCGTTTGTGATTATATTATTATTAGGTCTTTCTATTTTGCCATCATTCTATGCGTGGTTTAATTTAAGTTCTACGTGGGATCCTTACAACAATACGCAAGGTATTAAAATTGCGGTTGTGAATGAAGATAAGGGTGCTAAGGTTGAAGGTAAACATATTAATGTTGGTGACCAATTAGTTGAACAGTTGAAGAAGAACGATAAGTTTGGATGGGAATTTGTAAATCGTAAGAAGGCTGACGATGGTGTTGAAAAAGGTGATTATTATGCCTCTATATATTTACATAAGACTTTTTCTGATGAAGTCACGAGTATCTATCATAAGAAACCAAAGAAAGCCGTCATTGATTACAAAGTAAACGAGAAATTAAATGCGATTGCACCTAAAATGACAAACGCTGGTGCATCATCCATTGTAGATTCTTTAAATAAAGAGTTTGGCGAGAATGCAACGCAAGCATTATTAAAAGAAGCAAATCAAGTCGGTTTAGACCTTGAAAATGAATTACCTACTTTAAGCAAAATTAAAAATGCTGTATATACTGCTGAAGATAATCTTCCTAAAATAGAAGAATTCAAAGAGAAAGTGATAGAAATTGATGAACATCAAGATGACATTACGAAGTATAAAGATGAATTCGAAGCGCTAGGAAATTACAAAGGCGACATTAATGAAGGCGTTAAGAAAATAAATGAAGTCAACAGTAAAATGGGTGACATTAATCAAGCAGCTCAATTAATTACGAAACTAAATGCTAAAATGCCTGAAATCGAAAGTGCATTAGCAAAAGCTAATAAAGTACAACAACAATTTCCTAAAATCAATAAAGGCGTACCTCAAGGTATTGAAGCAACTGAAAAAGCATTAGCAGCTATCAATAAAGCAGAACAATATTTACCTGAATTAAATCGTAAATTAGATCGGTATGAAGCAGATGCTAAAAAAGCTCAGGAAAAAACTGAAAAAGCGAACGAAAAATTGAAATCAGAAGCTGAGAAAGACAAGAAAGATACTAAAGATAACGAAGCGAAACCTGAACAAAGTACAGAAGAACCTCAACAGTCGTCAGAAGAAAACAATGAAGACAATAATACTGACCAAAATGCTGAAGAACAAGAAAGTGATAAAGAACAATCAGACGACACTTCTAAAGAAGAAACTGAAGAAAAACCATCAACTGAAGAACAAGAGAAAGATAATAATATCGTAACAACGCAACAAGCTTATGAAGAAGAAAATGATAATAACGAAAATAATGACCAAGCTTCTAAAAACGTATTAACTGATCAAGAATTAAATGAAATGAAATCTGCACTGAGCGAATCTTTAACAGCACTCGCAGACTATAGTAACGAACAAGCAACTATGAACAAAAAAGATTTAGAAAGCATGCAAGCCATTAATCAAAGTATCTTAATGAGTCAAGACAGTAAACAACTTACAGACACTGTGAAAAACAATCAATCACGCTTACAACAAGGTGTCGCTTTTAATGATTCTATGATTGATATTTTAAAGGAACTTCAGAAATCTGAAGGTATTGATACTTCATCAGCCATTTCACAATTTGAATCAGCTAACAAAGATTTGCAAAGTGTTATAAATGGCCAAAGCAATCTGATTAATGCTTTAAATAACGGTAAATCTGGGAAAGAAGAAGTCTTAACATTAGATAAATTAATAGATTCTAATCTTGTATCTTTAGACAATTTATTGAAGTATACGAGCAGTGATTTTAAGACGACTTTAATGGAAGGCGTTAACCAAATCGATCAAGCGTTAACTAAAGGAATCGATGATATCTCGAAGATTAGAAGTTCTATGAACATGATAGATAATGTAATTCAAACTGGGAAAAGTTCCTTACAAAATGGTCATGATTTATTAGTCAGCATCAACAATGAATTACCTGAACTTGAAAGAAAGTTTAATAACATTAATGAAGTAGCTCAAACAAACTTCCCTAAATTTAAAGAGCAAGTTGGTAAAGGTGCTTATTACGTTGAAAATGAACTACCAAATGTTCAATCAGAAGTTAAAAAGCTCGCACAGTTCTCAAATAATGATTTACCGACAATGATTGATAAATACGATCGCGCTGTTCAATTAATAGACGAAAACTTACCAGAAGCTCAAAAAGAAATTCATGACTTAGCAGAATTTGCGCGAAATGATTTACCAGGTATTGAAGAAGATATTAAGAAAGCAGCGAAGAAAGTTAGAGAAATAGATAAAGATGATACAGTTCACGAGCTGATTAAATTATTGAAAAATGATTTAAAGAAACAAGCAGATATTATCGCACACCCAATAGAATTAAAAGAAGAATCACTATTTAGTGTGCCAAACTATGGGACAGCAAGTACACCATTCTATACATCTTTAGCAATTTGGGTAGGTGCTTTACTATTATCTAACTTATTAACAACAGATATTAAAAATCCAGAAATTAAGCAGAAATATTCATTGAGAGAAACATTCGTTGGAAAGAGCTTTATATTTATTATTATAGGTGTCATACAGTCCATTATCGTGTCACTAGGAGATATGTTTATTTTAGGCGCAGCAATTGATAATAGATTATTATTTATACTATTATCCGTACTCGTTTCAATCGTATTTATAAGCATCGTCTATACATTAGTGTCCCTATTCGGTAACGTAGGTAAAGCATTAGCAATTGTCATTATGGTACTACAAATAGCAGGCGGTGGCGGAACATTCCCAATACAAGTCACACCAAAATTCTTCCAAGCCATACATCCGTACCTGCCGTTTACTTATGCTGTAGATGCTTTAAGAGAAGCGGTTGGAGGCGTCGTACCAGAAATACTCATATACAATCTCATATGTCTCGTATTATTTGGTGTCGTCATATTCACAATAGGATTTATCGTTAAACCAATACTTGACCCATGGAAAAAGAAAACAATCAAACGCGCCGAAGACAGTTACTTAATGGAATAATTAAAATTACCCCTACAATTTACAACATCAGTAAATTGTAGGGGTATTAATTATTTATTATATAATATTACTAATTTTCATTATGATTCTTTTTTCTATTTCTAAGGTTTAAAACAGCTACTATATCTTTTAAATAATCTCCTTTTAGATTATAGCTAAATCTATAGATAATATAGCTTATAATAACACTGATTATAGGTAGTACAATCATGAGAAAGCGCAAACCATTCTTTGTATAATCACTCTGTATTTGACCAGGTTGATAACCGAAAATATCTAAACTCCAACCTGTTAATAATGCTGCTACTGCCATAGCTAATTTCATTAAAAATGTTTGTGTGGAAGTAATAACACTTTCATTTCGTTGACCAAATTTCATTTCACTATAATCTATAACATCAGCAATAGAAACAGTTATTATACCCATAATTAGTCCAGTTCCTATTTTGATCAATGCAGTTCCAAGAATTACAGGAATCATAACAGTTGGGAATAAAAAGCTAGCAATTAAAAGAATAATCAATCCTAGTGATAATGATGTTGCTGCTATTGGAAAGACATGTTCACGAGATAACCATTTTGATACTTTAGGGAACATGAGTAATGCAATAATCTCCATAAAGCCCATGCCATTATATAAAGCAAACAGGAACTTAGATTCTGCAACGTAACTAAAGTAGTATATAGCCACATTTCCTAAAATTTGAATACTCAAGAAAAACGTCATGAGTATACCAATATATGCAAGTAACTCTTTATTTGTGAATAAAATTCTCCATATATCTTTAAAACGCAACGTAATACCTGTATCAATATTAGTTGGTGCTTCATATACATTTCTTACAGTAATCATTATTGCAACGACAAATGTAACTGCAATAATGAGCGTAAGTATAAAGAATCCAGTAGATTGATTACCATTTCCAAATGTATCAGCAAAATATAACACAGCAGTTAATCCGATAGTACCAACCAGTAAATTGGCAAAACTAGCAAAAACACGTGGGATAATAGAAACTTCTTCCCTTTCAATTGGATTATTAGTTAAATTTGGTAACCATGACCAGTAAGGAACATCCATCATTGTATATGTCATTCCCCATAAAATATATAATATAGAAACAAATACATATAAACTTGTACCAGTTAAACCGAAATTTGTAAAAAGAACAACTGTCACAACAGCGTTTATTAATGTTCCTATAACTAACCATGGTCTAAATTTTCCCCATTTAGTTTTTGTTTTATCTACAATCATACCCATAACGGGATCATTAATAGCATCCCATATGCGTGCTGCAAAAAATAAAGTTCCGACAAAACTTGCTGCAATCCCCAAAATATCTGTGAAATAAAACATTAAAAATGTACCAGTAAGACCTACAACTAAATCCTTACCAAAAGCTCCGATACCAAAAGAATATTTTGCTTTACGGGTTACCTGTCTTTTCAAATAAAATCACCCCTAATACTCACGCTATATAAACCGCTTACAAAATAGTGTGAGAAATTTTTGTTTGAACTATGTTGCTTGCTTTTAGCTATAAGTAGGTAACCAATCACCATGTGCTTCAATTAAATCATCGCAAAGCGAAATAATATCAGAGATAGATAATTCAGCCGAAGTATGTGGATCTAACATAGCGGCTTGATAAATTTTTTCTTTTTGTTGAGTTAGTGCAGCCTCTATCGTTAATAATTGCGTATTAATATTTGTACGATTAAGTGCAGCCAGTTGTTCTGGTAAATCTCCAATATAAGTAGGATTAATACCACTTGCATCTACCAAGCAAGGAACTTCCACGACTGCATTTTTAGGTAAATTACTGATTAAACCACCAGTATTTAACACATTTCCTCCAATTTTATATGGCTTATTTGTTTCCATAGCTTCAATAATATATGACCCATATTCATGTGTACGTTCATGAGTAAGATTTTGGTCGTTTACAATATCATCACGCATATGTTCCCATTCTTCAATTTGATTTACACAGCGTCTCGGATATTCATCTAAAGGAATATTATATTGTTCAATTAACTCTGGATACTGACTTTTGATGAAATAAGGATGATATTCAGCATTATGTTCAGATGATTCTGTGACATAATATCCGAATTTATCCATCAACTCAAAACGTACCATATCATCATGTGTAGATTGTTGTTTTTCTTTTGCACGTTTTTTAATTTCAGGATATAAATCTTTGCCATCACGCGTAATTTCAAGTAACCATGCCATATGATTAATACCAGCTATTTTTGACTGTATATGATCAGTAGGTAGTTCTAATGATTCTAATAATTCACTAGCACAAACTTGAACACTATGACATAAACCAACTGTTTTTATGCCTTCTTTTAACATAATATTCGTTAATACGGCCATAGGGTTTGTATAATTTAAAAACCACGCATCTGGGCAAACCTCTTTAATATCTTTTGCAAACTCTTGCAATACTGGAATTGTTCTTAAATTACGAAAGATACCTCCAATACCTAATGTGTCAGCAATTGTTTGTCTAAGTCCATATTTTTTAGGAACCTCGAAATCAGTAATCGTCGCTGGATCATACCCACCAACTTGAATGGCATTTATGATATATTTTGCTCCTCTTAATGCTTCTTTTCGATTTTTATATGAACGTATCGTTACAGTGGAATTCATACCTTCTTTAAGATTGTTTAACATCATTTCAGAATCATTTAAACGCTCTTCATTTATATCAAACAATGCAAATTCAAAATCTTGTAAAGCTTCTACTGTCATACAATCACCTAAAACATTTTTAGCAAAAACCGTACTACCTGCGCCTAGAAATGTAATTTTTTTCATATTATTTACCCCTTTTAGTAATTTAGTGATAGATTCGAATCTCTAAAATATTAAGTTTATTCATATGAAAAAATTGAATAATTAAGTACTTAATATTAACTATAGCTTATCTATAGGTTAGAGATTATTTAAATACTATTCAACTGTAAATTTTTTCGAAAAGGGTAAAATATTGCTGTTTTTAATCAGTAAATATTTTATTTACTGACATCATAATCGTATCTTTTCTATATTGACTCGGGGAGATACCTATTTTCTTTTTAAACACTTTACTAAAGTAATTAGTTGAACGGAAACCAACTTCTTGCGCAATCCAATCTATACTGACGTTATTTTGTGATAGATAAGGCAATGCGTTATTGATACGTATATTTGTTAAATAATTAATAGGCGTTTCGTTAACATATTTTTTAAATTGTCGTGTGAAATGATATTTGGATAGATTAGAAATCTCAACAATATCTTCTAAAGTAATGTCTTGTTTGAAGTTTTTTTCAATATATTGTGTAGCTTTAGCTATAGAAATAGGATAATCGTTAGGTCGCTTTATACCATATTCAAAATACTCTATGCATTTCATAATAAATGTATAAGCAGCAGTAGAACCGATATAACTATTAGTTATACCTGTCGTTTCAATGGTTTCTAAAGTTTTATATATATGTTTAATTGGTTCTGAATGAAGTGGCAATTTAAAAGTATGCCCGTGATTTGTAGTGATATTATGGAATAGTCTACTAGCTTCATCTCCAAATACTGTAAAATATATGAACTCCCATTCATTCGAACCTTGTGGTAAATAATACTTATGATCACTCGGAACTTGTACAAAAAAAGCATCTCCTGCATTTAAAGTGAATATTCTATCCTTAATACGAATAGCACCTTGACCTTTCAAGGTATATTGGAATATAAATATATTATTTTCATTTCGCTTTAGCCCATTCCATTGATAACTATGTTCTTGCTGTAGTTCATATCCAATTGAATATAAACCAGCTACCTTATTTTGATGTTCACCAGCAAATTTAAAACCATAGGCATTATGAGAAAAAAATTCATCCATTGTCTAACCTCCCCAGAATAATGTTTTTTTAATTCAAATTAATCTATATAAATAATTTTAATATACATCACTTCATATTTATATTTTGAACATCTTAATTTGAGCTTTATTTAATAAAATAATCGCCCGATTCGTAGCAGTGAGCTACAGGATCGGGCGTTTTTTTGTTGTATTAAATTGTTATTTGAATTCATAACCGTATGCTCTATTCTCATAATAAGACCCCCTACCTTCTTAATTTCAACAAAACTTCTATTCATAGAAGATGTTCAATTAAGCGTAGAGGGTCTAAACTTATACTGAAAATTACTGAGTACTAAAATGGGATTAATCCCAATAAACCTCACTCAAGTTTACCCAAAACCACAGAATTCTAAAACTGTCAAAAGCCAAAAAAATATGGTATGTCAACAGTAAACTGGACAATTTTTATCTGGTACGTTCCTTTCCGCTTCCTTTTTACATTAAAATATCCCGAACACGTCTCAACATGTTCAGGATTTGGGGGTCGTTTTGGGTTAATTATATTTGCGCTGCTTTTCTTATCTTTGTATTACTTTTAATAGATTAGACAATAAATTAATAATAATGAATATATATAATATGCCAACTAATGGTGCATAAAATGTCCACCAGTTTGTTGTTAGCTCGTTTGAGTGAAAGCCTAATAAACTGCTTAAGTCATTGATACTTGGTCGCTCTATAATTTCGCATGCAGGGCCATAGCAAACTTTTGTGCCTCCGAAGAATATTTTGAAGAAGGCTAGGTGTGTCATAACTAGCAAGGTTTGAAAGCATATTCTCAAAAATATGATCAAATATTGAGTTTGTATGTTAGGTAATACATGTTTGATAAAAATATGTTTATGATTAGGACTAATGGTATATGCAGCTTCGATATAGTCTTGATTTAATAAGTGTTGGGTTGATTCTTTTATCAGCATAGTTGTCGTTGGTGTCATTAAGATTGTCAGAATGATGATATTGTAAATTATTCTAAATTGCGTATTGGTCGTAAAGCCGTCTATTGTTTCATATAGTAAAGGGTGTAATAAGATATATGCCAATATAGATTGAGGAATATAAAATAAAGCATTAGAAAAGATACTGTAAATACTTGTTGTCTTACGATTAAATGCTAAATAAGTTCCAATTACTACTGAACAAAGAATAGATAAACTTGATATAACCATGATAATCAGTAAAGTGATACGATATCCAGACAACACTTCAAATAACATGTTTTTAGAAGCAGCATCTACTCCAAACAAAGCTTTAAAGCTAGGTGCAAATGGCGAACTCTTGATAATATCCCCATTAGAATTGTATAGAAAGTTCATAGGTTTAGGCGTGATGTTTAGTAAATCAAAATAAACGACACCCACTAGGGCAGGTAAGATAAGTAACGTTAATAGTATATAAAATTTCTTCATGATAACCCTCCCTGTACGCCAGTGATGGTAAACAATACTTTATGACTCATAAATATGGCGATAGATACAGGTATATAAATCAATATAAATGTGACAAATAATACTTCTGGGGATCCGTAATCAAATATAAATGATGACAAACCGTGCATGTTAAAGATTCTCTCCAGTAGTAATAAACTTGAAAGCGTGATCCAGATAATATGTTTAAAATTGATTAAGTAGGATGCAAACAAATTCCTTAATATATGATTAAAATATAACTCTACATTTGATAACCCCTTAGCTTTAGAAAATTCAATATAATCGGTATGAGATACATCATCTAGAATACTACTTAAAAATGTCACACTACTCACTAAAGGGATAATGGATAGTACTAAAACAGGAAATAACAAAGCTTTGTTCTCAAAACTATCTGCTACATTAAACAATAGAATATCTGTATATCTATAAAATAATATCACCAACGAAATTGAAAAAGGTATATAAAAAATATCCGGAATAATAGATAGGACCGTATTAATTTTTAAATACCATTTTTTAATATGTTCATTAACATATAGAAGGTAAGTAAATAATAAAGATACGATAAAAGCTAACAATAACGCAGCAAATAAAATAAAGATAGTATTCAACCATGGTTCAATAAAGAACGGAAATAAACTGCGTTCAACATGTGATATTTTATTTGTAAATATAATATCTTGTGGATGAAATATGTATAAAAACGTCGACTTCAACGCATTAAGATAGTTCATAAAACTAAAATGTTGATCATCAAATAAAGCAGGCAAACACGCTAATAATAAGAACACAATAATTGTCATCATGTAATTGAACAATTTTCTCATAAGATATTTACCTACTTTCTAAATAAATTAACAGGAGGCATTCAAAGTAATCTTAAAAGCTGTACTTAAAATTCTTTATTATCCTTTATAAAAAGAAATACCTACTGCATTTTCAGGAATTCTACTTGAATGACTACCTTTAATTAGGTTCTGTTGCAAAGTAAAAAAATATAGCTAACCACTAATTTATCATGTCAGTGTTCGCTTAACTTGCTAGCATGATGCTAATTTCGTGGCATGGCGAAAATCCGTAGATCTGAAGAGACCTGCGGTTCTTTTTATATAGAGCGTAAATACATTCAATACCTTTTAAAGTATTCTTTGCTGTATTGATACTTTGATACCTTGTCTTTCTTACTTTAATATGACGGTGATCTTGCTCAATGAGGTTATTCAGATATTTCGATGTACAATGACAGTCAGGTTTAAGTTTAAAAGCTTTAATTACTTTAGCCATTGCTACCTTCGTTGAAGGTGCCTGATCTGTAATTACCTTTTGAGGTTTACCAAATTGTTTAATGAGACGTTTGATAAACGCATATGCTGAATGATTATCTCGTTGCTTACGCAACCAAATATCTAATGTATGTCCCTCTGCATCAATGGCACGATATAAATAACTCCATTTTCCTTTTATTTTGATGTACGTCTCATCAATACGCCATTTGTAATAAGCTTTTTTATGCTTTTTCTTCCAAATTTGATATAAAATTGGGGCATATTCTTGAACCCAACGGTAGACCGTTGAATGATGAACGTTTACACCACGTTCCCTTAATATTTCAGATATATCACGATAACTCAATGCATATCTTAGATAGTAGCCAACGGCTACAGTGATAACATCCTTGTTAAATTGTTTATATCTGAAATAGTTCATACAGAAGACTCCTTTTTGTTAAAATTATACTATAAATTCAACTTTGCAACAGAACCT
>NZ_JAJNIE010000012.1:0-65396 GCF_022387115.1 Mammaliicoccus sp. F-M27 | reverse complement strand
TATCATGTGAACCTTGACTTGATAAATTCAACGGCTCTATTTATCATGTGAACCTTGACTTGATAAATTCAACGGCTCTATTTATCATGTGGACCTCGACTTGATAAATTCAACGGCTCTATTTATCATGTGGACCTCGACTTGATAAATTCACGGGTAAATCGCACGAAGACTCATAAAATAAAGTAAAAAGAGCGCAAATTCTTCGAGAATAAGAATTTGCGCTCTTTTACATTAATCTAGGACACTAATATCCCAGACTTTTTCATTTATTAATTTACGATAATTGATTAACAAGTTCTACAACTTCTTCTTCAGTTGCACAATTAATTGCTCTACCTGCTAATTCTTGCATTTCTTTTTGATCTAATTGTTTGATTTGTTTTCTTGCTTTAAGAATACTAGTCGCACTCATAGAGAATTCATCTAAGCCTAATCCAAGTAATAATGGAATTGCCGTATTGTCTCCAGCCATTTCTCCACACATGCCTGTCCATTTACCCTCTTTATGAGAAGCTTCAATTACTTGCTTAATTAAGCGAAGAATTGCTGGGTTATATGGTTGGTATAAGTATGCAACGCGTTCAGACATACGGTCAGCAGCCATCGTATACTGGATTAAATCGTTTGTACCGATACTAAAGAAATCAACTTCTTTAGCAAAGATATCTGCAAGTGCAGCAGTTGCTGGAATTTCAACCATAATACCGATTTCGATATCATCGTCTACTTTAACACCTTCAGAAACTAATTTTTCTTTTTCTTCAAGTAAGATTGCTTTAGCGTCTCTGAATTCGTTAATTGTAGCTATCATTGGGAACATGATATTTAATTTACCGTACTCAGATGCACGTAATAAAGCTCTTAATTGTGTTCTAAAGATATCAGTTTGATCTAGGCATAAGCGAATTGCTCTATATCCTAAGAATGGATTCATCTCTTTAGGTAAGTTTAGATAAGATAATTCTTTATCTCCACCAATGTCTAAAGTACGAACAACTACTCGCTTACCATCCATTTCTTTCAACACTTTACTATATGCTTCAAATTGTTCTTCTTCTGAAGGCATATTGTCTCTACCCATGTATAAGAACTCAGTACGGTATAAACCAATACCTTCTGCGCCATTATTTTTAACACCTTTTAAATCATTAGGTGTACCAATATTAGCTGCAAGCTCAACATGAACACCGTCTTTAGAAACAGATTCATCATTAACAAGTTTTGCTAATTCTTCTTTTTCAGCTAAGAAGTTTTTTTGTTTTTGTTCATATGCTAGAACTTCATCATCTGTAGGGTTAATAATTACATCACCAGATAATCCATCGATGATAAGACCATCACCATGTTTAACGCGGTCAGTAATGTCTTTTGTACCTACTACAGCTGGAATTTCTAATGAACGGCTCATAATCGCTGAGTGTGAAGTTCTTCCACCAATATTTGTAGCAAAACCTTTAACAAATTCTTTGTTAAGTTGAGCTGTATCAGATGGTGTTAAATCTTCTCCAACAATAATAACGCTTTCATTGATCATACTAGGATTCGGTAATTCCACTCCTAATATATGTGCCAAAATACGTTTAGAAACGTCACGAATATCTGCCGCGCGTTCTTTCATGTATTCATTATCCATATTTTCAAAAATCGTAATGAAATTTGTTGATACTTCATTTAATGCAGTTGGCGCATTGACTTTATTATTGCGAATATTATCTTCAATCGGATTTAATAACTCTGGATCTTCTAACACTAATAAGTGCGCATCAAAAATCGCAGCTTTATCAGCTCCAAGTTGTTTCTCAGCATTATTACGAATTTGAGTTAATTCAACTTTAGATTGATTAACAGCTGCTTTGAACTTTTCAACTTCGCCATCTACATCGCTGATATTATCGCTAGAAAAAGATAAGTCAGGCTCGACTAATAAGTATGCTTTACTAATAGCCACACCATCAGATGCGGCTATACCTTTTAATAATTCAGACATTATTTAGTTAATCCTTCTTTAGATAATACTTCAGTGATTGCATCAATTGCTTCTTTCTCATCACTACCCTCAGCGTAGATAGTAATTTCAGCATCTTTACCAACACCTAGGCTCATTACACCCATAATAGATTTTAAGTTTACTTTTTTAGCATTATATTCTAATTGTACATCTGAATCAAATTTAGATGCAGTTTGAACTAACATAGTTGCTGGTCGTGCATGAATACCCGTTTCGTCAATTATTACGTAAGAATTTTGTTCCATATTTATTATCTCCTTCTGATTCCTATATTTAATTTGTATAAAATCAAATTTTATCTATACGATTAAAGAATATCAAAAAAACACTTACAATTCAATCAAATTACATAAGTATGCAATTATTTGAGTCAATTCTGGCTTAATTAGGAAGCTTCATATATTCAACTGCTATTTGTGTCCCAACTATTGCATTGTGTTCAATGAGTTTAATATTCGTATCTAATGATCTACCCTCAGACTGCTTAACAATTTCACCTAAAAGATATGGCGTTGAATCTTTGCCATGTATACCTTGTTCTTCAGCTTTTGCTAATGCTTTATAAATAATATTATTTATAAACGTAGGCTCTAATTGATCTTCTTCTGGAACTGGATTAGCAATCACAATACCAGAATCTAAACCTAAATCCCAGTGCACCTCTGCTAATTGTGCTATCATTTCAACGTCATCCATTCTAGTATTTAATTTAAGCCCACTTTTTCTTGTAAAAAATGCAGGAAGTTCATCTGTTTGATAGCCTACAACTGGTACACCTTTAGTTTCTAAATATTCTAATGTTTTTTCTAAATCAAGGATTGATTTTGCACCAGCACAAATGACAGCTACATTTTTTTTAGAAAGTTCTTCTAAATCGGCTGAAATATCCATTGTATCCTCTGCACCTTTATGAACACCGCCGATACCACCTGTAACGAAGAATTTAATATCTGCTAATTGTGCACAAATCATTGTGGAAGCTACTGTAGTTGCACCAATTCTTTGAGTTGCTATAATTTCTGCTATATCTCTTCTTGAAACTTTAGCAACATTTTCAGCACTTGCTAATAACTCTAATTCTTGATCATTTAATCCAATTTTGATTTCGCCATTAATAATAGCGATAGTTGCAGGCACACCACCGTTATCTCTTACAATTTGTTCTACGTTTTTTGCCATTTGTACATTTTGTGGATATGGTATACCATGTGAAATAATTGTAGATTCTAAAGCAACAATTGCTTTGCCTTCCTGTTTAGCATTTTCCACTTCTTCTGAGAATTGAATATAGCTTTTCATTATAACGCCTCCATGTCTTTTATAAGTTGTTTTCTGTCTAAATCTTGTCTAACGGTATAAGATGTTTGTATTGTCTTAGAAGCATTAGCTTTAGCTAAATCAATAATTTGTCGTATATCATATGAATTTAACCATCCATAAATTAAACCTGACGTAAATGCATCTCCGGCACCTGTTACATCGACAACATGCTCAATTGCTTTAACTTTAAACTGCTGTTTTCCTTCTATGCCATCATAAAATATTTTTTCTTTACCTGATGTAACAATGATATTGGTAACGCCTAATGATTTAATGTCATTGATAAATTTTAGTAAATATTCTTCTGACTCTGCCTCTTTGCCTACAAAGGATTCAACTTCATCTTCATTTAAAATCAGCCAATCTACAGCATGTAAATTATTTGGCAGACGATTCATTTTTGGTCCTGAAACTGCAATTAATACCAATTTAATTTGTTTTTTCTCAGCATAAGCACACAAGAACTCAATCGTTTCTTTTGGGCAGTTCAAATCTGCAATAATACACTTTGCTTTATTTAATAAATAAGTATTTTTGATCATAAACTCTGGCGTGATTTTGTCATATACTAACATATCTGCGAGTCCCATCGTCATGTTTCCATTTTGGTCTAACAATGCTGTATAACTTCCCGTAGCCTCACTAGATATTTTTTCAACATAATCCACATTCATAAATGGTGATGATAAATCTGCAATATGTTGCCATTCTGCATCATTTCCAGACGTTGTTAATAACAGGACATCCTCTCCTATTCTTCCTAAGTTCTCTGCAACATTCCTGGCAACACCGCCTATAGATAATTCTGAAGTAACAGGATTAGAGGTGCCTTCTATTAATTTATCGGTAATATGAAATTTTCTATCAATATTTGCACCACCTATACACACAATAGGATTTTGTTCATTCAAAACATATGCTTTCCCTTGCACATATTCTTTCTTAACCAACCCCGATATGATATTTGCTACAGCTGGCCTTGATAATCCAACTTCTTCTGATAATTCTTGTTGTGATATAAATGGATTCTCTTTAATTAAATTAAGTATGATCTTTTCATTTTTATTCAAACCACTCACCTCACAAACAAATGTTTACATTTCGAACTTTAGTTTACACATCATACTATAAAGCGCTTTCATAAATAACGCAAATATTAAAATAATTCAAATAAAAAAAGTTAGTATCAAGATTAATTCCTGATACTAACTTTTTGAAATTTATTCACTTATAAAGTCTTGAATGACTGTTTCACATTTCTTAATGTGATCCTCACCCATTTTTTTCATTAAATAATAACTAATAGATCCAGCAACAGCTTGACCTACAAGTGGTATCCATCTAGATTGTTTAGCCGCTTCACGTTTAACTACAGATTTAAAGAATACTTTTACCATAGCATTTGTAACTTTTTGTCCAATAAATTGGCTACCTTTCATAGCGGCAGATGTCAGCACTTTTTGTTTTAAGCCATCTTGCATTTTATTCACTTGCTTATGGCTTAATCCATAAATTTTGTTAATATCTTCAATGATATCGCTCATTAGCTTGATGTCCATACCAACACCTAATCCAGGTATTGGAACAACATTTGCTGCAGATGACATTAATGATTTTTTATGAATTAAGTCTTTAGCTCTTTTTCTACGATTTAATAACTCATCTTGCGTTACTGGTAATTCAGAACGCTTTTTAATTTCTTCTATTCCTAATGCTTTATTTCCGGCTTTATTAGTAATTTTATTAAATATACCCATTATTTTCATTCTCCTCACAGTTCATTAATATTCAATAATTCAGAATACTAATATATACCCGTACGAGGAATTTTTAACCATTTATTTGTACAAACACTACTTTCAAATACTTGCTAGGTTTGTAATGTGGATGGCTCTTAAAGTCTTTAGGTAATCCCATAACATCCAGAATAGTATAGTCTACATCTAAAGCATCTAAAGTTTGATTAATCATTTTTTTAAATGCTTTTTGAGGGAATGCACTAGAATTCGTACTTAATATTAAAGTACCTTGTTCATTTAAAAGTTCCAATGAATCTTCTATTAATTCCGGATAGTCCTTCTGTACGCTAAACGTTTTTTTCTTGTTACGAGCAAAGCTTGGAGGATCAACGACTACTACGTCATAACTTAAACCGTGACGTAAAGCGTATTTGAAATAATCAAACACATCCATGATGAAAATATGATTATTATTTAAATCCACAGTGTTTAATCCAAAATTAGCTTCAGTTAGCGATCTAGCTCTATTTGCTAAATCCACACTCGTTGTAGAGTTAGCATTTGCACTTGCTGCAACAGAAAAAGCGCCCGTATAACTGAATAAGTTAAGTACATCTTTATCTTGGCTATAATGATCTCTTAATTTTTTTCTTACATCTTTTTGATCTAAGAAAATTCCAGTCATCGGTCCATCATCTAAATCAATATTGTAGAATAAATGATTTTCTTCTATTACATATGGGAAACCAGGTGCTTTTCCGTCAACAAAGTCAGAAGCAGTTTCCATACCTTTAAATCTTCTTTTTTCAAAAATAGATTTATATTCAAATACTTCTTTAATTGCAGGTAATAATCTGTCTTTCAAACGATAGATTCCTACAGAATACCATTGAATTAATAAATGTCCGTCATAATTATCAATTGTTAATCCGCCAATACCATCACCTTCAGCATTAAAAATTCTGTATGCATTGATGCCATTAACACGATCATAATATTCTCTTTCATTTTTAGCTGTAGTAAATAAATCTACAAAAAATTGGTGGTCTATCTTTTCAGTTGATTCTAGTGATAATACCCAACCGATACCTTTATTTTGTTCACCATAATAAGCAGTAGCAATAAATCTTTTACCAGAATCTACAAGCGCTACTAATTCACCTTCATCTGTGTTAGGCATATCAAATATGTCATCTTTTTCAACTAGAGGGTAACCTCTTAAATATTTATCTTCTTTACCTCTTTTAAGCATTAACTGTTTCATTATTTTTTGGCCATCCTTTCGAAATGTCTCACATATTATAACGTATATTACGCAAAACACCAAAAAAACAGAGTATCCCCCTTTAGAATACTCTGTTAACCGAATTTATTAATCAAAATTTCCCCCAGAAAGTTTTGATCCCCTTTTATGTAAACGCTTACTAAAAATAGTATAAAGGATAAGATTGTTCCGTGCAATACATTTTCCAAATAAATTCATTAAAAAAGTTTACTTATCACATATTAGAATATAAATAAAAGGTACTAAGACTTGAAAAATAAAGTAAAAAGAGCGTAAATTCTTATTTTTTAAGAATTTACGCTCTTTTATATTAATCTTAGTATGTTTTGTCACACATGATTTTAAATGTGTTAGAAAGATTTTTTCAAATGAATAATAAATGCTGGTGTGACAAACAGTAATAATAAGAAGGATATTGGTGTTATAAATACTGATAATTGCGACGTTTGTAACGCTGAAACAAAGAATGTTGTTGCAATTTCAAAGAACAGTGCCGATATAACAAAAAGTTTTCCAAAATTATTTTTATTCTTGTAGTTTGTCGTGTAATTAAAGTATGCATATAAAATGATGAGTAACATTAAAATAAACAATGTTAACCATTCGAACACATATTGTATTTGTGATAATTTCCATTCACCTGACAAGAACAAACCGTTACGATTATTAAATTCAATAAACGTAAATAAGAATAAAATAGCTGTACTAATCCATTCTATATAGCTTTTCTTTAACCATTTAGGTCTTCTCATCCATTTAGGAATGTCATCGTCTTCTATTCTAATCATTTCTTTCCATTTTTCATTACGTTTTTTTCGTTTAGCAATAGCCTCTTCAGAATTAAATTTCTCTAAAGTTGTTTGTTTGAAAGTTTGTAGTTTCTGATAAAAACCTTGAGACATGCTAAATATTTTACGCGTTAGTCGATTATTTTTTACTCTTGAGTATTTTTCATCAATAATCATTTCTGCATCTTCATCACTTACTGGTAATGATCTTCTTAAATATAAACTTATCCAAACAGACATTTGGCTAAAACACCATAATAATATAAAGAATAAATTAATACTCATTACATCTATAGGTTTTACATTTGCAGCATCGATATTATGGTTCATTGCAAATTGTGAAATGAAATAACACATACCATATGAAATAATAATCCATAAATAATGTTTTTTACGATTCATCGGGTTTAGTTCATTTTTATAAACAACATATCCCACGTGAATACTAAATGGAATGATAAATAAGAATGATGCAAAACTGTAAACTTGAAACATCGTCATCATAATGACAATCATTAATAAGATCGTTAGTCCTATATAAAATATAGAAATATCGTAATCATAATTCGTCGTTCTTCTTAAAGTACGTCCAATAAGTAAAACAAAAATACCAATCAATAAAATTATGATTGCTGCTATCACTGGAAAACCACCAATATAATGGTGCATTATTCTAACCAGTTCATCAAAAAAAGCTACAAAAAAGTCCCAAATATTTCTTATATGGATATCATTTGAATCTTTGATATTATAATCTTTAATACGTGGCGCATTAAATAATATAAGTAATCCTGTAATTAAAATGAATATACCTATAATACGACTAAAATGAACTTCCCAGCTTTTTTTCTTTATAGACATGTTCTTCACCTCATTGAACATTATAATTGTTTCGTTTTCAATTGTCTTTAATTATATTGAAAATCGGTCCCAAGTACTAGCAAGAAGTTTAAAACTCATACGTAGTTGGGTATATAATAATATCATACATTTTAAAGGAGTGTTATCATGACTCAAAACGATAAACATAAAGACGAAGCAGAAAAAGCTAAGAAAAAGGAACAAGATCATAAAAAAGATGATAAAAAAGGACAAGACGAAACAAAAGATAATATTCAAGATACTTTCGAATAATCTATTTCCCTCATCTGTATAATAATCCTCCATCGTAAATGAATACTTCATTTCATGGAGGATTTTATTATGCTTATAATCAACTCATTCTTTTAAAAAAATAGATTTCACGTTTATTATAACCTATTGACAAAAGGTATGATAAGACTTATCGTAGTGTTAACAATTTAATAACTGCACTAGGGGTGTTTAAAAACTGAGACAGACATGAAAAGGTCTGAACCCTTTGTACCTGATCTAGATGATACTAGCGTAGGAAAGTGTTCGTAAATCATATAATATTCATTTTAAATGATAACAATATTTTTGTGCGCTTCTATTTAGATATAGGAGTGCACATTTTTTTATAAAAAAGGAGATATATAACATGTCAAAAAGATTAACTTTGTCTGATATTCTAGTTACGGTATTGATTGGTGCGTTATTTGCAATCATTTATAAATTTTTATGGGTTCCATATGAAATTTTAAAACCTTTAGGATTACATTTAGAACAATCAGTATATGGCCTTTGGTTTATTGCAGCAATTGTAACGTATTTAATAATTCAAAAACCAGGTGTCGCATTACTTGCTGAATTTGCTGCAGGTGCTGGTGAAACAATTGTAATGGGACAATTTGATATCCCTACATTTATCTATGCATTACTTCAAGGTTTAGCTTGCGAAATTGTCTTTTTGGCAGTTCGTTATAAAACGAGAAAGTTATCTGTTGCTGTTGTAGCTGGGATGACTGCTGGCATTATCACACTACCTATTGATTGGTTCTATAATTATTTAAGTGATGTTGCATTATGGAATGTAATCTTAATGTTCGCAATTAGAATATTGAGTGGCGCGATTGTAGGTGGCGCATTAGGATATGCGATTGTAAGAGCACTTGACCAAACTGGTGTCACTAAGTTGTTTAGACCAGCATCTAAAAAAGATTATGACTTATTATAGGAGTTAGCCAATTGTTATCACTAAAAAATTTAAGACTTAAGTATCCTGACGATAAACGCATTATTTTCAAAAATTTAGATATTCAAATTAACGATAAAGAAAAAGTACTTTTATTAGGACCTAGTGGTTCAGGAAAAAGCACGTTATTAAATGTTTTAAGTGGCATTATTCCGAGATCAATGGATATTCCAATGAAAGTCGATTCTAAAAAAATAGATACCCTTCCTGGCGTTATATTCCAAGATCCCGATACACAATTTTGTATGCCAGAAATTAAAGAAGAATTAGCCTTCGTGTTGGAAAACATGAATATTCCACCTACTGAGATGGATAAGTTAATTATTGAAGCAATGAATAAAGTAAATTTAAATGCTGATCCTTCTTTGAAAATCAACCGTTTAAGCGGAGGCATGAAACAAAAATTAGCCATTGCTTCTATATTGTTACAAGATACGAGTACATTATTTCTAGATGAACCTACTGCTATGCTTGACCATCAATCTACAACGCAGCTATGGGATTTAATTATGCAAAATTGGCAAAATCAAACTGTAGTGATTGTAGAGCATAAAGTAGACTATATTTGGAATTATGTAGACAGAGTAATTGTGATGAACGAGCACGGAGAAATCACACACGATAGTACACCTGATGATATATTACGTAATCATACGGATGTTCTAAATGACTATGGTGTGTGGCATCCAAACTCTTGGCATTACGCGCCAAAGTTAAGTGAAATACCTTCTACACAAGAAACATTATTAAATATTAATCATTTAGATATACTGCGCAAGCACAAGAACTTATTCCATGTAGATAACTTGTCTATATATAGAGGCGAGTGGATTGCGCTTACAGGAGAAAATGGTGCTGGAAAGACCACCTTTTTAGAGTCACTTATGCAGCTTATAAAGTATAAGGGACAAATTAAATATAAAGATGAGCACATTAAGAAAGTGAAAGATGCATCCAAACATATGTACTTTGTGTACCAAAATCCAGAATTACAATTTATAGAAATATCTGTTTTCAATGAAATTATGATTAATTTCTCACATCAAGATAAAAATACCGCTTACGAAAAAACTAATGAAATGTTGAATTTATTAAAACTAGATCACGTTAAAGATCAACATCCATTTGAACTATCCATAGGACAAAAGAAACGTTTAAGTGTCGCTACAGCGTTAAGTACGAACTCAGAAATTATACTTCTAGATGAGCCAACATTTGGTTTAGATAGTCACAATACATTCGAGCTCATTAAATTATTCCACGATAGAGTTCGTAACGGTCAAACCATTTTAATGATTACACATGAACAGGAAATTATAAATCGATATGCGACAAGGACATTTACCATAAATGACGCGCAATTAACCGTTAACGGTGGTGAATCACATGTTAACTAACTGGAAGAAATACTCTACTTTTATTGATCATGTGAATATTTTAACGAAACTGTTATTAGGTATAATGTTATTTTTCTATGCGATATTTATTCACCAATTTGACTTCATGATTTATTTAACAATCATTATGTTTATATATTTAATTGTAATGAGTGGCGTTAGATGGTTACCACTTCTTATCGTAATAGCCATTACAATGTTCTTTGGAATCACCTCATCGTTATTTATGATTTTTTACGGTGAAGGAGAACGTACATTACTAAAATTCGGCATTATTCATATAACAAATGAAAGTTTGCTAAGAGGTTTGCATGTTACTATGCGTACACTCGTCATTTCATTTTATGGCATGGTAATCCCTTTTACCTCTCAAATAATTTTTGTATTTTACAGTTTCATGCAACATTTAAAATTAAAACCTAAAATAGCATATGCTTTTATGGCTTCAATACGAATGATTCCAATAATGTTTAGTTCTTTTATGCAGTTAAGACAAGCTTTAAAGATGCGTTACGCCGTTATCGATAAAAGTAATCGCAAAGGTTTGAAATGGATCAATCATCTACTCATACCTACTTTAAGTCAAAGCATTAGAAAGTCTCATCGATTAGCTGTTGCCATGGAAGCTAAAGGTTTCACTAATCAAAAAAGAACATACTATTATAAAGTTCCTTTTACAATAAATGATTTATATTTTGTACTATTAACGATATTGCTAGTCGTTATTGCATATTTATTAAGTATTTATATACCGATTACAAATATTGCAGATATTAGATAACATTGCGTTATATTTGACCATACCTTTCCCAAAAAGATTGAAATATAGCGCAATGAAAAAGGTCGATTCAAATTTATTTTCCATAAATTTGAATCGACCTTTTGATTATTTTTGAGCTTTTAAAGCTTTATGCCCTATATCATTTCTATAAAACAATATATCACTTTTAATTTTACTAACTTGTTCATAAGCATTTTTTTGAGCTGATTCGATATGATCTCCAGTACCAATTGCAATCATAACGCGACCGCCATTGTTCTCAAATTGCCCATTGTCATTCTTTTTCAGAGCACTAACAAAATATTGATCCAGTTCTTCTAATCCTTCAACTACATACCCTTTTTCATAAGAACCAGGATAGCCTTTAGAAGCAAGCACTACACCTACCACACTTTCATTTTTCCACTCTAATGTTATAGGTTCTTTTTTATATACTTTTTCTAAAAGCTCGACAAAGTCAGAGTCTAATCGAGTAAGTAGTACTTGAGCTTCGGGATCACCAAATCTCGCATTAAATTCTATTACTTTCGGCCCATTCTCAGTTAAGATTGCGCCAATATAAATTAAGCCGAAATAATTTATACCTTCACTTACTAAAGCATCCGCTATAGGTTGTGCTATTTTTTGGTTCGTTTCTTGTAATACTTCTTCAGAAATATGAGGGACTGGACAATATGCCCCCATTCCACCTGTATTTGGTCCTTGATCACCATCAAAAGCTCTCTTATGATCTTGCGCAATACAATCGAATGGAACAGCAAACTCATTATTAACAAAAGTCATCACAGAATATTCTTCACCATCAAGAAATTCTTCGAAAACGACTTTTTCATTTTGTGTTTCGTATAATGTTTCAATACCTTCTCTCGCTTCGTCACGCGTTAAAGCAACGATAACACCTTTACCAGCAGCTAAGCCGTCTTTTTTAAGTACAATTGGAATTTTGCATTGTTCAACATATTCAGCCGCTTCATCTTTATTAGTAATGGTTTGATATTCTGCAGTAGGAATATTATATTTTTCCATAATTTTCTTTGCGAATTCTTTAGAACCTTCTAATTGTGCTGCTGCTTTATTAGGTCCAAACACTTTTGCATTCGTTTGTTCTAATGCATCTGTTAAACCGTCAATTAAAGGTTGTTCTGGGCCAATAATAACCCATTCAATTTCATGCTCGACAACAAAATCTTTAATTAATTCATGATCTGACTCTTGAATTTCAGAAACAATTGTAGCTACTTTGCTCATCGCATCGTTTCCAGGAATAACAAATACTTCATCAACTAACTTTGAATGACTACATTTTTGAGCTAATACGTGTTCTCTTCCACCTGATCCTATCACAAGTACTTTCATAGTGACCTCCTAATGTTTAAAGTGTCTCATACCAGTAAATACCATACTGATGCCATATTTATTAGCCATATCAATTGAATCTTGGTCTTTAATAGAACCACCTGGTTGGATAATTGTCTTGATACCTGCTTTGGCAGCTGTTTCTACAGAATCTCCCATTGGGAAAAAGCCATCAGATGCTAAAGCTACATTTTCATTCATTTCAATTGCTCTATCAATTGCTATTTTTGCAGAACCAACTCTATTCATTTGACCAGCTCCTACACCAACAGTTTGATGGTCATTAGCAAGTACAATGGCATTACTTTTAACTGAACGTACAACTTTCCATGATAATTCTAATGCTTTCCATTGTGCTTCAGTAGGTTCAACGTCAGTTACAACTTTCATATCTTCTCTAGATATCATAGCATTATCTTTATCTTGTACTAAGTATCCACCAGACACTGAAACAAATTCTTGTTCATCTTTCGTTTCTGTCATGTCAACTTCTAACAATCTAATATTTTTCTTAGTCGTTAATACTTCTAAAGCTTCTTCTTCAAAGATTGGTGCAATCACGACTTCTAAGAATATTGCATGTAGTGATTCAGCTAATTTTTTAGTAACGGGTCTGTTTAAAGCAACGATGCCTCCAAATATAGATTGAGAATCTGCTTCATAAGCGTAATCGTATGCTTCTTCAATTGTTTCGCCCACACCTACACCACATGGATTCATATGTTTAACAGCTACGGCAGCTGGTTGTTCGAATTTTTTAATAAGAGATAAAGTTGCGTCCGCATCTTTAATATTATTAAAACTTAACGCTTTACCATGCAATTGTTTAGCACCCGCTAAAGTATTTGATTCGTTTGACGTTTTGACAAACGTTGCATTTTGTTGTGGATTCTCGCCATATCTCAATTGTTCTGATTCATTTGCGAAAAATTCAACAATCGTTTTATCATAGTCATTTGTATGTTTAAATACTTTAACCATTAAAGATTTACGATATGCTTCATCTAACTCATTATTTTCTATGCGATTAATAACCTCATTGTAATCAGTTGGGTCAACAATAGTCGTCACAAATTTATAGTTTTTGGCAGCAGCTCTTAACATAGTTGGTCCACCAATATCTATATTTTCGATTGCTTCATCTTCAGTAACATTTTCTTTTTTGATTGTTTCTTTAAATGGATATAAGTTTACGACAACTAAATCAATTAAATCGATATCTTGTTCTTTCAATGCTGATAAATGTTCAGGTATAGAACGATTGGCAAGGATCCCGCCGTGTACACCTGGATGTAATGTTTTTACTCTTCCATCCATTATTTCAGGGAAATTTGTTAAATCAGAGACAGAATACACTTCAATATTCGCCTCTTCTAATGCTTTTTTAGTACCGCCAGTCGAATATACTTTATAACCATTTTCTATAAGTTTGCTTGCAAATTCTACTATGTTGGTTTTGTCTGAAACACTTAATATTGCATTCTTCATTTTGTAAAGACTCCTTTATTGAATAATTTCTTTTATGACACGTGGATATAATTCATATTCTAAGTTTTGTATTCTTAATTGCAATGTTTCTCTTGTGTCATCTGGATGTACTGAGCAACTTAATTGATCAATAATCTCACCTGTATCCATGCCACTATCAACATAGTGTACTGTTGCACCTGTCACTCGAACACCATAATCAAGTGCTTGTCCAACTGCATCTTTACCTGGAAAGCTCGGTAAAATAGAAGGATGAATGTTTAACATTTTTCCTTCATATTGCTTCAGTAATGTTGGACCTACAATTTTCATATAACCTGCTAAAATAATCCAACTGACTCTATCTTGAGATAATTTTGTTAAAAGCGCTTCTTCGTAATCTTTTTTATTATCGTATGTTCTTGGATCGATAATATATACCGGCAAATTAAAACGTCTTGCTCTTTCAATACAAAAAGCATTTGGATTATCTGTATATAAAGCTGTCACTTCAATATGATCTAAATAACCTGCTTCAATATTTTCCATTATCTTTTCGAAGTTTGATCCGTTTCCTGATGCGAATACAGCAATTTTTGTCATGATTGAACCCCCGACAAATTGACATTTCCTGTTCCATTAGAAATTTTACCAATAACGAAAGCTTCTTCATTATGACCTTTTAGAATATTCAGCGTTTCCTCTTGATCTTCTTTATTAACAATCAGTACAAAACCAATACCCATATTAAAGACATTATACATTTCTGTTGCTTCAATCTTGCCTTGTTCTTTTAACCAATCAAAGATTTTAGGCACTTCATATGAACTCACATCTATATCAGCGTCTTTATCTTCAGGAATGGCTCTAGGGATATTCTCTATAAAGCCACCACCAGTTATATGTGACATACCTTTCACTTTCACTTTTTCTAATACTGAAAGGACCGGTTTAACGTATAATTTAGTTGGTTCAAGAAACGCTTCTAAATACGTTCTATTTTCATCAAATTGATCATTTAAATCAATTTCACTTTCTTTAATTAAATTTCTTACTAAACTGTATCCGTTAGAATGTATACCGCTTGATTTTATACCGATTAATATGTCACCGTCGTCAACGGTACTGCCATCGATATACGCGTCTTTTTCAACTGCACCTACACAAAATCCTGCAATATCATATTCACCTTGATGATACATTTCGCCCATTTCAGCAGTTTCTCCACCTATTAATGCACAGTTTGTCTCCTTACAACCAACAGACACACCAGAAACAATTGCTTCAATTGTTTCTGGGTCCACTTTGTTTGTCGCAATATAATCTAGGAAATACAAAGGCTCTGCACCTGTTGTTAAAATATCATTAACACACATTGCAACTGCATCAATACCTATTGTGTCATGCTTATTATAATCAATAGCGAGTTTTAATTTAGTTCCAACGCCATCAGTACCTGATACTAATACTGGTTTTTTCATATTTAATTGAGATAGATCAAAGGCTGCACCAAATCCACCTAATCCACCTAAAACTTCTTTTCTCATCGTACTTTGCACATGAGACTTCATTCTATTTACCGCTTCATAACCTGCTTCTATATCTACACCAGATGCTTTATATGCTTTCGACATTAAGATTACCCTCTTTATCAAAGTATTGTTTGTTATTTGCTAAATAAGCCTTTTGACGTGGACTTAAATTTTCATAATATCGTTCTTCATAATCATACAGTCCTGCAGGATAGTCACCCGTAAAGCTTTCAACACAAAGACCGTGATATGGTACCTCTTTATCTAAACCAATAGAATTAATTAATCCATCAACTGATAAATAAGATAAAGAATCTGCACCAATATAGTCTCTAATTTCTTCAGGTGATTTATTTGCAGATATTAATTCTGATGATGTTGATACATCGATACCATAAAAGCTAGGGAACATAAATTCAGGAGAAGCAATGCGAACATGAATTTCATTTGCTCCAGCGTCTTTCAACATTTTCACGATTCTTTTACTTGTTGTACCTCTCACAATTGAGTCATCTACGAGTACAATATTTTTTCCATGTACAATATCTTTTACAGCTGATAATTTGACGCGTACACCTTGTTCACGTAACTCTTGAGTAGGTTGTATAAATGTTCTAGCGACATATTGATTTTTAACAAGTCCCATCTCATACGGTAAATGGCTTTCTTCAGCAAATCCAGACGCTGCTGAAAGTGATGAATTCGGCACACCTATAACCATATCAGCATTAATAGCAGGGCTTTCTTGTGCTAATCTTTTTCCTGATTCTTTACGCACAGCATGTACATTTTTACCTGCAATTGTGGAATCTGGTCTAGCGAAATAAATATATTCCATAGCTGAAATTGCTGTTGTCGTATCTGTTGTATATGATTCTACTCTAATACCATCATCATTAATGACTATAAATTCTCCTGCATGAATATCTCTAATAAACTCTGCGCCAAGAACATCAATTGCACATGTTTCACTAGCGATTATATAAGCACCCGTTTTCATTCTTCCTACTGCTAACGGTCTAATTGCATTTGGATCTACAGCACCATATAGCGCATCTTTAGTTAATAAAGCGAATGTAAATCCGCCTTTTATTATATTCAAACTTTCTTTTAATGCTTCTTCAAAAGTTGATGCTTTACTTCTTCTAATAAGATGCATAATCACTTCTGTATCTGAAGAAGAATGGAAAATAGCACCGTCTTTTTCTAAATCTTTTCTCAAACTTTGTGCATTAACTAAATTTCCGTTATGACAAACACCTACACTCATATCATAAAAGTGATATAAAAAAGGTTGGATATTTTCAATACCTTGATTTCCAGATGTTGCATATCTTACGTGACCAATTGCATGTTGATTACCTTTAAATCCTTCTAATTGAACATCAGAAATTGCATCAGTCAACAATCCTAAACCTCTTTCACCTTTAAGCTCAAATCCATTTGAAGAAACTATACCTGCACCTTCTTGACCTCTATGTTGTAAACTATGAAGTCCCATATAAGTTAATTGTGCAGAATCTGGATGGTTCCATATGCCAAATACACCACATTCTTCATTTAAACTCTTGATTTCATGCATTGAGCGATTGCCCCTTTCAACTGTTCATCCAAATCAGATACATGGTATTTAATTTGTGATGATTCATTAGTTAATGTAAATTCACCGTCGTCAGTTATTTTACCTATCTCAACTGCACCATCTACTTCTACAGTTTGACCTTCTTTAGCAACTAAAATATATCTACCTTGTGTTTCACTGAATAATTGTGCATTTGAAAGTGGTACTGTAACATCTAATCCTAAATTAAAGTGTGATGATACTTTTGCAAGACTTATTGCAATACCGCCCTTACCTATTGCTTGGACGTGAGAAACAGTTTGAGCATGAATCGCTTCTTTAATTTGTTCGCCACGTTGAACTTCTGCGTTTAAGTCTATTGAACTTGGTTCATGGTTAACTTCTTTATATAATAATTTTTCGATTTGACTTCCACCGAAATCATTTTTTGTTTCTCCAACGATATAAATACGTTCGTTAACTTTTGGTTCAAAATCATTTAAATAACTTACATCTTCAATTAAGCCGACCATTCCTACTACAGGCGTTGGGAAGATTGAAGTTCCTTTAGTTTCATTGTATAAAGAAACATTTCCAGATACGACTGGTGTATTTAAAGCTTCACATGCTTCTGCCATGCCTCGTGTAGAATCAGTTAATTGTTGATATATTTCTTTCTTCTCAGGAGATCCATAATTTAAGCAATCTGTCATTGCTAAAGGTTTAGCACCTACAGATATTAGGTTTCTATATGCTTCAGCTACAACCATTTTTCCGCCTTCATATGGGTTGTTATAAACATATCTTGCTTCACCATCTATCGTTGAAGCAATTGCTTTTTTAGTACCTTCAACTCTAACGACACCGGCGCTAATACCTGGTTTAATAATTGTATTCGCACCAACTTGTTGATCATATTGGTCATATGCATAATGTTTTGAAGCAATTGTAGGATGATTAATCAGCTTAGCAAATACATCTTTAACATCGATATTGTCGTATTCATGCGCATCTTCATTATGCTCTTTCGCTTCACCTTCTAAAATATATACTGGTGCTTCGTCAGCTAATGGTTCAACTGGAATATCTGCATAAACTTCGTCTTCGTACGATAATACAAATCTATTTGTATCAGTTACTTCACCAATTACTGCAGAATCTAATTCGTGATGTTCAAATAAATCTAAGAATTTTTGTTCTGTTCCTTTTTCTACTACTAATAACATACGTTCTTGCGTTTCTGATAACATCATTTCATATGGAGAAATACCTTCTTCTCGTGTAGGGACTTTTTCTAAATGTAGATGTATACCACCTTCACCTTTAGCAGCCATTTCTGATGATGATGACGTTAAACCAGCAGCACCCATATCTTGAATTCCGACTAATTCTGGATATGTTATCGCTTCTAAAGTAGCTTCCATTAATTTTTTACCGACGAAAGGATCACCTATTTGTACAGATGGTCTCTTACTTTCAGATGCTTCACTTAATTCTTCTGAAGCAAAAGTAGCACCATGAATACCGTCTCTACCTGTTTTTAATCCAACATAAATAACTGGATTACCTATACCTTTAGCAGTACCTTTTTGAATTTTGTCATGATCAATAATGCCGACACACATTGCGTTTACAAGTGGATTACCATCATAACGGCCATCAAATTCAATTTCACCAGCAACTGTAGGGATACCAATACAGTTACCATAGCCACCAATACCTTTTACGACACCACTAAATAACCTACGATTAGTTTTATTTGTTAATTCACCAAATCTCAAACTATTTAATAATGAAATTGGTCTTGCACCAATTGAAACGATGTCACGAATAATGCCGCCGACACCAGTTGCAGCACCTTGGTAAGGTTCTATCGCTGAAGGGTGATTGTGAGATTCTACTTTGAATACAACCGCTTGGTTATCGCCGATATCGACAACACCAGCACCTTCACCTGGTCCCATCAATACATGTTCGCCAGAAGTAGGGAATTGCTTTAAAAATGGCTTAGAATGCTTATAAGAACAATGTTCACTCCACATTACTGAAAAAATACCAATCTCAGTAAAATTAGGTTTTCTGCCTAAAATACTGATTACTTTTTGATATTCTTTATCTGTTAAGCCCATATCTCTATATAAATATTCTTTTTCTATTTCTTCTATACTAGGTTCTAAAAACTTAGACATGTTGTTCCCTCCAACTTTCGATCATAGATTGAAATAATTTAACACCGCTATCTGAGCCAAGTAATGTTTCCATTGCACGTTCTGGATGTGGCATCATTCCACAAACATTACCTTCCTTATTTGTTATACCAGCTATATCTTTATATGAACCATTTGGATTGTCATTATAAGTTAAAATAATTTGATTGTTTTTTACAAGGTCATCATAAATGTCATCTGTACAATAATAATTTCCTTCACCATGTGCAACAGGATAAACGACTGTTTCATCTTTATCATATTGATGTGTAAATTTCGTTTTATTATTTACAATTGTTAATTGTTCATTTCTACTAACAAATAAATGACTATCATTATGCAATAAAGCACCTGGTAACAATCCAACTTCAGTTAAGATTTGGAATCCATTACAAACGCCCAATACTGGTTTTCCTTCACGAGCAAGTCTTTTTACTTCACTAATAATCGGCGCAACGCGAGCCATCGCGCCAGATCTTAAATAGTCACCAAAAGAGAACCCACCAGGTATTAAGACACCATCAAAACCTTCAAGTGAAGTTTCTCTATAATCTACATATGCCGCTTCAACACCAGAATGTTTAGCAGCATTAAACATATCACGATCGCAATTAGATCCCGGAAATACTAATACAGCTAATTTCATTACGCGTTCTCCTCGTCTTCTAAGATTTTGAAACTATATTCTTCAATTACAGTATTAGCAAATAACTTTTCACTTAACGTATTGACAACATTTTTGATTGTATTTTCATCTGTTTCATCAACTGTCATATATATAACTTTACCTACTCTAATATCATTTACTTGCTCGTATCCTAAATCATGTACTGCTCTGTTTAATGCTTGACCTTGAGTATCTAAAACCTGACCTTGTAATGTGATGTGCAATTCAATCTTCTTCATTTATAGTTCCTCCAATTTTTTGTAAAAAGTTTCATAAGTATCGATTAATGAGCCAGTATCTTCTCTGTATACATCTTTATCAAAGTTTTCTTGTGTCTCTTTATCCCAAATTCTGCAAGTATCTGGAGATATTTCATCAGCTAATAAAATTTGACCATCTTTCGTAATACCAAACTCGATTTTATAATCTACTAATATCAAGTTCATTTCATTCATTACTTCACTTAATACAGCATTAACTTTTAAAGCTTCATTTTTAATAGTAGATAGTTCATCAAGTGTAGCAATATTAAGTAATACCACGTGATCGTCTGTAATTAGAGGATCATTTAACTCATCTTTTTTATAAAATAATTCTAATAATGGTTCTTCAAATGTATGACCTTTTTCAAAGCCAAGCCTTTTACAAATAGATCCTGCAGCTACGTTACGAACAACGACTTCTAATGGAAAGATTTCTACAGCTTTAACAAGTTGTTCTGTTTCAGATATTTGTTCTATAAAGTGGCTCGGAACACCTTTTTGTTTCAATATTCCAAAAATTTTAGATGTAATTAAATTGTTTAATCTACCTTTTCCTAACATTTCATCTTTTTTAGCTCCGTTACCTGCTGTTACTTCATCTTTATATTCAATTCTTAAAATATCTTCTTGTTCTGTATTGAATACTCTTTTAGCTTTACCTTCATAAAGTAGTGACATGTTACTTGTTCCGCCCTTCAAAAATTTGATTAAATTGTTGTTCATCCTTATCTAAATCTGTTGATAGTTTAGTAATATGTCCCATCTTACGGTTAACTTTATTAATCTTTTTGCCGTATATATGAACATGCCAATCTGGATGCTTATAAAATTCATGCTTCAAGTTCGATACATCTTGACCTAATAAATTCATCATAATAGCTGGTTGTAATAAATGAATTTTTCCTGGCAAGTGCCACCCTGCTACAGCAAGTATGTGTGTATCAAATTGAGAATAATCACAAGCTTCTATAGAATAATGTCCAGAATTATGAGGTCTAGGTGCAATTTCATTTACAAATAGCTTATAATCATCAGTCACGAAAAATTCCACAGTAAAAGTACCAATGAAATGAACTTTAGACATGATTTTTTCAACTTCATTTATAGCTTGTTCTTCAAAATCTAAACGAGCTGGAACGATTGTTTTATATAATATTTGATCTCTATGTTCATTTTCTTGTAGTGGAAAATAAACTGTTTGATCATAAATGTCACGTGTAGCTGTTATGGATACTTCTTTATATAGAGGGAGATATTTTTCAACTACGCATGGTGTATCGGCAATAAGTTCTCTTGCTTCATCCAAGTCATCGTTAGACCGAATGACAAGTTGTCCTTTTCCGTCATAACCACCAAAACGTGTTTTTATAATAAATGGAAAGCCTATTGTTTCAATCGCTTCATCCAAGTCTTGAGATTGCTTCACTTCTAAAAACGGCACTATATTTACATGAGCGCTTTCTAGAGTTTGCTTTTCAGTTAATCTATCTTGTAATAAAGCAACTGTTTCACTTCCTTGAGGTATATTATATTTATTGGAAAGTGTTTCTAATTGTTGTGCATCTATATTTTCAAATTCATAAGTAACAACTTTTGAGATATTACCTAATTGATTAAGTGCCTTTTCATTAGAGTAATCAGCATTTATAAATTCATGTGCTACAAATTGTGCAGGACAATTTTCATCAGGATCTAGGATTGCGACTTTAAATCCCATTTTTTGTGCAGATTGTGCCATCATTTTGCCTAATTGACCGCCGCCCACAATACCTATCATGTCACCTGATTCAAGGTTATAATAAGTCATTTTGCATTTCCTCCACTTTATCGCGTAAACTTTTTTCATAATTCACTAATTGATTTCTTACATTTTCATCAGTCATACCAATCATTCTCGCTGCTAAAATACCAGCATTCTTAGATCCTGCTTTTCCTATAGCAGTAGTTGCGACAGGAATTCCACCTGGCATTTGTACTATAGATAGTAAAGAATCCATGCCTTTTAAACTTTTCGATTCAATTGGTACACCTATAACTGGAACTGTCGTTAGCGAAGCAACCATTCCTGGTAAGTGCGCTGCGCCTCCTGCTCCAGCGATAATAATATCGATGTTTTGACTAGTAGCATTTTTTGCAAAATCAACCATTTCTAATGGTGTTCTATGTGCAGATACAACCTTCTTATCATATTGAATTCCAAAATAATCAAGCATGTCACATGCTTCTTTCATGATAGGCCAATCTGATGAACTACCCATTATTACTGCCACTTTCATGTAAGTCACCCTTTCAAATAGTTGAAATATTTAACTTTTATTGTGTATATTACAGATATAGCATAACAATTGATAATGCTATTTTCAATGGAAAAACGAACATTTTATATCTTTTTTACAAAAATAATTGATTTATGTTCGTATTAAAGAGATAATTTACAGTGTAACCAACACTAAAGTTCGATTTATTATTTAGGAGGCAATTTTCATGGTAGCTAAGATATTAGACGGTAGAGAAATAGCGAAGGCTTACAGAGTTGGTCTTCAAAGTGAAGTAGAAAGATTAAAGACACACAACATCGTACCAAAACTATCTGTCATTCTTGTAGGTAATGACGGTGCGAGCCAAAGTTATGTTAATTCTAAAAAGAAAGCAGCTGAGAAGATCGGTATGATATCTGAAATCATACATATGGACGAATCATCTACAGAAGAAGAAGTTCTTAATGAATTAGAAAGATTAAACAACGATAATTCTGTGAGCGGTATTCTAGTGCAAGTACCACTTCCTAAACAAGTTTCTGAAGCTAAAGTATTAGAAACAATTAATCCAGATAAAGACGTAGACGGTTTTAACCCTATTAATATTGGTAGATTATATACTGGTGAACGTACGTTTATTCCATGTACACCATTAGGCATTATGGAAATACTCAAACATGCTGATATCGACTTAAAAGGTAAAAACGTGGCTGTAATCGGTAGAAGTCATATCGTCGGTCAACCTGTAAGTAAATTATTAACAGATCAAGATGCAACTGTAACGCTATTGCATTCTAAATCGACAAATACAGAAGAAGTTTTAAAACAAGCAGATGTAATAGTAAGTGCAGTAGGACGCGTACACCTCGTAACAAAAGATTTAGTAAAACCAGGTGCAGTCATTGTTGACGTTGGTAACACACCAGGCGAAGACGGTAAACTTAAAGGTGACGTAGATTTCGAAGCGGTTAAAGAAGTTGCCGGAGCAATCACACCAGTACCAGGCGGTGTCGGCCCACTCACAATCACAATGGTCTTGAACAACACACTATTAGCTGAAAAATGGAAAAATGGAATAGAATAAACATATAATAGTCTCTAGACTAAAATGAAAACAGAGCCAACACATGTTATCCAATGTTGGCTCTGTTTTTTTATGTTTTTTTATAAGTTGATTAATAAAAAAACCAATCCGCTAATTGAAATGAATTCAACGGATTGGTTTTTTGCGTGTATCGGAATTATACGTTTGTAATACTCATTTTTGGACCAAATGGTTCGAAGTGCACACCTGATTGATCAATGTTTAATTTGTCTAATTCTTCAAAAATTGTATCCATAAATGTTATACCACCACATAAATAAATTTCTACATCTTCATTTATCCATGCTTTTAGTTCGTCACTTGTTAAGTAACCGTCTCTTTCTCTTAAGTGGTAAGTAACTTCAACATTATTGTTCATTACATTTAATGCATCTATTTCTTTTTTGAATGGTACATCTGCTTCTGATTCGTTAACATGTACGAAATGAACATCTCTACCTTTATAACCTTCATCTTCTAACATAGCTAACATTGGTGTTACACCAGCTCCTGAAGATAATAGCAATAATTTTTTGTCTTCAGGTGATTCTACTTTGAAATCACCTGCTGGAGCTGAGATTTCTAAAGTATCTCCTACTGAGTAACTATCATGTAGGTCATGTGATACAAGTCCTTTTGTCTCGCCTGCACCTTCTCTTTTAACAGCAAATCTGATTTTTCCATCATTTTTAACTGAATAAATTGAATAGTGTCTTAACGCTAAGTTTTCATCATTTGTTGGTTTAATACGTACTGTAATATATTGACCAGCTACAAGTTCTGGTACTTTAATATTTTCTTCTGGTTCAACTTCGAATGATTTCATTGAAGTACCTTGGTCTTCAATATTAGTAATTTTAAATGATTTGAAATCGTCCCAAGCAGCTTGTTCATACATTGCTTTTTCCATTTGAATGAATACGCTCGCGATTTCACCATATGCTTCTTCCCAAGCATTCATAATATCGTCTGTAGCTGCGTCGCCTAATACTTCTTTAATCGCTTTTAATAAATACTCTCCAACTATTGGATAGTGTTCTTCTTTTACTTGTAACGCACGGTGTTTATGAGCAATTTGGTTAACATTAGGCACAATTGCTTCTAACTGATCGATATGTTTAGCTGCTGCTAATACAGTTTGTGCTAATGCTGTTTGTTGTTTCCCTTGTTTTTGGTTTGATTTATTAAAGATATTTAATAATTCTGGGTGTGCTTCAAATAATCTTTCATAAAATACTTTAGTAATTTCATTTCCGTATTGTTCTAATACTGGTACTGTTTGTTTAACGATTTCTTTAGTTTGTTCTGATAACATCAGAATCCCCCTCTTAAAGATATATTTTAAATACATGTTTAATTGTAAATAATTTCACAATGTATTTCAATATAATTTGTGTTTGTTTACAAAATTGTCAATATTTCATGATTTTCAATTTCAATCATTGTTTTTTAGACTTAGTTTTAAGTATAATTAATATATTATAAGGAGGATGAACTTTATGAAGCTCACCCAATATACGGATTATTCGTTGCGCGTACTTATGTACCTTGCTCAACAGAATAAACAATCTCAAATAGAAGAGATTGCGACATTTTATGGCATTTCCAAAAATCATTTAACTAAAGTCGTACATCAACTTGTAAAATTAGGCTACTTAAAATCTATTCGTGGAAGAAATGGTGGCATAATTCTTAATCAAACTCCTTCTGAAATAAATATCGGAAAGCTTGTCAGACAAACTGAAGATCACTTCGAATTAGTAGAATGTTTTAATATGGAGACAAACACATGCCCCATTGCATTAAACTGTGGATTAAAAGGTGCACTTAATCATGCTTTAAATGAATACTTACTTACTTTAGATAAATATTATTTGAGTGATATTATCCCTAAAAATACTCTAAAAGAAACACTTTATACACCTTAAATGTTTAAATCGGTCTTAAGGTCGATGTAAATGTGACAAGATTGCGATAATATTTAAATTAATAAGGAATTGATGCACGAGTCATGTTATTCTTTCCTTATAGCTTACAACAAAGGAGTACATAATTATGATGAACAAAATAATACAGTCATTAACAGTTCTTGGTGTGTCGGCATCGTTAGTTACACCTTCATTAACTGCTAGTGCTACTGGTAACAGTCTTCCACAAATTAAAGGTGTTGAAGGAGACGTTGTTGAAAAAGGCGCTGACTATGATTCATTAAAAGGCATTAAAGCTTATGATAAAGAAGATGGCGACTTAACTAACAAAATTAAAGTTAGTGGAGATGTTGATACTTCTAAATTAGGTAAATATAAAGTACAGTATAAAGTTACTGATTCTGATGGGGCATATAGAACTAAGTGGCACTATGTTTATGTAGTCAAAGAAGGTTCTTTAAACGGATCTAAAGATAAAACGACTCATGATAAAGATAAATCAAAAGCAGAAGTTGCTTCTAACAAAAAAACTTCAACTAAAAACTTAGACGATAACATGCCTCTTATTACAGTACCAACTAAACATTTAGTTTATCAAGGCGATCATTTTGACACAATGAAAGGTGTTAAAGCTTTAGATAAGAAAGATGGCGACATCACTGATAAAGTTACTGTTAAAGGTAATATTGATACTTCGAAAACTGGTTTGCAATATATCACGTATCACGTTAAAGATTCAGATGGTTATTACTACACTTATAAACGTGGCGTTTATGTAAACGATGCTGAATTAGCACCTAAACCAGAAATAACGGGTATAAAAGATATAACAGTGAAAAAAGGTAAAGATTTCGATCTATTAAAAGATGTAAAAGCTAAAGACAACTCAGGTAAAGATTTATCTTCAGACATTGTAACTAGTGGTGAAGTAAATACAGATAAACCTGGTAAGTATAAAGTAGGATATGCAGTATCAGATGCTGATGGCCATATTACTGCTCAAGGTAGAACAATAACAGTGAAATAACACAAAGAGGTTGGGACATAAATGTCCTAACCTCAAATAAAGAGAGCTAATCCATAATTTTCGGATTAGCTCTCTTTCCTTTATTTATAAAATCTACGATTTTGTGCGTGCATGCTTGCCTGGGGGTGTGGCTCGAGCCTGTAGTCTCTCACGCATACTATTCCCCCGCGCGTCAGCACTTTACAAAATCGTGACAAAATATCCATTCTTATTCAAAAAATAAAGCACTTTCGTATAATTTAATTAATCACAACAAAAACTAAATTAACGAGGTGCTCTATGTATAAAAATTATAACATGTCTCAATTAACTCTACCACTAGATATTGAAGTCTTAATTCCAGAAAATGATATTGCTCATTTTGTAAATCAAATCGTAGAAACGATACCTAATGAAGAATTCTACGAATTTACTCACGTTCGTGGTGCATCCTCATATCACCCTAAATTAATGTTAAAGATTATACTTTATTCATATACACAATCTGTTTTTTCCGGAAGAAGAATTGAAAGTCTTCTTAAAGACAGTGTTCGTATGATGTGGTTGTCACAGAATCAAACACCTTCTTATCGAACGATAAATCGTTTCAGAGTTAATCCTATAATTGATCGATTATTACAATCTCTATTTATAAATTTTAGAACACAACTCATAGAACAAAACCTTATTGATGAGGAAAGTATTTATATAGACGGTACTAAGATTGAAGCAAATGCCAATAAATACACTTTTGTTTGGAGAAAAAACACAGAAAGATTTAATAAAAAAGTAGTTGAACAATCGAGAGAAATCTATCGTGAAGCCATTGTAAATGAAGTAATACCTGAGTTAAAAGATGAGACCCAAGATATTACACTTGAAACACTTTACGAATTCAAAAACAGATTAGAAGAAAAAATCGAAGATTTAAACAATGATATTAGCAACTCTAAAGATGTAGCAGAACGAAAAATGATGCGTTCAGAAAGAACGGAAATAAAAAAGACTAAAAAATTGTTAAGTGAAAATATCAATAGGCAAATAAAGTATAAAAAACAATTGGATATATTAGGTGAAAGAAATAGCTATTCTAAAACAGATCATGATGCAACTTTTATGAGAATGAAAGATGACCACATGATGAACGGACAATTAAAACCAGGATACAATTTACAAATCGCAACAAATTCACAATTCGTTTTATCTTATGACATATTTCCTAATCCAACTGATACTAGAACACTTACACCATTTTTAAATAATATTAGAAATAACTATTTTAATCTACCAAACTATATTGTCGCAGATGCTGGCTACGGCAGTGAGGAAAATTATAAAACGATTCTAGTTGAATTTAACAGAACACCATTGATAACTTATACTATGTACTTAAAAGAACAAACCAAGAAATATAAAGAAAACATATATAACACACAAAATTGGAAGTATGATGAACTTAGAGATGAAATCATATGTCCAAGCAATCGCAGATTGCCATTCAAACGATACACTTATCGAATCGATAAGTATAAATATAAACGAGATTTCAAGTTATATGAAAGTGATAATTGTAATAACTGCGAACTATTTGATTTATGTAGAAAAAATGCATACCAGAGTACAAATAAAAAGATAATGAAAAACAATGTGTGGGAATACTTTAAACATATGACACAAAAGTTGCTTTCAAAACCTGAAACTGAAAAAATCTACAAACAAAGAAAGATTGATGTAGAGCCAGTTTTTGGATATTTGAAGGCTATTTTGGGTTTCACTCGAGTTTCTCTTAGAGGGAAAACAAAAGTGAAACGTGAATTAGGGATTGCCTTAATGGCAACAAACATAAGAAAAATGGTAGCTCTTAGAGCTACCAAAATTAAAAACTATAGTAAAAAGAGCGTAAATTCTTATTTTTTAAAGAATTTACGCTCTTTTAAGTTAATCTGGGATGTTAATGTCCCAGCCTCTTTTTATTTATGAGCAAAATTATAGTATCAATTTACAAATTTTTTCACCTTTCAATTTTCTTAATATGCTGAAAAATCAATGTTTTTACTAATATTTTGCTTATTTTATTATCTTTTTAAATGTACACAAAAATTTAACATTTAGATAAAAAGCCGTCATATCAAAGTTATTCTCATACATTTTCAAATTATAACGCTTACATCCCTTTTACTAGCCTTGTAAATATGTTCAAATCCTTTAAAATTGAGGTCTAGCCATATATATAGGTATATAGAAAATTGGGAGGTAAAAAACGTGGCAAAGTTAAAATCAATACTTCTCATGTCAACATTAGGTATTTTACTTAGTGGTTGTTCAAATTTAGAAGTATTAAACCCCAAAGGCCCTATGGCAGAAGATCAACATTTCTTAATTATCTTTTCAATTATCATGATGGTCTTTATTGTTATAGTGGTCTCAATTTTGTTTTTAATATTTATTGTAAAATATAGAAAAACAAAAAATGAAACATCAGGTACTATGCATCACAACGTCATCTTAGAAGCAGTATGGTTTACAATTCCTGTTATCATACTTGTGATTTTAGCTGTACCAACGATTAAATCTCTGTATTCTTATGAGGAACCACCTAAATCTGATGAAGATCCAGTAGTTATTTATGCAACAAGTGCTGGTTATAAATGGTTCTTTAGTTATCCAGATGAAAAAGTTGAAACAGTAAATCATGTAACAATTCCAGAAGGTCGTCCAGTTTTATTCAAACTACAATCTATGGATATGATGACAAGTTTCTGGATTCCACAATTAGGTGGTCAGAAATATGCTATGACAAGCATGACAATGGATTGGACATTACAAGCCAATGAAACTGGTACTTTTAAAGGAAGAAATTCAAACTTTAATGGTGAAGGTTTCTCTAGACAGACATTTAACGTAAACTCAGTAAGCTCTAAAGATTACGATAAATGGGTTTCAAAATCACAGAAACGTAAAACAATAGATCAAGACACATTTGATCACCAACTTTTACCTACAACTAAGAATCAGGAACTTACTTATAGTGGTACACATTTAGCATATGTTGATCCAGCCGCGGATCCGGAATATATCTTCCATGCATTTAAACGTTACCGTTATGAGCCGAAAGATCCAAACTTCTATGACGAAAGTGAAGGCGTAACAGATAAACCAGTATTACCAGCTCGTAAAGTAACTGTTACTAATCCAAACTACGAACGTCATGGAATGAAACCTACGATTCTTAAAAATAATGAAAAATATGACAGTGACTTCAAAAAAGAAGAAGAACATCATATGGATGAAATGGAAAAAATCCAAGAAGACGCTAAATCTGAAGATGAAAAACAAGATAAGCAGTCTTCTAACAATAACCATGGAGGTGACAAGTAATGAATTTTCCATGGAATGAATTAATCATACAAAATGACTGGATGATCACAATAGCGCAAGTTATGCTTGTATTAACAGGTATAGCTGTTGTTGGTGGATTGACTTATTACAAAAAATGGAAATGGTTGTATACTGAATGGTTAACATCAGTAGACCATAAAAAAATCGGTGTAATGTACATTATATCTGCGATCATTATGTTTTTCCGTGGTGGTATGGATGCACTTCTTATCCGTCTACAATTAATGGCACCAGATAGTAAATTACTCGAATCTCAGCACTATAATGAAATCTTTACAACACATGGTGTTATTATGATTATCTTCATGGCTATGCCGTTCTTAATTGGTTTAATGAACGTCGTTGTACCATTACAATTAGGTGCTCGAGATGTTGCATTCCCTATGTTAAATAACTTGAGTTTCTGGTTATTTGCTGCAGGTATGGGTCTATTCAATATTTCATTCGTACTTGGTGGCGCTCCAGCTGCTGGTTGGACAAACTATGCTCCACTAGCAACTGATTTCAGTCCAGGTACAGGTATTAATTATTATTTAGTTGCTATTCAAATTTCAGGTATTGGTACATTAATGACTGGTATTAACTTCTTTGTTACTATCTTAAAATTGCGTACTAAATCTATGAAATTTATGCAAATCCCAATGTTCTCTATGACAACATTAATAACATCATTATTAATCATATTAGCCTTCCCTATTTTAACTGTCGCACTTGCTTTAATGACTTTCGACCGTTTAATGGGCACAAGCTTCTTTGAAATAGCTAATGGTGGTATGCCAATGCTATGGGCTAACTTCTTCTGGGTTTGGGGTCACCCTGAAGTATATATACTTGTATTGCCAGCATTCGGTATTTATTCAGAAATTATCCCAACATTTGCAAGAAAACGTTTATTCGGACATCAAAGTATGGTCTGGGCAACTAGTGGTATTGCGTTCCTAAGTTTCTTAGTATGGGTTCACCATTTCTTCACTATGGGTAATGGTGCATTAGTAAACTCATTCTTCTCAATCTCAACTATGTTGATCGCAATACCAACCGGTGTTAAAATATTCAACTGGCTATTCACCTTGTATAAAGGCCGAATTACATTTGAATCACCAATGCTATTCTCATTAGCATTCATCCCTAACTTTACTTTAGGTGGTGTTACAGGTGTCATGCTTGCCATGGCAGCTGCAGACTATCAGTACCACAATACTTATTTCTTAGTGGCACATTTCCACTATGTTATTATTGCTGGTGTTGTATTCGCATGTTTCGCAGGTTTAATTTTCTGGTATCCAAAAATGTTTGGTTACAAATTGAATGAAAAAATTAATCAATGGTTATTCTGGACATTTACTTTAGGATTTAACCTTTGTTTCTTACCACAATTCTTATTAGGCTTAGATGGTATGCCTCGTCGTTTATACAAATACACTCAAGCAGATGGATGGTTCACATTAAACTTCATCTCAACGATGGGTGCATTCTTGATGGGTATAGGATTCTTAGCTTTAGTATGGAACGTCGTATATAGCTTTGGTAAAGCTAAACGCGAAGCAACTGGTGACAACTGGAATGGCTTAGGTAGAACATTAGAATGGGCTACTGCTTCAGCTATGCCACCTCACTACAACTTTGCGATTACACCAAAATGGTATGACACTGAAACATTTGTAGAAATGAAAGAAAATGGTAAACACTATCTTGATGATCAAGATTATAAAGATATACACATGCCTAACAATACACATGTTGGTTTCTGGATGGCAGTCTGCTTCCTATTTGGTGGATTCTTCCTCATATTCGAAACTTATATTCCAGCAATCATCTTTGGTGCAGGTATATTTGCATGTATGATATGGAGAAGTTTTGAAAAAGACTATGGTTACCATATTCATGCTGAAGAATTAGAAGAAAATGAAGCAAAACTACGTGAATTACGCAAACAAGAATTGCAGGAAAAGGAGGACAATAAAGATGAGTAATGAACAACATAATACAATTGATACTGTTAATGAAACAGGGCAATTAAATAAACTCGGATTTTGGGTCTTTCTTACTGCGGAAGTTGCGTTATTCGGTACATTATTTGCTACATTCTTAGTATTACAAAAAAGTGGTTCATATGGTGGATTCACTACACCTGAACTATTTGAATTACCATTAGTTATGATTATGACATTCTTATTATTAGTAAGTAGTTACACTTGTGGTATCGCAGTTTATTACATGCGTAAACAAAATGTCAAAATGATGATGGTATGGATGATTATCACAATATTATTAGGTGCAGGATTCGTTGGATTTGAAGTTTACGAGTTCACACATTACGTTCATGAAGGTGTTACACCACAACTAGGATCATTCTGGTCTTCATTCTTTATCCTATTAGGAACACATGGTCTCCATGTAACTGTAGGTATATTCTGGATATCAGGCGTTTTAATTCAAATTGCTACTCGTGGATTAAATGAACATAACGCACCAAAAGTATTTATCGGAAGTTTGTATTGGCATTTCCTTGATGTTGTATGGATCTTTATCTTTACACTAGTTTATCTTGTAGGGATGGTGAGTGGATCATGAATAAAACAGTCGTTTCGCATACAGTCGGTTTAATTTTCTCAATTGTACTTACGTTGTTAGCTGTTTATGTCATGTTATACACTGGCATGTCATTACAAGTAAGAACATCAATCATTATAGGTTTTGCATTTATACAAGCAATCGTTCAATTATTAATGTTTATGCATTTAACAGAAGGACCAGATGGACGCGCAACAGCCTTCAAAGTACTCTTCGCAGTCATTATTACTTTATTAGTAGTAATCGGTACTTATTGGGTTATGGTTGGCGGACACAGCGCCCATATGTAATATCTATATATTAAGAGCTTGGGATATCATTCCCTTTCTCAAAATAAAACACCCAATCCGTTGGATTCATTTACGGATTGGGTGTTTTTTATATTTCTAATTTTGTAAGTTTCTAGAACGTTTATGTCCTAAGCTCTTTAATTCTATAAAATTAGATTTTCGAACTTACGACTAACCTCGCCTACTTTATTTTGATTCCCTACTTCTCTAAAGTATAGAATGGCTTTTTGATACATTTCAATTGCTTTCTTTCTATTTTTTAATGAAACATATAAATCTGCAAAGTTGTTAAATCCTTCACCCATAATTTCAAAATCATATCTCATTACGTTAGCTTCCAGGTCTCTTAGTAACATCATTGCTTCATAATCATTACCTGCTTCTATAAAATTGCTCACGCGATTAATGCCATTATTTATGTACATCTTAAACTAAACTCCTTTTATCCCTATCTATATTAGCTATATCATTGTAATATCTATGTTTACTAAATACAAGTTAACTAAATAAAAACTGTCTACAAGCATAGAGTTTTGTAGACAGTTTAAATTAATTAACATTTAGTTGAATGGCTTTACTCGTTAAAGGGGCAAATTCGTCATAAATATCAATTAGCTTTGCTTTTTCATTATTCCAATTATATATTTCTTTAGCATGCTTAGTATTCTCACTCAAACTATTTCTCAATGCCTCATCTTTTACCAACTTATTAACTGCTCGTGCAATGTCAGCTGCATTGTGAGGATCAACTACTACTCCTGTTTTTGTTTCATTTACAACTTTTTTAATTTCTGGAAAGTCACAACTTATTACAGGAACATGTGCCATCATATATTCAAATAATTTATTTGAACTGGCGGAATAATGATTGAAACATATATTTTGCAATACTTGAAAGCCTAAATAAGCTTCTCTTGTATAGGACGGTAATTCTTGAAATGGCACTTTATCTAAAAAGTGTATTCTATGAGCTTCGGAAGAATTTTTGCTAAGGTTTTTTAATTCTTGTGTTAATTTTCCGCCACCTATAAATAATAAGTGTCCTTCTTCAATATCATCCATTGCTTTAATCACTAATTCCAGTCCTCTACCTTGTTGTAGTCCACCTTGATATAACAATATTTTTTCATCTTCATTTATACCGATTTTATGATGTAAATTAATTTTCGGTTTAGTGTGTATATCATATTTTTCAGAGTAGTTATACAGCGTTTTAGGATAAAAACCATAAATTTCTTCGTTATATGATGCTCTTGTATGATTTTCTACAATCATTTGATCAACAAATTTTAACATAAATGATTCGATTCTTTTGATGCGTTCTTTATTATAACCTGTTCTATCAGATTGTACTTCATGACTATCATATATAAGTGGTTTAGGTTTTAATCGTAATTTCGAACAAACAATTGCTTGTGGTAATGTATTTAAATCATTTGCATGATAAATATCAGCATTTTGTATATAGCCTTTGACAATCATTCGAGTAATAATCGCACCGTTGATAAACCATTTTCTCATTTTTTTAATTTTTATCATTCCAGCTGCAAGAACGAGCGACATGAAATATGCAGCCATTAAAGTAAAACTAATAAAAAATAAACTTGGGATAATTGCTACTTGAACGCCAGCTACTACTAGTGAAAATTTCTTTCCGTGATCTTGATAAGCTTGCAACATCCAAGGATACCTTTTAACTCTATGTACTCTAAATGATTTTGAAATTTCTTCATAGGCAGAGATTACTGGATTCTTAGGATCATCAATTGCTATTAAATCTACTTCATAACCACGTTCAGCTAAAGTTGTACATTCTCTATTAACTCTTGCATCATTTGTGAAATGATTCCATACAAACATTGTGACTTTTTTCATTTTCCAACCTCATTCTATATGATTTATAGTATACCTACTTGGAACAATAGTATATATAACCATGCTACACTCATTAAACCAATCATTGCCAATAAGCCAGTTGGCCTTTTCTCTTTATGAATAATTGAATCATCCACTACTTTTTCACGTTGTTGTTGAATTTTAATTCGTTTATAATCTAATTGTTCGTTTTTAGATTTCTTTTTGACTTTCTGAATTAATTGAACATATCTTTCAATAATTTCATTCACTTCACCGTAAGCAACCATTTCCCCATAATGTATCCAAATCGCTTTTTTACACATTTTTTTAATTTGACCAGCAGAATGAGATACAAAAAATATCGTTTTGCCTTGTTCTTGCAGTTCATGCATTTTATCGATACATTTGTTTGAAAAAGTTTCGTCTCCTACTGATAAAGCTTCATCTACTATTAAGATATCTGGATCTGTATGAATTGCTATAGCAAACCCTAATCTAGATTTCATACCACTAGAATAAGATTTTAAAGGTTGATATATAAATTCATCTAACTCACTAAATTGCACGATATCATTAAATTTTTCATTGATTTCTTTTTGGGGCATACCGTGCATTAGACATTTATAATGAATGTTTTCCTCACCTGTAAAATCAGGGTTCAATCCAGCGCCGATAGCAATTAAAGATGGTTTTCCGTTAGTATATACATTACCAGATGAAGGCTCAATCACTCCACCTAAAATATTAGACAGCGTCGACTTTCCAGAACCATTTAATCCAATAATACCTACTGAAGTACCTTCTTCTACTTCAAACGTTATATCGTGTAAAGCATAATAAGGCTTTGATTTATAACTTAAGCCAAAAGTAAATAACGATAACAATTTATCTTTTTTATTTACATTCAAGTCATAAACTTTCGAGACATTTTCACATTTAATTTTGTATGTTTTTGTCATCTTCATCACCTTTTCTTAAAAACGTAATTAGCTTTTCAATATTATCTTCCCAAATTAAATGTTCATCTCGATATTTCTTTGCATTATTTTCTTTATTCAATAAAGATTGTTTATCATTTTTTAAAGTCTCTATCTCATTAACAATTGTTGTAATTGAAGCTTGTTTTCGAGCAAACCCTAAATCGTATTTTTGAATAATAGCTTCAGTAGGACCGCTTATATTGGATATTGGCGGTGTTCCTACACCTATAGAATCTATAATTTTACCAGGCATCACATTCATAAAAACATCTGAAGATTCCAATATTGAAAGTGATACGTGGTGTTTAGCTATTTCAGTTAAACAGTCTATACGATCCATTGGCTTTCTTATTTGAATATATGCACAATCTTTTACAGCTTGTCTAAATTTAGCAGCTTGTACGCCATATACGATTGCTGTTACATATATTTGTTTGTCATTCAAAGCTTTACATATGGATATTAATTTATCGACATCTTGTGCATATCCTATATTTCCTGTATATATTACGCTAAAATCATCACATTTTTCTTCAATAACTAATTCACTTTTTGAAATCCCATTAGGCAAGTAAAAAATGGGCGTTTTATTTTCTAATCTATTTTGAATATGTGCTCTAAATGCTTCGTTGTTTATGACAATTTTATCGGCAGAATTATACATTTTCTTTTCTAAAAATTTTAAAAGTGGCATAAATAAACTAATGTTAATATGTTTCAATCCATTTACACTGTCTGGCCATAAATCTCTAATTTCTAACACGTATGTCGGGCGCTTTGCTTGTTTGAAAAAAAGTGTTGCCCAAGCAAGAAATATATTTGGACTTGAAACATATACAATATCATAATCTTCCTTATGCATTTTAAGAAACACTTTTAATCTTATATATTGTTCCATATAGTAAACTAATCTCATTACAAAATTACTATTTTGTTTATTTCCATGCATTTTCATGCGTATAATTTTACTTTTTTCTAACTCATTTAAAGAATGATCAGTAAAATATGTATCATCATCAAATAAGTTTTGGTTCGGGTATGTTGGTTCAGTTGTTAACATTGTCGGATCTGAGCCTTTCAGTTTAAAAGCTTTAAACATCATTTTCATTCTGTTTGCTGCAGATCCGAGTTCTGGATAAAAGTTTTGTGAAATCATTAATAATTTCTTAGTCATATTATGAACACCCTATAAGTAGTCTAGTAATTTCCTTTTGAATCTTGAATGAATCAATGAACCAATTAACAATAATATAATTGTAATTAACCAAAAGTATAAATGATCATGCCATTGTCCATATATTGATACATTTCCATGAACAAATGCTGTTCTATATACACCTACTAAATAAGCAAATGGATTTAAGCTCGCTAATTTTTGCAAAATACCATGCGCCTCTTCCATGGCCCAAAAAATAGGTGTCATAAAGAATAACATTCTTATAACATTTTGAAGTAAATTTTTAGTATCTCTAATGACAATTATTAAAGTACTCATTATGAGTGATATACCGAAAATAATCGCATAAGATGCAATTAAAAAGTAAATGAACCAGAAATAGTGCCACCATGGTACATAACCATTAACAAGTGAAATGACAAATAGTATTGATGAAGTAATCATCAGATTAATCATATTGTTCGTTAATGCTATCGAGATAAATATTGAGGATGGAAACCTCATCTTCGATAAAAGCCCCACATTACCTTGTATGGCAGCTGCACCAGTATTAATTCCTTGTGAAATAAATAACCAAGGGAAGAGACCTGATATTAAATGTACTAAAAATGGTACACCCACTACTTGTGCATGAGCATCTCCTCTTAAACCTAAACCAAACACAAGATAATAAACGGTCACTTGTAAAATCGGTTGTAATATATTCCAAAACACGCCAAGATAATGATTGGCGTATTGACTTTTCATATTATAAATTGCAAGTTTGAAAATTTTAGGTAAATTATTAAATTGTTCTTTAAAGATTTCAGTAACTATCTTCATATTATAACGACCTACTTGATTTTGATTTTTTATTTTTCTATAATTTCAAATTCTGAAGCATTGATCCACGATGACTTTTCAAAATTTTTACTTGCATATACTGAAATTATTTTTGTCTCTTGAGGACTGAACGTTAAATCATATCCATTTAAGCTTAAATCTACTAAATCGATCGTATCATTTTCTACATCAAAGTAGATTATGCCTCTACCATTTGTATTGTTATAAAAAGTTTTAATTTCAATTTTTCGAATGTTATTTGATTTATTTGTTAATACTAGCTGTTTTTTATCAACTTTACTAAATTCATTTGAAAGTGCCCTGAACCTAGTTTCATTTAATTTAATATATTGATAAAAATCCTTACTTTCTATTACAATATTTTCTAAGTTACTTATCCGCTCATCTAATTGTTCTTTTAAATGAATCACTTTATCTTCTAAAGTGTCACTATTGTTTACTTGAAAATAATTTAAGATTGGCCAATTGTTTTGAACAATTAATTTATGTAGCTGTTGATCTTGTTTATCTGAGTCATTTATATTAAGTAATTCAAACAGAATATGCCTTGTGTTTATTAAACTAAATACATCTAAATAACCGTCACTTTCTTGAATGATGCCACTGTGCCATCCATTCATTCTTGATTCGTAATATAAAATTTCAAATGGATGATAACCAGATTGTATTGTTTTATCCAAATCGTTTCTAACGATGAAGTCCGACAAATATTTCGTCACCAGCTCATCATCAATCGGAAAATCTTTTGCCCATTTTTTTATAGCACTCTTATAAGGGAAAAAAGAATCTCGATTTTGAATGTTTTTTGGAATAATACCTTTAGCCAATTCAAAAATTGTCGATTTTAAATGTATGACATTTTTAAAGTCATTATTTTCACTATAGTAATTAATAAGTTTTATACTGTGGCTCGTTTCATATAAATCATAATCTTCATTTAACTTAGGTTTTATCGGTAAGTTGTCCATATTAAATAATGTATGGTTTAAATTTAAATTAGATGCAAGCTTTTGTGCTATTAATTCATCTATACGATATATTTGAGCTACTGCATTATTTTCTAATTCTTCTATATTTTTCGTATAAGTGAAAAAATTGACCCTATCCGTATGATCTTTAATATAAGACAATGATACTTTTGAGTCATGACCAGCAGTGACAGAGCACAATACCTTCTTATCTAGCCCAAATAAATATTTAACCGATTCTTTTATCTCATTGTCTATTAAACTGTATACATCTTCAGCCGATTTTTCTTCATAAGATTTAATCGGATAAATTCTTTTAATTTTTTGCTGCGTCATGTTCAACCTTGTATTTGCATTAAATTTATAAATGTTTTTGTATTTACTATAGTCTAAAAAGCCATTTGATTTATAAGCAATTTGTTCACAATCAATGTTATAAAGCTGTTCAATCAATTGTTTTAATAGCTCTGAATGACTAGCATATACAGGCAAGTCAGCGTGATAATACAGTGATAAAAATGATGTTGCATCATTATAAATGTATAATTGTTCATCGCATTCTAAAAACAATGCATATCTACCATTATAAAAACTCATCTCTTCTAGAAATTCATATGAATCTATTTCGTGTGATAATAATTGAGAGAATATTTCATCATAATTCAATTCACTATTTTTAGTGTGAACTAAATGACCAAACATCACAACTTTTGCTCCACTCATCGAATCTTGGTAATCATCTAAGTCATCAGAAAAATATACTTTATAATCATGGAATTCTACATTTTTTTGATAGTATTCATGGTTAACCGAGAATTGATTGGGATACACCATATATGCTTTATGAAACTTTGTTAGTACATGATTCATCATATTCCCCCCTTATTTTCATACACGAATCGTTTACTGAACTTCTTTTTTCAGATTTTCAATATATTGAATTAAATCGTGATCATCTGGACGTTTATATTGATCATATAAACTATAAATTTCTAAAAATCTTTCAACCGCTTCTTTTCTTTCATCAGCCTTAACTTTCTCAAGTCTTGGTAAATACCAACCTTTCACATAGAAGTTAAATCTATGTTCTAAATATGAATTAAGCAGTCCATGTTTTTCATAAAATGGAATTCTTTCAATTTCTAATGCATAATACTTATCAAATAATTTTTTAGAAATTGAATTCGTTACAGAACCTGACACTGCTGCATAATACATGTGAATGACATCCGTAACTGCTTTTACTTTTTTAGAATTAATCATCAATTCTTGGAAGAATAGCGTATCCTGACCTGCTGCACCTTCAATCATTTGTATTTCATTATCTTTAATAATATTCGATTTAATCACTAAAGCTTGAATACTTTGTGCACGTAATCCACATTTTTTCATGTATTTCTTTGGATCTTCAATTAATAAATTTCCATCATTATATTTCATTACTGTTCCAGCATAATTAAACAACGCTCTACGCTTGTTGTCTTCTTTAATAATATTTCCGACAACCATATCTACATCTTTATTCGTCTCAATTTCTTCTAATAATGTTGCATAACCATCACCTGTAGCTTCATTGTCAGGATCAAGATAAGTCATATATTCAGTCGTTGCAAGTTCCGCCCCTTTATTTCTTGGTCTTGATGCACTGCCTGATCCTTGATCATAAGCGTAATACACAATATCCGGGAACCTTCTTCTCAATCTGTTAATAATAGAAATTGTTTCTGAATCCGTACTGCCATCATTAACAAAAATAATTTCCATTTCATCAAAAATTGATGACCTTCTTAAACTACGCATACATTTGTCTTCTAAGTATGTCCCATTATTATGAATAGGAATGATAACACTTAATTTTTTCTTTTGATGATTTTGACCATATAAATTATCTTGGTAAATTTCGGATTGATCTAAATTGTATCCATTATTTGAATGAGATACATTTAAATTTTCATCTACAATATTTTTATGATACATAGTTAAATATTTATCTTTTGCTTCCTCGATATATTGGTGCGCCTCGTGTTGTTGATCTTTAGTAACAAAATCGACATCAACATATTTAAAAGCGGATAATAAATCTTCTAAATAGTATTCTTCATATTCAATAGAATCTTTCATGAAAGTAACGAATTCATATTGGCTTATGTCATCTACTTTTTGTTTATCTTCAATAACATCAAACTGTACGTATAGTTGGCGATTCAATATATCATTCATTTTATCTGTTAATTGATCTACAATGACTAATACTTTTTGTTCTTGTTGAGTTGGTTTAATATCTATATGCGCCAAGACTTCATCTAATCTATGATAAGTTGTGCTGTCTCTCATGACACTTCTAATGCTCTTCGCCTGCATATCTTCAATTTCATATTCTTTATATTGATTCATAATTGGAGCGACATCACTTTTATGATTAATCATGAATACGTTAGGAAATTGATTATTAACACCTACTGAATAATTAGATAATATTAAATTACCAAAAGCTTGTAATTCAAAAATTCTGTTAGCAAACATTGTTTCTGAATATTTAACTGAATTTACATTTACTGCCCATCGATATACTTTATGTAATCTCATTAGCTCATTATGATCAATTGGCATTGTTAAAAATGGAATATATTTCATTGGAAACTGATAACGGGATCTTCTTAACGGTAAATTTCTATCAATTATCGTTAAATCATTTTCATTATTAATTAACTCATCAAAAATCCTTGCTGATTCTTGGTTTCTGACTGGATATTTTTCAGTCCAACTTCCTGCAAATATAACATCATTTTTAAACGATTTATTATATTGGCTTCTAGAACCAACCGGATTATGATAATGAGGATTAATACCAAACTGAAGGACATGAACGTTGTCATTTTGACAATATGCTTTGTAATCATCTACAACCTCTTCAGCAGAAGTTAAAATAATATCACATTCCGTTGCAATATCTTTGTATAAATGGAAATTAACCGGATCTTCTTTTGAATAAAATACAATTGGAATATTTAGCTTTTTAGCCTTTTGAATACCTTCTATTAGCATTCTTCTCTTCTCACTATTAACAGATGCTAGACCTGTCCAACTGCCATCTATGCCTCTCCAAGCAGTTGCAACAATTAATACATCCATATCGTTACTGAGCGAAGTGAATTCACTATCTATATACACGATATTACCTATATCTTTAAACGAGTTATATAAAAATTCATCAGCGATTAATCCAACTTTATATTTGTTTTTCACAAATGATCTCGATTCATTAGAATCGTTTAATTTCGAGATGTGTTGTTGATGATTATCAAGGAAATCTAATTTCGATTCATCAGCAACTTTTTTATAATAGTTATGATGATTCGTATAATCTTTCACTTTTTTCAATTTGTATAATCCATACATATAATCTTGTTCCACAATATCCAACACTTCTTCTAGTTGTTCAACTTTAGTTTTATCATCAAAGTTAACTAATTCTTCTTTCGTTGTTTGAAGTGCATTGTTGTTTTCAAGCTTTGTTGGTTTATTTGAAGACATTACGATTTCCTCCTATTTCTCCAACCCCAGTATTTTGTTTGGATTTTTCCTAATTTAGAATTTCTCAAATTATGATATAATCTTTCATACTGCAATTTATCTTCTTTTTTATTACTTTTTTGTAATGTAATATTCTCATTTATTAAACGCACAATAGCGGATTTAGATTCTTTTCTTTCCTCTTGAAAGTTAGTAATCATATCTAATTGTTCCAGTTCTAACTCATTATAATCCTCATAACTACTGCTTTCTAAAGCATCAATAAATTGACTATCCATTAAATCAGAAAAATTTATCCAATATTTTTTCTTTTTGATGATGACTCTTGCTGAACGCGCTTTTAAAAATACCATATCGATACTCACGTTATTAAAATCGAACTGTTCTTCATCTAAAGAAAGTTCAATCGTTTTATTCTTCGCACTGTCTTGATAAAAAATAGTAGAATCTTCTATAGCTGCTTTAGTGTTTACCATGACAGCTCTATCAATATCTTTTGTGTGCACAAATCCAGTAAATGTACCTTTATTAAATATGGCTTCTAAAATTTCACCCTCATATAAATATAAAGCTCTAGATGAAAAGTTTTTTTCTTGGAATAACAAGTTATAGTCTACTTTAAAACCTAACGCTCTATTTATTTGTGGCGTTGTAAAGTTTGTTAAATCTACTCTTATTGTATCGATAGGTTTTGAAATTAATTTGATAGAGTTATTTAATTTAGTCCATCCAATAATATTCGAACCTCTCACAATCAGACCGTAAAGTTCGCTTTCAATTTCTTTAACTGAAATAACTTTTAAAGCTTTGTTTAAATAATCAGAAGCGTGTCCTACTGTAATTTCATCATTATCCACATCACAAATCTCTTGATTTTCTGGTTCTATTAAAATAATTTGAAAGCTTAATCCGCTTTGAATAAATGGATTTTTTACGTCAATCATACGAAGACCCCTCAATCTTTACTTATTAAATGAATACGCTACTTCTTTTCCGAATGTATATAAATTACCGTAGTTATAATACTTAACTTGTTCAAATTTAGTTTGAACAACATTTTTAGTATCAAATATAATTTTATCTTTCATGCCATCAAAGTCTTGATCAACTAACGTTTTAAATTCTGAATGGTCGCTTAATATTAAGACAAGTGAGGCATCTTTAACTGCTTTCTTAACATCTTTTTCAACAAAACCTAATTCAACGTGTGGATCATAAGCTTCAATAATCAGATTTTCTTCTTTTCTCAAATCATTATAAATATCGAATGCAGGTGACTCTCTTACATCATCTACATCTCCTTTGTAAGTTAAACCAAATACGACTATTTTATTGCCATTTAATGTTTCTAATATTTTTTTAGATTCTTCAATAACATATTGAGGCATTGAGCGATTAATACGTCTGCCTTCTTGAATTAATGTCGTAGTCTCTGGCGCTTTTGCAATAATAAAGTATGGATCAACTGCTAGACAATGACCACCAACACCTGGGCCTGGTAAATGAATGTTTACACGAGGATGTTTATTCGCCATTTTAATCACTTCTAGTACATTGATATCTAATTGATTACATACCATAGCTAATTCATTCGCTAGTGCTATATTTAAATCTCGATAAGTATTTTCCATAAGCTTACTCATTTCAGCTGTCTTAGCGTTTGTTTCAATCATTTCGCCTTGAACAAATGTGCCATAAACTTCTTTACCAGCTTCGACACATGCCGGAGTAATACCACCAATAATTCTATTATTATGAATCAGTTCATGTAATATTTTTCCTGGCAACACTCTTTCAGGACAATGTACTAAGAATATATCTTTCCCAATTTCAAAACCTTGGCTCTCAAGATATGGTTTAACATGATCATCTGTAGTTCTTGGTGCAATTGTCGATTCAACAATTACAGTATTTCCTTTTTCTAAAAATGGAACGATAGATTCTACTGCACCCATAACTAATGAAATATCACATGATTCATATTGATCATCATTATTTGGAGTTGGTACTGCAATAATAAATGCATCAGCTTTTTCAGGTGATAAACTTGCTTTAAATTTATTTTGAGATAGTACTTCCTCATATGCTTCTTGTAAACCTGGCTCTTCAATATGAATTTGACCATTATTTAATTTATCTACTGCTTCTTTATTTATATCTACACCTACAACGTCTACACCATGTTTCGCAAACATAATTGAGGTTGGTAATCCAATGTATCCTAAACCAATAGTAGTTAATTTCATATTATATCCATCCTTTTATAATTAAATTGTTAAGCTATTACTTTTGTAATGTTAAATATATTGTAACTATTATTAAAGCAATATACAGTTGATTAACAGATACTTAAGGAAGGGTTTACATTCTTTTATCAATGTTTACAATTAATCAATAAATAAAAAAGAACTCAAAGTTAATTGAGTTCTTTAAAGTATTTTTCAATATCTTCTTTTAATTTAGGTCCAAATGTTTTCGAATAGCTATTTGAGATATGCCCCTTATCCATATAAACAATAACATTTCCTATAATCGGTACAAACTTACCATTTTCTTTAAAGTATGGTGTATAGTCTATATATTTTGTGTTTGTAGGCTTTTCTTCAAGTTTATTCCATTTAGATACTTTAGGTAATCGTTGTTTTGCATTCATTTTTTTGATTGTTTCTTCTTCACCGAATTTGTCTAATGTCTCTGGAACATTAAATTCATAACGTGGATTATCTCTTATCGCCATTATCGGTGTTTTTGTTGCTGTTATGTTATCAAATTGTTTAATCTGTAATGGATCTACTTTTCCTTTTACATCTGTACTGGAATCCGCTGTCGTAACAACTAAATCTATATCTTGTTTTTCAATTTCTTTGATTAAGTTTTTATTCCAATCTTCACAATCTTTATCACTATCTTGCGTTGTGAGTACACAACCACTCTTAGTCATATTTAACACTCTATAATTGCCTTCTTTTGCAGCTGTTTGTAAAGCGCCAAGCCAATGTTGTGCATGAGAACTACCAACTAATGCTATCGTCTTATCATAATTTTCTTTTTTGCCATATTCCCCCACTAAAACTTTTGATTCTCCAATTTTTTGGTGAACTTTGTCTTTAGATGAGTCTGGTGATTCATTTCTAATTTCCGAAAATTCTGGTATGACGTCCACATCATCTTTTACGTTGAGTTGTTTTTCTGCAGCCATTGCACCTGGGTAATCATTACTAAGCGCAACTTTTTCTTTCTCTAACGGATTATTAAACACTATGAAATATAATGCCATTACTGCAAATAAATTAATAGCTAATCCTATACCTAACTTTTTAAATGATATTTTATCAGAAGATGCAGTTCGTATCGGTTTTTCGATATATTTAGTCATTAAATATGATAATAACCATGATAATAATATCATACCAACACCTATTACTAGTCCAGGTCTTTCATTGTTGTGATATTGATAAAATGAAAGGATAACCCAATGCCACAAGTATAATCCAAAGGATAACCCACCAAATTTAACCATAAATGATGATCCTAAAAATTTCTTAACACCAAACTTAGTTTCATGATTTCCTGATACGAGAATAAATACTGCACACAGCATTGGCCATAATGCTATGTATCCAGGGAACATTGTTGATACGTTGAAAATAATGCCCGTTAAAATTAAGCCAATGAGTCCAAGCCAACCTATAATACTAGCCATTAAACTCGTTATTTTAATTTTCGATAAATTAATTGCTAACAATCCGCCTAAAGAAAATTCCCAAACTCTTGTAAATGTATGGAAATATGCCCATGGTTGATTTACTTGTGTTAAATATATGGAATAGATCAAAGATACAATAAATAAAGTACCTAAAAATAAATTCATGACATTAATAATTTTTAAATTTTGTTTCTTTTTAAATATGACAAATATTAAACTAAATAATAAGAACCAAATGATATAAAACTGTCCTTGTATAGACATTGCCCAGAAATGTTCTACGGGTGTTTTCATTTGATCTTTATTTAAGTAATCAGTGCTCGATAAAGCTAATTGCCAATTTTGATAATAAAACAATGATGCTATCACTTCTTTTATCGTTTTACCTAATATGGATTGTGGTAATAAGAAAAAGCTCAATACAACCGTCGTGAGCAACACCGTTATAACTGAAGGAAACAATCGTTTTATTAAACCTTTAATATAAGGTAAGAATTTAAAAGAGCCTTCCTTATTATATTTGGAAATGATTGATGTCGTTATGAGAAAGCCTGAGACTACGAAGAATACATCGACCCCTCCCGATACTTTCCCAAACCATATATGATAAATTGCTACTAACAGTGCAGCAACGACCCTTAAACCTTCAATCTCTGGTCTGAATTTTCTTTCTATATTGATTGTCTTTGTCTGCATATGAAAAACTCCTTTTAATATAATACAGATTTTAGTATATCTATCTAAATATTTATTAGAAAGATAAATATATGATATTTACAATATCTTAATACTCAATTAAAGAATCCCTAACAATTGAATTGTTAAGGATTCCTATAATATAAAGAAAACTGCCAACAAAATATGAAAATTTGTCGACAGTCTAAAGTATATTCCTATTGAATATACTGATTAATATTTTCAATGAATTGATGATATATAGCTTCACCATCAAATTGCATACTTCTTATTTGAGCTTGTTCAATCATTTTTTGTATTTCATCAGTATTATAATTTTCCATTATATATGCCAATTGATTGCCATAATATTTTACATTTTGTTGTTCAATTAAATAGCCATTGCGTTCATTTTCTATTAAATATTCTGGACCATAACACCCTTTATAACTTACGACAATATTGCTTTGGTACATTGCTTCTAAAATGACTAAACCAAATCCTTCAACTTTTGAAGGAACTGCAGTGATTTTACTTTTGGCTAGTATTTTAGAAAGTTGATTTGTGGTTGGTTTTAATTCGATGAGATCGCTAATGCCATATTGTTGAATCATTTGGATATAGTTTTCTTTTTCTTGTCCATCCCCATATAATTCTACATGATATTGATTTTCCCTCATTGTTTCTTGTATATAGTTAATACTTTCAATTAACAAATCAAATCCTTTTTCTTGTTCAAAACGTCCAGCCGCCACAATAACATTGTGCTTTTCAACATCATATTTAATTTCATTAAGTATATTTGGCACGATTATAACTTTTGTATGAGACAAACCTTGTTGATAATCTTGCTGATCTTCGTTTGTTAATGTTGTAACTAAGTCTAGCTTATTATAAGTGCGCAAAATATCTTTTTGATATTGTTCATCATGGGCATGCAAATACATATGTTCCATACCAATTTTAAAAACATCATTAGGTGCATATTCAGCAATGAGTAAATTATAACTTGCACGAGTACCTACAATAATTTCTGTATCAACATTATTTATCTCTCGAACAATTTGTTTTTCTATATAGCTTGAAAATTGATGTAATCCTGGTTCAGATGGATGAATGATTTTCAGTTTAAGCATAGGCGTATATTTATTGATTCTATTCATCAATATATTAGTTAATCCTTTAAACGTTTTGTTATATTCAATTATCGATGTTATTTCAATTTTTTCATTCAAGTCAAAGTATGGTTTTTGTCTCGCTTTAAAAACTGAAATAATTTTTACAGGATGACCTTTTTCACTTAATATGTTCGCCAAATTTGAAATTGATTTCGTTGTACCGCCCATATGATATATATTGTGAACTAAAAATGTAAAAGACTTCATAACAATCCCCTATTTCAGATCATAGCATCTTCTATCAATTGAGTGATAGCTTCGTATGAATCATTATTTTTGTTGATATATTTATCATTAATCATATTATATTGATTATCCATTATAGCTTTGAATAAAAGCGCTTTTTCAAAATATTGATTCTGGTTAATTGATTCATATACATGTTTATAAAGACCGCGATGATAATCATAATCTTTAAAGTCAGGTGTATATAAGTATACCTTTTTATCAATCGTTAATGCATCAAAAATAATAGAAGAATAATCACTAATGACAATGTCAGATGCTAATATAAGCTGCTGAGTTTCAAATTGGTTAATATCGATATCATTTTTATATTTATTCGATTGATCTTCTTCATGATATTTGTATATGATATTATATTTAAACTTTATTTCTTCAGGAAATACTAGTAAAAAATCATTTTCTTTATTATCTCTCCATGTAGGTGTATATAAAATCGTTTCTTTATCCTTATCTAAGTTTAACAGTTGCTTTATACGATCTACTTCATTCGAATTAGTTTGATATTCTAATAAATATTGATTTCTAGGATATCCACATGACACTATCTTAGTTTCATGCATTGGAAAAGCTGATTCAAACACATAATTGATTGATGCCACATCTGTAATAAAATAATCTTGCTTAATCAACTTATTGTATTTACGTGCTCTATAATTATAAATATCATTATTCTGTTTCGGTTCTTTACTATCTAAGAATAATCGTTTCAATGGTGTACCATGCCATAATTGTATAATCGTACCATTAGGTTTAATATGATCTGGTAAATAACTTTCTAGTATCACGACGCTAGCTTTTTCTATCACGTCATTTATAGAAGCATGATCTGGTGAAATAAAATGATCACCTTTTTTATCCTTAGTAACGAAGTACACTGTGTATTTAGAATGTTGCTCAGTTATATATTCAAACAAATATTTCGAATTACCTCTATATCCAAAATCAAAACCTAAAAATACAATATGAGGCTTTAATTGTGATTTATCTTTTTCATAAATATTGATAGATTGCATTTGTTTTTGGACAGCTTTCTTATTTAAATTTTGATAAGCACTTTTTGGTAATTTGAATTTTGTTTTCAACATAATCTTGTCTATCGTTCTTGCATTATATGGTAAGTTTATTTCTTTCGTATCAAACACAGGATTTATAGAGCTTAACATTGCCAATTTATTAATATAAAATTTCGACTCTGAATCAATGTTTTGTCCTTTGAAAGACTTCAAACACTGTGCACTAGGTTTATTTTGATGATTAAAATTAAATACAACATGTGAATCTATTTTAATTTCATCTAAATAAATCAAAGCATTTAATGTAATATCGAAAATGTTTTCCCATTCAACGTTTGAAATTAGCCACTTTAAATCTTCTTTCCGAAAGATTATATTTGGTTGAAGCGTTATATTATTAAACCAGTCATTAACTGTTATAAATGTCTTCCCCATATATCTACTATCATTTGTATAATAACCATTGTTCGTATAGTCAACTATAAAAGAATGGTCATCCAATTCTGTATAATTTACTGCTTCATCTCTAACTTGAGTATTTTTATCTTTTAAAATAATATGACTCGCTTCACGACAATATGAATTTATAAAGCTTTTTAAATCCAATTGCTCATGAAAATCTATAACTTTAATCATTTTACACCTCGTATATCATTAAATTAATACAATAAATTGACTTCATTAACTATACATATTACATTATATTAATAATGTAATATGAAATCTCTGTATTATATTTAATCTGAAAATAGAAATGAAATGCTACTATGATACATTCCAGCTAAATTCGTTTCCAAATTATTATAACGCCTAATAACAATAAATTGAAAATAATTATACTTTCTCTAAATTCGTCATTTTATTTCCCTTCAAATTAATGATAACAAATACTTCATACTTACTTAACAAATAGTTTACAATACATACAAATAGTTTACAATAATCCATATATATATTAAGCTTAAGTATATAAAATAATGGGGTGAAAAAATGCGCAGAGTAATTACTTATGGAACTTATGATTTATTACATTATGGTCATATTGAGCTTTTAAGAAGAGCAAAACAACATGGTGACTATTTAATCGTAGCACTTTCGACGGATGAATTTAATAAGCTGAAAAATAAAAAATCATATTATAATTATGAACAAAGAAAAATGATGTTAGAATCAATTAGATATGTAGACCTTGTAGTACCTGAAAACAACTGGGAACAAAAAACAGATGACGTTTTAAATTACAAAGTTGATACATTCTTAATGGGACATGATTGGGAAGGTGAATTTGACTTCTTAAAAGATCATTGTGAAGTTATTTACCTTAAAAGAACTGAAGGCATCTCAACAACTCAAATTAAAAAAGAGTTATATGGTAACGAATAGAACACTTGGCTGTGTTCTTTTTTATAACAATAAATGTCAATTTTTAGCAATTATGGTAATATAGAGTAAAAAAACATCAGGAGAGACAGATGAAAAAATCATATAAATATTTGATATGTATTATAGTAGGATTTGTCATTATATTTGGTATAACGCAACTTAAAAATTTACATGATAAGAAAGGTACTACAACAAAAGAAAACAACCAGTCTTATAAAGGCCAAAAGCCTATAAATAAGCAAGCTATTGATAAACAACATACAAAATCTTTTTCTAAATATAAAGATATTGATCGATATTTAAAAAAATAAATTTCAATGGAAATATCTCAGTATATAAAGATAATAAGTTAGTTATGAGCAATGGCTACGGGTATAGAGATTTTGATAATGGCATAAAAAATGACTCTAAGTCCATGTATTTAATAGGTTCTGCTAATAAATTCATCACTGGTTTAATGTTAAGACAATTAGAAGAAAAAGGAATAATCAATTTAAATGATAATGTAAATAAATATATACCTAACTTTCAAAATAAATACCCAATAACTATTAAAGATTTAATGTTACACCGTAGTGGATTAGCTAAAGTTAATTTAATTCCATACTACAATGGTTTAGATGGCGCTATTGAAAGTATTAAATTAAGAGGCGTTGTACCTAGTCATTATCATCAATATCACTACAGTGATGCCAATTACATAACAATAGCTAAGGTAATAGAAAAAGCTACTAAAAAATCTTTTGAAGAAAACCTTAATGAACTGATTATTAAGAAAGCCCATTTAAAATATACAGCTAGATATACATCAGCTAAACATAGTAAATATATGGTTAATGGATATAAATCTATCAATAATCTCTACATATATACTCAACCAAAGAATTTAGATAAATATGATGGAGCCGGCAATATATATACCTCTACAGATGATATGGCTAAACTCATCAATAAATTTAAATCGGGACAAATGCTTTCTAGTTCATCCACTGCAAACTTGCTATCAACTGGTAATAAGAATATCTATCCAGGTAGCTATAGATATGGCTTTTATAGTTATTTAAATTATCAGAGATATAGAGGTATATTTTATCAAAATGATATTATTTCTTATTCAAATGATCGATACATTGTATCTATAGCAAGCAATAAGCTAAACGAACCTTATCATCAAGAAACTGAAAAAGCATTAAAGCATATTTGTAATGACATTCTTAAGCAAAAATTAATAAAGAAAAAGTAGAGACAATCGTGATGATTGTCTCTACTTTTTTAAATACTTTTTACATATATTTAATGAGCTATTTTTTTACTTTTATTTCTTATATTTCTTAAATTCATTTTCGTTTTAAGTTTTAAAAGTTTCATTTGGTAATTTCTATAAGTTTTCTTGTCAAAGTTTACTTTCAATCCTTTCGATACTTCTACATACTTATTGTAATGAGCACCAGTAGAAATTGTTAAAACCAATTCTTTTAAGTCATGAACACTATCCGTTTCAATCGTCTCAACAACATTCAAATAATTGACGGCTGGATTTAATAAGTGATTTAGATCGTCTACTTTCATGAAATTATTGCGGATTAAAAAGTAAATTATTAAATAGTCCATTCTATAGCTATAATAATTACTCACCTTTTCTTTTAAACCACTCAAAATATCCAAAGTTCTCTTTCTTACTTCTGTTGCATCATTTAAATACTTTTCAATATGTTTATAGCTTGTTGCAACAATCGAATCTTCAATACCAATATTATATAAATATGCTTGGTCGTCTATTATTGTAATTTTACTGTTTGACCACGCTTTTAAATTAAATGTATGTTCTTCACAAAAAGTTATATCTTCATCAAATCTAATATCTCTTATAATTTCATTTTTATATAATTTACCATATGGTCCTATTGACTGAGTAATCTCAGGTGTCCTATTTAATGAAGTATGTTCGATAGCTGATAGTTCGTTATAAGTTTTAATTGGTCGAACTTCTTCACCAATTAAATGTAATACTTTCCCTACAACGATATCTGTGTTGTTTTCTTTTATCGCATCTACCATTTTATCAATTATTCCATCGCCTAATTTATCATCAGCATCACAAAACATAATGTACTTGCCTTTAGCAATGCTAATTCCTTCATTTCTCGTTGCTGCTGCGCCTTTATTCTCTCTGTTTACTAAAACGATATTAGGATTATCTATTTTACTAATAACATCTGCACTTTTGTCTTTAGAGCCATCATTAATACAAATGATTTCATGTTCATAGTTACTTTTTATAGAATGAATTGTTTCTTCTATTGTTTTTTCGGCGTTATAAATGGGTATAATGACACTTACTTCCATAGGGTTAAGCTCCTTTGTTTATAAAATCAATTAGTTTTTTTGTAGCATCAAAGTTCGTATATTGATGCCACATCGGTTTAATTTCATTATTAAGCTTACTTTGATTGACCAGTTTATAAAGTGTGTCTAGATCATATGCTTTATTCTCTTTTGTCATTTCATAATAATGTTTATTTAAACCTCTCATTTCATCATACTTTTCTTCATCATAACAATAAAATACAATCGGTTTATTTAATATAGAAGCTTCAATACTTAGTGAACTATAATCTGTAATAATAACATCTGCCATTTCAACCAATTCTTGTATATCTCTTTCGTCTGAATCATAGTTTTTAATGCTCGGATGTAATTTAGTTATAAGTTCATAGTTAGGACACATCTGTTCAAATTCATTTTTATCTATTGTATGGATGTCAGTCGTATAGTCTCTATATGTTGGCACATATAAAGCCATTTTTTTAGAATGCTCATGACTTATATGTTTGTTTTTATAGTGATCTAATCTTGGTAATCCAAATGGTAACATCTGTTCTGCTTTAGCATCTAAACTTTTTATAAACACTTCTTTCATAATGTCTGAACTTACAAGATAATAATCAGTAAAATGATAAACCGCTAAATAATTTTTAATTAACTGCTTATTTTTTTTATTAATACTATTATCTTCAAGCCCAAATTTTTTCAATGCTCCAGCAGCATGCCAAGTTTGAAAAACATTTTGTTCAGCTGATTTACTTATTCTGCCTAGTAATAAATAATATGTATCGATAATAATCGTCTTACTATTTTTAATAGCCTTTAATTGTTGCAATACATATTTGTTTCTTAAGTTTATCACTTTATCAACTTCTAAGTTATTTGCAAATTCTATCCATTGTGGATGGGCAATTATAGTAATATGATAATTTTCATTTTTTAATGCTTCAATTATTGGCAGCACGTCTTCTTTAAATGTCATAAACACGACAGCATTTCTACTTTTTATATTATGTTTAAAAAATCGATTAAATATAAGTAATGCTGAAAGATAAATTTGTTTAATCACACTTCTAATCACGTTGACACTTCCTAACATTTATTAAGTAACTTTATAAAATAAGGATTACTCTTATGAGCAATCCTTATTTTAATTATTAATATTTTAAATAAAATCAGCAAACCTTTGTCTGAATTTAACATGTAAAATTGCACCTACAACAAAGAATAATAGCGTTACACATATGTTATAAAGTGCTAGTTGCCAATGTTCTATTAAGTACCAATTATCATAAAGAATTGCAGCTCTATAGCCTTCTGCAAAGAAAAACACTGGGTTAAATTTCATAATCATTTCGATAACAGACCCTTTATCTGGTATCCATAATATCGGTGACATATAGAATAACATTCTTAATATAGCTTGCATCGCCATTTGAGTATCACGTATAAGCACACCTAATGTTGAAGTCAGCAATGATACTGAAAATGCAAATAAATAAACTAAAGGTAAATATATAAATAGTTGTAAAATGTATATAGAAGGAACTATTCCCGCTGGAATACAAAGTAAGACTATTACAGCAACTAAGATTATATGACCATAAAATTTACTTGTTAAAATATATGCCGGAATTGCTGATAACGGAAAGTTCATTTTTGCTACTTGATTGAACCTTGAGCCTATTGATTTTGTTCCTTCAAGTATACCTTGGTTCACGAAGAACCACATACTAATACCGACTAATAAATATAAGATAAATGGTACACCATCAACTGGACCATTCTGTCGAATACCAAATCCAAATGCAAACCAATAAACAAATATTTGTAGGATAGGATTAATTAATTCCCACACTAGTCCTAGATAGTTGTCATGATTGGAAATTTTCAATTGAAATTGTGCTAATCGTTGTATTAAATAAAAGTTTTTAACGTGTTCTTTTATCACTGTAAATACAGCATGCATGAATATCACTCTCTCGCTTAGACATTTATTACTTAATCAATAATATAGCATCAATTGCCATTAGATGATATATTTATCTTTAGGTTATTCTCATAAATACAGAACATATTTAATTTACATGATTCTCACAAAATTTACAATAAATTTACTAAACTCAAAAAATAATGCATAATAGAGTTGTTAATAATTATAAGGAATGAAGTACATATGAATGAATCAGTTATCATTAATAATCTAACAAAAGAATATAAAATTTTCCGTAGCAATAAAGAAAGATTAAAGGATGTATTTATACCGAAGCATAAGTCTAAACGATTTTCTGCCTTACAAGATATTACTTTCTCTGCTTATGAAGGAGACATTATTGGCCTAGTTGGTATAAACGGGTCTGGTAAATCTACATTAAGCAATATTATAGGTGGTTCTTTACAACCTACGAGCGGCGAAATAGAACGTCATGGTGACGTGAATGTTATAGCAATTAATACTGGATTAAATACACAATTAAACGGTATAGATAATATTGAATATAAGATGCTTCTTTTAGGATTTAATAAAAAACAAATTAAAGAACTAACACCTGAAATTATAGAATTCTCAGAGTTAGGAGAATTCATATATCAACCAGTTAAAAAATATTCTAGTGGTATGAAATCGAAATTAGGCTTTGCAATTAATGTTACTGTAAATCCGGATATCCTAGTTATTGATGAAGCCTTATCTGTAGGCGATCAAACTTTCACTAAAAAAAGTTTAGATAAAATGAATCAATTTAAAGAGGCAGGAAAAACAATATTCTTTGTCAGCCATAACATCGGTCAAGTTAAAGATTTTTGTACTAAAATAGCTTGGATTGAAGGCGGAAAGCTAAAAGATTTTGGTTCTACTGATGAAGTATTACCGAAATACCAATCATTCTTAAAAGAATTTAATAAAAAGTCTGCTAATGATAAAAAAGCGTTTAAAGATGAATTAGATGCTACACGTTTTTATATTAAATAATAGCATTTCAGGTTGAGACAATTAATTTGTTTCAACCTTTTCTTTTTTTACTACTATTTTCACGATTCCATGTTCATTGGTACAGTATATCTTGTCTTTCGTAATTTCTTTTTTCAAAAATTCGTTTATATATATGGGTTTCTTATATTGCACTGTATATTTTCGCCAGCTAACTTCATTTAATAACCATTCACATACGAGCTGGCCTGGTACAATTTCACTATGAATAGGATTATTGTCATTAATTATTTTTAAATATGTTTCAACGACTTCTTTATCGAATTTCATACCTTACCTCACTTTTCTATAAACATTTGTTTAATTGTTACATATGTTATCGAATCTTTTTTTATTGTTAGACTAAATTGATAAATGTTGTATGATTTTATTTTATATTGTTTTTCTTTTCTTAAAACCGCTTCGTACGTTGTATCTACACTTAAATCTTTTAACTTATCGACAGAAGTTTCTCTTAAATATATTTCTTTTTTGAGAAAATGCTCGAATATTTGAAATTTCGACCATACACTTGCTAAAAATAGAACAGGAATAAATTCAGATTGATCATTCGTTTGCACGATCGTTTTATATGCATCTACTTCTTCTTTATTAAAAAGTATATTAATGACTTCCATTCCATCTTTTGAATAGTGCTGCATGCCCCATTCCTCCTCCTATTCCCATTGTAGCGATCGATGTGTCGATATGCTTCATATGAAATAATCGCGTTATAAGCTGAGCGCCACTTGCACTGTATGGATGACCTATAGCTAATGCACCTCCATAAATATTAAACTTATCATCAGGGATGTTTAACATCTCTTTAGATGCTAATACTTGTGAGCTGAACGCTTCGTTAAATTCAATACCATCAATTTGGTTAATACTTAAATCACGCTTTTTTAACAATTGCTCAATTGCGGGCACAGGACCGATACCTAATATATTTGGATCTACACCTTTCACAACACTATCTACAAATTCTAAACCTTCATCATATCCTAATGAAACGGCTTTTTCTTTACTCATAATCAAAAGTAAAACTGCACCATCATTTTTCATACAACTATTACCGACAGTCACAGTGCCATCTTTAATTAATGGCTTTAAGCGAGACAATGTCTTTAAATTCAACCTTGGTTTAATGCTTTCATCACGATCAATCCACTCATTCCTCACTTTAACTGGTAATATTTCATGAGATATATGCCCTTGTTCTATAGCAGCTATCGTTTTTTGATGACTAGAATATGCAAACTCATCTTGAGCTTCTCTTGAAACTTGATAAACTTGAGCAACATTTTCAGCCGCTTCAATCATTGATGGATCTTCTCCATCAGGTGCAAAAGAAGCCCTTTCAAAAAGGTTTGGAACATCGGATTCATAAACTGACTGTGGTCTTTTTATTTTCCATGGTGATCTGCTCGTACTTTCTACACCACCTGCAATATAGATCTCTCCAGCGTTTGCTTGTATCATTCTGCAAGCATACGTAACAGCTTCAAGTCCAGAACCGCACTGTCTATCAATTGTTACACCAGGTATATGTTTGGATAATTTAGATTCTAACAATGACTTTCTTGCTATATTTCCACCATTTCCTACGACATTCCCTAACACGACTTCTGATAAATTTTCTAAAGCATCACTATGTTCATTCAATAAATATTCATATAAAGGATTTAATAACATTTCAGGTTCTAAATGTTTAAATATCCCACCATATTTACCAAATGGTGTTCTTTTTGCAGCTACAATAACTGGTTCCATCGTTCTCCTCCTAAATCGTATGTAGATTTCATCTTATGCCTAGCTATCTTTCCACTAGATGTATATAACATTTTGTTAACTTTTATTAATTTAGATGGTATTTCATAACGACTTAAACCACAATTCAACAAGAAATTTTTGACTTTTAAATACGTTAGTTCTACTTGTCCTTTGTAAATTAAGACAGCTATTTCACCAAATTTTTCATGTTTTTCACTTATGATGATCAACTCTTCAATTTCATCACATTTCAACAGATTTTGTTCAATGATTTCAGGATAAATGTTTTTGCCGCCTATAATTAATCGGTCACTTTCTCTACCATATAAATACAATTCATTTTGTTCTGTGATGGAAGCCCAATCACCTATTTTAATCCAATCTTCTCTCATTTCCTCATTTAAATAACCACTGAAGGTCATGTCACTTTTAACATACAATCTTCCAACATTATCTTTATCTTGGTCTTCTATTTTAACTTTAACACTTGGAAATAGTTTACCAACTGAACCACATGGTGCATCTCCATTAATATTATAGCTAATAAAGCTCGCTTCTGAACTACCAAAAAATTCAATAATATCTACATATGGATATTGATTTTTAAATGTTTGAAATATATTAGGAGATAATTTGGCACCTGATGAGAATATGCTATTAACATTGTTTAAATTCACTTTATAATTTATCAAACTATATAATATCGTCGGCACAATAAACAGTGCTTTAGGCTGGTTGATATTGTTCATCACTTTTTCAAGTGATTGCGCATTAAAATTACGTTGACCTATAAATCCTCGCCCGCTACTTAAAGCAAAAATGAGAGCATACAAAGATAAAGAATGCGCATGAGGACCAGGCGCTACTATAATTTGGCTATAAGCGTTCATTAACTGTTCATTATACTCAAAAGACTTAATCCAAGAATCATGATTACGCATATAAGCTTTTGGAGTACCTGTAGTACCTGAAGTAAAACCAATATGTAAAATATCATCAGGAACATTATTAAGTTTAGAATGTTTCATATATGTGATGTCATTAGCATCATTTACAAATACTTGTATACTATAAATATGTGCCAATTCATTTAATTTTTCATTTGTTAGATTAGCATCGACTACACATGGAATTTGCTTATTCATTAATGCCGCAATATACCATTTTATAAATTGTAGTGGATGATGAATCGCAATACCTATCATCACTTTCTCAGGATAATAACTTAACTTATTCGCTAAAATTTCAGATTCCTCCCACAATTCTTTATATGAGATTGGCTCGTCTTCTATAAAAATTGCGTTCTCTGTTTGTTTTAAACTTACTTGTTCTTTAATTAAATCTAATATTTCCATAAATTGTTCACCTACTTTTATTGTTAACTCTATAATATCATTTAGTTAACAATAAAATTAATAAAAAAGCATCTTGTTGATGTAAGCCATAGCCCACAATAACAAGATGCTCTATTAAAAATTATCTATTTTTCATATAATCATATTTATTCTTTTTAGGTCTGCTTGATTTTTGAAACTGTACTTCTTTTAAAAACATTGGAATCTTAAATGCACGATTAACACGTTTTAAATCTGTTATAATTCTATATAACCATTCTAAGTTAAGTTTAATAAACATTTTAGGTGCACGTTTAACATTTCCGCTTATTACATCAAATGATCCACCTACACCCATCATCACGGTATGTTTAAAGTGATGTCGGTTATAGTAAATCCAGTCTTCTTGTTTAGGAAATCCCATTGCTGCAAAAATAAAGTCAGGATCGAATTTTTTAATCTTCTTAGTGACTTTATAATCCAGAACATGCTTATAACCATGTTTATGGTCGAATGTGATATTAGGATATTGCGCTTCTAAAATTTTTCTAGTAGCTTTCACGCCTTCTTTAGATGAACCTAACAAGAAGACTCTTTTACTACTAGCATTCGCAATGTTCAACATTTCTTCCATCAACTCTATACCAGGAATACGTTCTTTCAAAGGTGTATTCAAATATTTAGCTGCTTTAACGATACCAATACCATCTGGTACAATATAATCTGCATGCTTAATACGTCTTTGGTAATGATTATTGTTATAAGCATAATGTGCTATTTCAGGATTTGCGGTTACGATAAATAAATTATCATTCGTTTCTTGATTGACAAAATATTTAATTCGCTCAACCATCTCATATGCTGTTAAGTTTGCAAATGGCAAACCTAGTACATTAATTGTCTGTGGCTTAATGACATCAAACGAATTCTCTCTATTCAATTCAATTTGTTCACTTATGCTATTCAAATCTTTTTCTAGTACTTTTGCCATTTGTTTCACCTCACATTCTTCACTATAATTTACACCATTTCCATAAATTTTACAAGAAATTTACATTATACATTTATTAATCCATAAACGTAATTCATTTAAATTGTTGAATTTTACTTGTATAATCATATATGATGTATAATATGCAAAAATAGATATTTAAAATCACAATACGAATAGAAGGGTAAATATAAAATATGAAAAGATTCTCAAAGATCGGTTTACTTTTGATGTCAATAATTCTCATGATTCTACCCGTAGTATTTGGTCTTATGCTTTATCTTGAAACTAAAGGTGCTATAAATGATTCTTTTCTTGATTCTAAAAAAAGCAAATCATCTTTAAGGGATAGACCTGTAGATCCGAGTTTGGATCATATATCAGTCCTATTCTTAGGTGTAGATGATAGCAAGTCGAGACGTGAAGGCGGCCAAAAAGCTGACCAATCTCGTACAGATGCAATGATTTACACAACATTTAATAGAGATAAAAAGCAAATCCGTATGGTAAGTATTCCAAGAGATACATTAAGCTATATACCTGCCGTTAAATACTATGACAAGATTACACATGCTCATGCAATAGATGGTCCAGAAGGTTCAATGGAAAGTGTTGAATCTACATTAAATGTTCCAGTTGACTACTATGCACGTATCAATATGGAAGCTTTTGTTGAAGTAGTTGATGAACTGGGTGGCATTGAATATGATGTTCCATTCAACTTAAATGAACCTAACACAGAAGATAAGGGCAGAATTAAAGTTAAAAAAGGTAAACAGAATTTAACTGGTGATGAAGCACTTGCCGTTGTACGTTCAAGAAAACAAGATTCAGATTTAGAGCGTGGTAAGAGACAAATGGAAATGATAAAAGCGATTATCAAAAAAGCACAAAAAACGAATTCAATTAATAAGCTAGATGATTTAGTTAAAATTGTAGGTAAAAATGCTAAACATAATTTCTCATTTGAAGATATTCAAAATTTAGCGACTACGTACTCTTCTAGTAAAGTCAAAATTAAAACAGAGCAATTATCTGGTACAGATGCTAATTATAATGGTGTTTATTTCTTCAATCCAGATTTAGATAACTTATTAGAGTTGTCTAACAAACTTAGAAAAGATTTAAAATTACCACAAACTAAGAAAACAGAAATGATGAATTACCTTATGACTCAAGCGTATGGAGATTTAATGCCTTATGTTGAAGTTTCGAAAAAAAGTCTGAAAAGTGGTAATCCAGCTAATCCTGACGATTCCGCTGAAACAGTTGAGCCAGCAATAGAACCTGATACAGAAGAATCGGTAGAACAACCTGTAGAACAACCTAGTGAACAGGCTCCTGTAGAACAAGCTCCTTCAGAGGAAGTGCCATCTCAGGAAATACCACAAGAAGCACCACAACAAGCTCCTGAACAATATAACCAAGGCGTAGATCCTAATACACAGCAACCAAGTCCAGAAGTATACTAGTGAAGGAGGGATAATATGATTGAACGTAAAACTTATGAAAAGTATGAACAAATCAATACGATGTTTGATGCTTTAGAAAATCAAATCATCCATTCTGGAGATTTATCTAACTTTAGAAAAAATTTATATTATGTAAATCATGAACATCATGAAAATTACGAAGCGTTGTTTCTTTACTATAATCAAGCAAACCATGATCCAATAGTAGATGGTGCATGTTATATCATAGCAATACCAGAAATATTCAATGCTATTAATATTTTCGATAATCCCCTACCATTCTCGTGGGTATACACAGAAACAGGACTAACAGAAGAAATGAAATCATTAAGTGTCCACTTACAATATCTCGTTGCCGCTGCATTAGAAACAAGTCAAATTCAAATATTTACACCAAGCGGTTATACAATGGGAATCACAAATTGGAATCTTCACCAACTTAGATTATTTTGGCAATATACAGCAATTGTTAGAAGAGAAGCCATTCAAAATTAAAATACGCACGACTATAGACTGTCACAAAGTTATGAAATTACCTTTGTGACAGTTTTTTTATAATGAGACGTATATAAACCACTTGTGCTTATACTTTTCATTACTTATGTGAAGCGGTTTAATTCTTACTTACGCCATTAATAATCATATTAATGTATAATAAAATGAATCAATTTTATGGAGGTATCACAATGATAAAAATAGTTGAAAATGATATAGAAAAACAAGATGCATTTAGTATTAGAAAAACTGTTTTCGTAGAAGAACAAGGTGTGCCATTAGATGCTGAAATAGATGAATATGAAGATATTTCTAAACATATCATTCTATATCATGATTCAGAACCAGCTGCAGTTGGACGATATAGAACATATAATAATGGCTACGCAAAAGTTGAACGCGTAGCAGTGTTAAAGCCCTATAGAAAATATGGGTATGGCAAAAAAGTGATGAATTTTATAAATCTTAAAGCTAAAGAAGATGGATATTTAGGTACTGTTTTAAATGGACAATCTCATGCAAAAGGATTTTATGAAAAATTAGGATATGTAGCTGAAGGTGCAGAATTCTTAGAAGAAAACATCCCCCACTATCATATGACATTATCTTTTGACTAAAATATTATATATCTCAAATATTAAACTTACATTACAAATCAGACAATTTTCGTTCTTCATAGATAAAAAGCCTTATACTGTTATTAAATAAAATACCTATTCAAAGGAGATTGTTTATGGATAAAAAATTCTATTACAAAACCCCCGCACTTGTTGCAATGACTCTAGCAGGTACGACACTTGTTTCTCATCAAGTGAATGCAGAACAAACAACTAACAATGATAACAAAAACATCATTGAGCAACATAACAATGCTAGTCAAATTCAAGGTGAGCAAAAGGAATTAAAAAACCAATCTTTAAGCGTTTCAGGTAGCAAAGCGTATAAAGACCCATCTATTATAGATGAGCCAAGTAAAAATGAAGATACAACTAAATCTAATGACTCAACATTAGATTTAGCCAGCACTGAAAATGCACAAGATACTGAACTCAACGCTACTCAAGACACTTCTAATGTTGCTAATTCAGAAGAACCAGCTTCTAAAAATGTAGCTGAACAAGACAGTAATAAAGATGTTGAGAATAATACTACTGAAGACACTTCTAACACTGTGGATTCTGTAGATACAACTTCTAATAACGTAGCTGATCAAGACAGCAATAAAGATGTTGAAAATAGCACTACTGTAGACACTTCTAACGCTGTGGATTCTGTAGATACAACTTCTAACAACGTAGCTGAACAAGACAACAATAAAGATGTTGAAAATAACACTACTAAAGACACTTCTAACACTGTGGATTCTGTAGATACAACTTCTAATAACGTAGCTGATCAAGAAAGCAATAAAGATGTTGAGAACAGTACTACTGAAGATACTTCTAACGTTGCTAATTCGGAAGAACCAGATTCTAATAACGTAGCTGAACAAGACAACAATAAAGATGTTGAGAACAGTACTACTGAAGACACTTCTAACGTTGCTAATTCGGAAGAACCAGCTTCTAATAACGTAGCTGAACAAGACAACAATAAAGATGTTGAGAACAGTACTACTGAAGACACTTCTAATGTTGTTGATTCTGAAGATACAACTTCTAATAACGTAACTGAACAAGACGACAATAAAGATGTTGAGAATAGCACTACTGAAGACACTTCTAATGTTATTGATTCTGAAGATACAACTTCTAATAAAGTAGCTGATCAAGAAAGCAATAAAGATATTGAACATAACTCTACTGAAGATACTTCTAACGCTGTGGATTCTGAAGATACACCTACTAACAACGTAGCTGAACAAGACGGCAATAAAGATGTTAAAAATAATACTACTGAAGACACTTCTAACACTGTGGATTCTGAAGATACAACTACTAATAACGTAGCTGATCAAGAAAGCAATAAAGATGTTAAAAATAACACTACTGAAGACACTTCTAATGTTGCTAATTCTGAAGATACAACTACTAATAACGTAGCTGATCAAGATGACAATAAAAACGTGGAAAATAATTCTACTGAAGATACTTCTAACGTTGCTGATTCAGAAGATACAACTACTAATGAAGATACAACTACTAATAATGTAACTGAACAAGACGGCAATAAAGATGTTGAATTAGAAACAACTAATGAAAAACCTCAAGTTAGTACTTTTGCGTTTAGATCTGTTAGTGGTGCGCCTACTTTTAGAAGAGCTGCTGCGACTACGAGAACGTACAATCCAACTGTAAGTTCAAGAACAAACAGCCAAATTAGAAGTAACAATTATGCGGTTCCTAGATATGTAGAGGACTTTTCTAGTCATATTCCTAAAATTCCTTATCGTCATGGTGTTGGTAAGCCTGAAGGTATCATTGCACATGAAACGGCAAATCCTAACTCAACTATTCAAGGTGAAATTGCATATATGAAAAACAACTATCAAAGTGCCTTTGTTCATTCTTTTGTAGATGACAAAAACATTATTGAGGTTGCGCCTACTGACTATCTTGCATGGGGTGCTGGTGGTGTTGCTAACCAACGTTTCATACATGTAGAACTTGTTCGTGTTTATGGTGGTGATCGTTTCGCACGTTCTATTAATAACTATGCTGATTATATTGCCACTAACTTGGCTTATTATGGCTTGCCATTAGATAGCGCTGAAAATGATGGTACTGGTACTTTATGGTCTCATGATGCTGTTTCAAGATATTTAGGCGGTACTGATCATAGTGATCCTTATGGATGGTTTGCTGAAAATAACTATACTTTTAACGAACTTATTGATTTAGTTCGTGAGAAATATTCATATAAAACAGGTCATTTAACTGCACCATCTAAACCTGTTGTATCTAATCCTAAACCAGCTACACCTACTAAACCAGTAGTAAGTAAACCTAAACCAACTACACCTACTAAACCAGTAGTAAGTAAACCTAAACCAACTAAAACTGTTGTGTCTCAACCTAAACCGACTAAGCCTGTTGTGACTAAACCAACTAAACCTGTTAGTAGTCCAGCTAAAACTGTAGCCGTTAACTATAAAGGTACAGTTAATCCAAATATTTCAGGTGTTTACAGTTCTGTGTATGATACAACAACTAAATCAGCGACTAATAAAGCTGGTAAAACATTCAATATAGGAAAACAATCAACTTATAATAATCAAGTGTTCTATTTATTACAAGATAGTAACGGTACGCCATTAGGTTGGGTTAAATCTAGCGACGTTCAATTGCAAACTAGTGCTAAGCCTGCCGCTTCTAATACAGTGAAACCTAAACCTGTGGCGAAGCCTGCTGCTTCTAATACAGTGAAGCCTAAACCAGTAGCTAAGCCTGCCGCTTCTAATACAGTGAAACCTAAACCTGTGGCGAAGCCTGCTGCTTCTAATACAGTGAAGCCTAAACCAGTAGCTAAGC
>NZ_JAJNIE010000011.1:0-85433 GCF_022387115.1 Mammaliicoccus sp. F-M27 | reverse complement strand
TTCCGATAGTTTAAATAATACAAATGATGATATTTACTTTGAATTACGTGAGCGTGCTCGATTTCATCTAGAATTCGAAAATGAACAAAATCGATTGAAAGTTGAAATTATTGAGATACTTCATCAAACATTTCCTGGCTTAAAAAAACTATTTAAAAATCGTTATTCAATGATTGCCTTAAATATCGCTGAAATATTTACTCATCCTGATTTTGTTCAACAAAATGATATGGAAAGTATCATTTCTACAATTTTAAAATCTACAGATAAAGGATTATCTCAACGAAAAGCAGAAAGTTATGGAGAAACACTTTTTAAATTAGCGAATGATAGTTACCCTAACGTCAATTCATCTTCGTTCCTAGTTAAAAAAGCACAATTATTAATTCAAAAATTGAAAAAGTCCATTGGACAATTATCACAATTAGATAAAGAAATGATTCAATTAGCTCAAGAACTTGACTGCTTTGAAATTATTTGTTCTATACCAGGAATTGGAGATCTAACTGCAGCCATGATAATCGGTGAGCTTGGAGATATATCTCGATTCAAATCAAATAAACAGTTAAATGCTTTTGTAGGAATTGATATCAAACGATGTCAATCTGGTGGGACACATTATAGAGATACCATCAATAAACGCGGTAATAAAAAGGCGAGACGCTTATTATTTTTGGTAATAATGAATATTATTCGTGGACAACATCGTTATAATAATCATATTGTAGATTATTACTATAAATTAAGAAAGCAGCCTAATGAGAAATCTCATAAGACTGCTATTGTCGCATGTATTAATCGACTATTAAAAACATTTCATTATTTAATAATGAAACATAAACTATACGATTACGAAATGTCCCCACATTAAATCGTATAATCACATATAGTCTAACACCTTATTCAAAAAAATAAAATTGGACGGTCTTATTAAGTGATGACTATTTTAAACTTAAGCACTTGACTAATCGTAGGAAAGAGAAGGGGTCATTTTATGGAAAAAATCGTAGCATTTTCTGATTGGTTATGGGGGTATCCAATCGTCACACTTTTATTATTATCTAGTTTATTTTTAACATTATACTTATGTTTTATTCAATTTAGACATTTTGGATATATGATGAAACAAACATTTGGCAGCATTAATAAAAAGCCAAAGGGTGAAGGAACCATTACACCAAGACAAGCATTAACATCGGCGTTATCTTCTACAGTTGGTGCAGCAAATATTGTTGGTGTGCCTACTGCCATTATGATGGGTGGTCCAGGTGCTGTATTTTGGATGATGGTCATCGCCTTTTTAGGTATGGCTTTAAAATATAGCGAGAACGTATTAGGTATTCATTATCGAGAAAAGAATGATAAAGGTGAGTTTGTAGGTGGGCCAACTTATTACATGAAAAAAGGTTTTAAAAATAAGAAAGTCGGTCTCATATTTTCCTTTGTATTTGCGTTTGCATTAATGATTGAGCTTATACCAAGTATTATGGTACAAGGTAATTCAGCAGCAAGTACAGTTGAAGATACATTCAATATCGATATGGGTATTACAGGCATTTTATTAGCTATTGCAGCGGCAATGGTTGTATTTGGCGGTATTAAGCGTATTGCAACGTTTACTGAAATGATTGTTCCGATAATGGTTGGATTGTATTGTATTATGGGATTCATTATAATTGCGATCAATATTCAGCATGTACCGGGTGTCATCGCTTTAGTTGTTGAAAAAGCTTTTAACCCAGATGCTGCTTTAGGTGGTAGTTTTGGTGCAGCGCTAGCGACTACGGTTCGTTGGGGGTTCGCGAGAGGTATTTATTCTAATGAAGCTGGTTTAGGTACATCACCAATTGCGCATGCAGCAGCAAAGACAGATCATCCAGTTAGACAAGCTTTCTGGAGTGTGAGTGAAATTGTAGTAGATACTTTAATTATTTGTAGTACGACTGCATTCGTAGTGCTCGTTTCAGATGTATGGAAAGATGATGATGCAACGGAACAATCAGCAGCGCTAACGGCGAGAGCATTTAATAATGCTTTCGGAACATTTGGAAGTTGGATAGTATCTATTTCGATGGTGTTCTTCGTGTTCTCTACAATTATAGTCGTTATATATTATGGCTCAAGGATGGCAGAATACTTATTTGGACTCACAGCAGGATTTATTATGAAAATAGTTTACGTATTATCAATTGCGCTTGGAGCTTTTGGTGCAGGAACACAACTATGGAACTTATTAGATATTGCTTTAGCATGTATTTTAATTCCGAATATTATAGCTGTTGTCATGTTATCACCTAAAGTTAAAGCATTAACGAAAGAGTTTTTTACAGGGAAAGAATTTTATTTGAAAGATAAAAAAGGTAAGTAACATCAATCACTTAATCTCAGTGTGTCGACAAAGTTTTTTAAACTTTGCCGGCATTTTTTTATGCGCAAGCTTTCCGCGGGCATGTTCTCAGCCTGTAGTCTTCGAATCATGCTGTTCCCGCAGGAGTCAGCGCTAAAAAAATACCGAATATTAACAAATCAAATTATAAAATAGATGAAATTTTATTTAGGAGTTGATTCTATGTTAAATTTTATTTTGAATTTATCAAGTCAGAATCCACATGATAAATAGAGCCGTTGAATTTATCAAGTGAAGGTCCACATGATAAATAGCAAAAAATCTTTAAAATATTCTCCACGATTTTGCAAAGTGCTGACGCCCGGGGAATAGTATGAGTGAGACACTACAGGCTCGAGCCATACCCCTAGGCAAGCATGCACTTTCAAAATCGTAAGATTTTAAAACATATCACGCTGTTTACTAAAAAACCGCCAACAAGTTCACTTTAAGTGACTTTGTTGACAGTCTGAGATTATAAAGAAAGCTGTTATAATCTTTTTTTGTTTTAACAATAATCGTTCATTTATAAATTTTGTGAGTATGTCATATCAGTTTGCTAATTGACCACTAAAAAATACATAAATTGTCAAATATATTATTAAATTCCATATTGATGTTATTTAATTTTGTGTTAAAATTATTTTAAGATAATTTAATTAACTAATAATCAGGAGGCCTGACTATGACAACTCAATCTTATTCAGAAGCAATTACAACATGTTCCGAATTTTTCGACTACCAAAATAAAATTGATAACATCTTTTTAGTTATTGAACAAAATTATGGTCTAAAGAAGCATGAATTCTTCTTTTTAATGAAGTTAAACGAAGTAGGAGAAGTTCATCTAAAAGATGCTATAGAAAAGGGTTATATTAAACAGAACAAATCTGCTCGCGCAATTAAAAGATTATTTGAGAAGAAATACATATTAAAAAATAGATTGAAATCTGACGAAAGAGCAGTCATATTACGTTTCAATGATGACTACAAAGAAGAGTTTAATAAAATCATGCAAGAAGTATTATTTATGCTTAAAGATCAATAAATATGGATGTACTTACGTGGACCTATAACTTTATTGTAGGTCCATATAAATATAGTGTTGTATAAACAGTCATAAAATATTAAAATATAAAAATGTAAGCGCTTTAATTTGCGAGGAGGTTTCTCTATGGAAAATGAATCAACATCGAAGAAAAGCATAAGTTTCATTTGGGCTGTTGTGCCTTTTGCATTCATGATTATGAGTATGCTGTTTACAGTAGTTGTATTAGAACAAGCACCTCATATTCCGCTTATGATAGGTACAGCAATTGCGGCGATAGTAGCATACTATCACGGCTATAGTTGGAAAGAAATCGAAGAAATGATGTATAAAGGTATAAGGTTAGCATTACCAGCGATAGTTATCATTATATTAGTTGGATTAATTATCGGTGCTTGGATTGGGGGCGGTGTTGTAGCCACAATGATATATTATGGTTTGCAACTTATAACACCTTCTTTATTCTTAGTTACGATAGCAGTTATATGTGCAATTGTTTCACTAGCAATCGGAAGCAGTTGGTCAACTATGGCTACAGTAGGCGTTGCAGGAATGGGTATCGGTTTAAGTATGGATATACCTGCTGGCATGATAGCTGGTGCAATTATTTCAGGCTCTTACTTTGGAGATAAAATGAGCCCATTATCAGATACAACAAACTTAGCAGCCGGTTTAACAGGGACAGATCTATTTGATCATATAAAACATATGTTTTATACGACGGTACCTGCTGTGATCATTTCGCTAATCGTGTTCTTTATACTAGGACAACAATTTTCAGTAGCTAATATGAATCAAGAAAAGATTGATGGCATTAACGCTGAAATGTTAGATAAATTTACAATTTCACCATGGCTCATATTAGTACCAGTCATAGTTATTATTTTAGTAGCATTAAAAGTTCCAGCGATCCCTGCACTTGTAGTAGGTATTGTATTAGGGTTCTTATCACAAATATTTATTCAAGGTGTAAGCCTTCATGATAGCGTTCAAACATTACAAACTGGATATGTGCTGGATTCTAAAAATGATTTAGTTAAAGAATTGTTCAATAGAGGTGGATTAGAATCGATGTTCTATACGATATCGATGACAATTGTCGCGATGACTTTTGGCGGAATTCTTGAATATTCGGGTATGTTGAAAGCTATTATTACGCAAATATTAAAAATAGCTAAAGGAACTGGCGGCCTTATCGCTTCAGTTATCGTTTCATGTATAGGTACAAACGCTTCATGTTCAGAACAATACATATCAATCGTCGTACCTTCAAGAATGTATATCAATACATTTTTAGATAGACGCTTGCATCCTAAAAATTTATCACGCGCTCTAGAAGACGGTGGTACAGTAACGTCAGTATTTTTCTTGTGGAACACTTGTGGCGTATTTATCGCACAAACATTGAATGTAAATGTATTGGATTATGGTCTTTATGCCGTGTTCAATTATACAGTTCCAATTATTTCAGTTATATTTGGATATTTAGGATTTAAGATTATTACAATTAACGAAGAAGAATATAAAGAATTTAGTAAAGCATCATAAAATAAAACCGAGGCGAAAATATCGTCTCGGTTTTATTTGGATTGAAGACGTGTTACGTTAAAGAAAATAGATATTAGGAGTGATACAGATGGCTATTGTTTACTATGATGGAGATTGTGGCTATTGTAATAGAGCAGTTATGTGGGTAATTGATCATAAAATTTCTACTAGATTTCAATTTGCTCAACTTGAAGGTGCATACGGAAAAAATCTAACAGCTGTTAGACCAGATTTGAAAAATGTCGATACGATTGTAGTTGTTGACGGGGATGATGTTTATATCAAATCGGATGCTATTGTACATTTACTGCGAAATATAAAAAACTATCAATTACTAGGTTGGATTTTAAAATGCATTCCGAAATGTATTCGAAACTTTGGATACGATTTATTTGCTCAAATCCGACATAAAATGCAGTTTAAAAATGAATGTAAGTTACCAACTATTGAAGAAAGAAAATATTTTTTAGATTAATATTGCATAAATAAAGATAGCGTGATATCCTTTTATGTAAACGGTTACACAAAAAGGAAGTTGAATGATGGCAACAATTAAACAAGTCGCTCAATATGCAGGAGTATCTGTTGCAACTGTGTCTAGAGCCTTAAATAAGAGTGGTTATGTTAAAAAGGAAACACAAGATAAAATCGACAAAGCAATTCAAGATTTAAATTATAGTCCTAATGAAACAGCAAGAACTTTATATAAACGTAAGTCTAAAATGATTGGTCTATTACTTCCTGATATTAGTAATCCTTTTTTTACAGTCGTTGCAAGAGGTGTTGAAGACGAAGCAATGGAACAAGGTTATCATATTATTTTAGGTAATGGAGATAACAATGATGAGAAAGAACTTGCTTATTTAAATACGTTTAATGTTCATAATTGCAGTGGAATTATAGCGTCTCAACTATCGAGCAAAGAAACATTTGATTCATTTAAATCATATAATATGCCTTTCGTATTATTAGACCGTGTGTACGAAAATCATGAATTTGTTGAAACGAATCACTTTAAAGGTGGTCAACTTCAAGCTCAAGCGATGATTAAAGGTCATGCAAAGTCAGTTCTCATTTTAGAACAGAATTTAAATTATAAATCATTTAGAGAAAGGTTTCATGGTGCGAAGACAACGTTAGATCAAGCACATGTGCATTACATATCAGCCAACGAACTAGAACTATCCGACGAAGATTTAATCAACATGATTATAGAACATCATATCGATAGTATTATTTGTAGTAATGATGTTGGGGCATTTAAAGTGATGAGTATACTTTATAACTATAACTACAACGTACCCAATGATATTCAAGTTGTTGGTTATGACGATATCCCTTTATCAAGTACATATTCGCCAAGTTTAACGACGATACATCAACCGGCATATTTAATTGGGAAAAAAGCATGTCAGCAATTGATTAAACAATTAGAAGGTGTGAAAAGAGATCACCATCAAATATTAGATGTAACTTTAATAGAAAGACAATCAACGAGGAGAGGTTAATATGAAGAATATTATAGTAATCGGTAGTATGTCTATAGATTTAGTAGTCTCTGCATCTAAGAGACCTGGTAAAGGAGAAACGATTTTAGGAGATGACTTCTTCACGACACCTGGTGGTAAAGGTGCTAACCAAGCAGTGGCTGCAGCTAGACTAGGAGAACAAGTACATATGGTTGGCAGAATTGGTGAAGATGATTTCGGCAAAGAAATATATGAAAATTTGAAGAATAACAATGTAATTGTGAGTGGTGTGGAACGCGTTACACATTTGCCTTCTGGAACTGCTCATATCACTTTATCAGAACAAGACAACAGTATTATTGTCGTTCCTTCAGCTAATTATGAAGTTACGCCAACATTTGTACAGAAACATTTAGAATCTTTATCTGAAGGAGATATCGTGTTGTTGCAACAAGAAATTCCAAGTGAGACGGTTGAATTTGTAATAGACTATTGTTCGAAAAATGGTTTAGTGTCAATTTTAAATCCAGCTCCTTACAGAGAAATTAGTGATTCTATCATTGGAAAAGTAGACTATTTAACGCCGAATGAAACAGAAAGTGATGCTATGTTTAAAGGTGATTTAGATGATGCACTTTCAGCTTATCCTATGAAATTAATCGTCACGTTAGGGGAAAAAGGTGCAGTTTATCATAATGGTCATGAAAAAGTGCAAGTAGATGGATTTATACGTGATGTTAAAGACACAACAGGTGCAGGAGATACATTTAATGGTGCATTTGCTGTAGCACTTCAAAAAGAATATAACTTAGAAAAAGCATTGGCTTTTGCTAATCTAGCAGCAAGTCATTCAGTTACAGGAATGGGTGCACAAAGTGGCATGCCTACATTAGAAGATATTAAAGGAGAATGGGATGTATAAAACTGGCATATTAAATAGCGACATATCAAAAGTATTAAGCGATCTTGGACATACAGATCGCATTGTGATAGCAGATTGTGGATTACCGATACCAAAAGGCGTGCGTAAAATAGATTTAGCACTGACTTTTGGTGTACCAAGTTTTGAAAGCGTTTTCGAAATTGTATTAAAACATATGTCAGTTCAAAAAATGATTTTTGCTGAAGAAATTAAAACAGAAAATAAAGCACTCTTCGAAAAAGTGAGTCAAACAAAAGTAGAGCAGCAATTTGTATCACATGAAACTTTTAAAGTATTAACTCAAGATACAGTAGCCATCATTAGAACAGGGGAAGCAACACCATTTGCAAATGTAATATTGGAAAGTGATGTTTTATTTTAAAGGAGGGGTTCCATGTTAGAAATGACTGGAATACATAAGGCATTTGGCCAAAATAAAGTATTAACTGGCGTAGATTTTAATCTTAAAGAAGTTTCAGTTCATGCACTTATGGGAGAAAACGGTGCAGGGAAATCAACATTAATGAAAATTCTTGTAGGTATTCATGCAAAAGATAAAGGGGAAATTAAGTTTCAAAATGAACAAGTAGAATATAAAGATGCACAGATGTCAGAAGACGCAGGTATTACGTTTATCCATCAAGAATTAAATATATGGCCTGAGTTAACAGTTCTAGAGAACTTGTTTATAGGTAAAGAAGTGAGAAATAAATTTGGTATTTTAAACGAGAAGAAAATGAAACAAGAAGCTTTAAAAGTATTTGAAAAGCTCAATTTCAGCATCTCATTAAAAAAAGTAGCAGGTAGATGTTCCATTGGGGAACAACAAATGATTGAAATTGCTAAAGCATTAATGACTAATGCGAAAATAATTATAATGGATGAGCCTACAGCAGCTTTAACTGATAAAGAAATTACTCAGCTATTTAAACTGATTAGAACATTGCAAAGCCAAGGTGTTTCATTCGTTTATATTTCTCATAGAATGGCAGAAATATTTGAGATTTCAGATGAAATAACTGTCATGAGAGACGGTAAAACTGTCTTATACAAAGAAACGAAAGATACGAATTATGATGAAATTGTTAAATCAATGGTAGGTCGAGATTTAACTGAACAGTTTCCTGAAAGAACCGTTACACCAGGTGAGACGATTATGAAAGTAAATACACTCAACAATGATGAACAAGGTATTAAAGATATTTCATTCTCATTGAGACAAGGTGAAATTCTTGGATTTAGTGGTTTGATGGGAGCAGGTAGAACCGAAATTATGCGAAGTTTGTTCGGAATAGATAAAGGTCATAAAGATATTGAAATCAAGGGGCAAGCTGTTTCCATAAAAACGCCTGAAGATGCAATGAAGCATGGGTTAGGTTTAATTACTGAAAACAGGAAAGATGAAGGTTTAATACTAGATTTCTCAATTGAACATAATATGGTGTTGCCATCACTTAAAAGTTTTTCTAATAAAGGATTTATAAAAGAGCAATCCACGCACTTATTTGCTGATCAAATGAGTAAAAGATTAAATATTAAGACACACCGTAAGGCAATTGTTTCTTCGCTATCAGGTGGTAATCAGCAAAAAGTTGTATTAGCAAAATGGATTGGTACTGGCGCTCAAATATTAATTTTAGATGAACCAACGAGAGGTATAGATGTTGGTGCAAAAAGGGAAATTTATCAATTGATGAATGAATTAACAGAACGTGGTGTTTCAATTATTATGATATCTTCAGAACTTCCTGAAGTAATCGGTATGAGTGATCGCGTGATTGTTGTTCAAGAAGGTAGCATTAAAGGTGAAGTTGAAGGCGATTATATTACAGAAGAAAATATTATGACGTTAGCTACAGGAGGGGAATTACATGCAACAAATCGCAGCTAAGACATCATTTGTCGAAAAAATCATTCCATTTATAGGACTTATTTTATTAGTGGTAGTAATTAGTATTATGAATTCAGCGTTTCTAGATTTATCCAACTTATTGAACTTATTAAGACAAGTGTCTATCAATGGGTTAATAGCATTTGGTATGACATTTGTTATTTTAACAGGGGGGATAGACTTATCTGTTGGTTCTATACTTGCGTTATCTAGTGCATTTACAGCAATTTTAATTACAAGCGGTTTAGATCCAATCGTTGCATTGATAGTAGGTGTGCTTGGAGGCTTCTTATTAGGTGTGTTTAATGGTGTGTTAGTGACATTTGGTAGCATGGCACCATTTATAGCAACGCTTGCTACGATGACGATATTTAGAGGTTTGACACTCGTCGTAACGGATGGCAATCCTATTACCAATTTAGGTGATAGTTATATGTTCCAATTATTTGGTAAAGGGTACTTCTTCGGTATTCCAGTACCAGCAGTCACAATGATTATCGTATTTATCGTATTAGCAATTATATTACAAAAGACAACATTCGGTAGACATACATATGCTATCGGTGGAAATGAAATTGCTTCAAAAATTTCTGGTATTAAAGTAAATAGAGTCAAAATTTTAATCTATGGTATTTCTGGTTTAATGTCAGCATTAGCAGGTGCGATTTTAACTTCTCGTTTAAATTCAGCACAACCAACAGCAGGTACATCATACGAATTAGATGCTATCGCTGCAGTTGTTCTAGGTGGAACTTCATTAACTGGTGGTAAAGGGCGCATCGTCGGAACATTAATAGGGGTACTCATCATTGGTGTGCTTAATAATGGATTGAATTTATTGGGTGTATCATCATTCTATCAACAAGTTGTAAAAGGTATAGTTATTTTAATAGCAGTCTTAATAGATAGAAAAAAATAATCAATTAAAGTGAGGAGAAACAAATGAAGAAAATTTTAATCCTTTTAATGACAACTATGTTATTTTTAGCGGCATGTTCACTTGAGTCACCATTGAAAAAAGACAATGAAGGAAAAACAAATAAGAAGAAATCAGAAGTTACAATTGGGGTCAGTGTTTCTACATTAAATAACCCATTCTTCGTTTCAATTAAAGAAGGTATTGAAAAAGAAGCGAAAAAACAAGGTATGAAAGTTAAAGTAGTAGATGCAAGAGACGATTCAGCTAAGCAGACTAATGATATAGAAGACTTAGTTCAACAACAAGTGGATTATTTAGTTATCAATCCTACTGATTCAAGTGCAATTTCAAGTTCAGTACAATCAGCTAACAATGAAGGCATTCCAGTTATCACATTAGACAGATCAGTTGATAAAGGTGATGTTGCAACATTTATCGCTTCAGACAATGTTGAAGGGGGTAAAATGGGCGGTCAGTTTATTCTAGATGAACTGAGTAAAAATGCTAAAGTAGCTGAATTAGAAGGTGTTCCTGGAGCTAGTGCAACTAGAGAACGTGGTAAAGGTTTCCATGAAGTTGCAGACAAATCGCTTGATGTAATAGCTAAACAAAGCGCTAAATTTGATCGTGCGGAAGGTCTAAATGTTACTCAAAACATCTTACAAGCACATCCTGAAGTAGAAGCTATATTTTCACATAATGATGAAATGGCGCTTGGTGCAATAGAAGCTATTGGAGATAAAGATATCATTGTTGTTGGATTTGATGGCAATGAAGATGCAATGAAATCTATTAAAGACGGTAAGTTGGATGCTACAGTCGCACAACAACCAGATAAAATGGGTAAAGCTTCCGTAGAGTCTATCATCAAGTTAATGGATGGAAAGAAACTCGATAAAGAGATAAAAATACCGCTTAAACTCGAGAAAGCTAAATAAATGTTTATATATATAGAAAGAAGGTATAAGCCTAATGAGGACTTTACCTTCTTTTTTCTATTCTATCCTTATTTATAATGATTATAAATAAGTGCGCCTAAAACGTTGACAGATTAGAATGATTATAATATAATAATTATTGTAATCAAGAAAAGAAAACTACAGAGGAGTGTAAGTAAATGACAAACAATAAAGAAGTAATTGAAGTATTAAACAAACAAGTAGCAGAGTGGACAGTATTATATACTAAATTACACAATTATCATTGGTATGTAAAAGGACCAAACTTCTTCTCTCTACATGAAAAATTTGAAGAATTATATAATGAAGCTAGCGTTTATATCGACGACTTAGCAGAACGTATTTTAGCAATAGAAGGTAACCCAATTGCAACATTGAAAGAAGCTTTAGAATGGTCACAAATTGAAGAAGCAGAGAAAAACTTATCAGCTAATCAAATGGTTGAACAATTATCTAAAGACTTTACAACAGTCATTGCACAATTAGAAGAAGGTATTCAATTAGCAGAAAAACTGAACGATGATATGACTGGTGATATGCTATTAGCGATGGTAACAAGTCTAGAGAAACATAACTGGATGTTGAAATCATTCTTAGGTTAATCAATTATCATTTACTGTGTATTATCTATATATGAATTAAAGATCTCTTTATTAGGTTGTAGCCTAATGAAGAGATTTTTTTATTTTGGAATATTACGATTTTGAAAGTGCGTGCTTGCCTAGTGTAGTCGTGCGCGTCTACTATTCTCCTTGTTGAAACCGTATTCACATGAAGTGAAAATTACATAAAACAGTGCTATCATAAACACAATTACATTTAGATATTTAGGGGGGATAACATGGAAGAACTTTATAAAGCTTTAAAGAAACAATTGGACGATGGGCGTGTTTCTATAGAAGTTGCTGATCTTTCAAGTTATAGTTTTGATGCTTCATTTGGAGAGTATATGCCTGATATTATATGTCAGCCAATGTCTACAGAAGAAGTGGTACATATTGTTAAATTGTGTAATGAATATGATGTGCCAATTTATCCAAGAGGAAGCGGTACGAGTTTGAGTGGCGGTCCACTAGCTGTTCATGGTGGTCTCGTACTTGATTTTTCAAGATGGGACAATGACATTACAGTTTATGAGAATGATTTAATGATGGAAGTTTCACCAGGTGTTATTACTGAAAAGATTCATAAAGTAGCAGAATCTTATGGTCTCATGTATCCACCAGATCCTTCAAGTTCTAGAATATCGACTATCGGAGGAAATTTAGCTGAAAATGCTGGTGGCCCGAGATGTTTAAAATACGGTGTAACAAAAGATTATGTTGTCGGTTTAGAAGTTGTTACGGCAAATGGTGATGTGATTCATTGTGGGGGACGCACTGTGAAAAATGTAACAGGCTATGATATGACTAAGTTAATAGTTGGATCTGAAGGGACACTCGGTATTATTACGAAAGCGACTTTACAACTTATTCCTAAACCAATCGATACTAAAACGGCGATGCTTCAGTTTGATGATTTTATTACTTCAGGAAAAGCAGTTTCTAAAATTTTAAGGTCAGGTATACTACCTTCTAAAATTGAGATAATGGATAAATATTGTGTAGATGCCGTTTTATCTACGCATCCTATTGAGAATATTACAGCTGATTCTGAATCGTTATTATTAGTTGAACTGGACGGACATCCTTTAGCTTTGGAAGCAGAAATGAAAATTATCGAAGAAACGTGTGCATCATTACCAGGTTGTAAAATGATTATTGCACAAGATGAGCAACAAGCTTCAGAATTATGGGAAGTTAGAAAACTTGTATCACCAGCAATTGTAAAATTTGGGCCAACTAAAATTAGCGAAGATACGAGTGTTCCTATTAGCCAAATACCAGCATTTTTTGAAGAAATAGAGAGAATTAGGCAAGCATATGATTTAAATTTAGTCGTATTCGGACATGCAGGTGATGGGAACTTACATCCGAATATTATTACCGATAAACGTAAACCTGAAGAAATGAAGCGTGCAGAAAAAGCGGTTGCTGAAATATTTAAAGCTTCCTTAAAACTCGGTGGCACTTTAAGTGGAGAACATGGTATCGGCTTATTTAAAAAGCCATTTATGTACAATGAATTTGATGAAGCTGGAATGAAGTTTATGAAAGATGTGAAACAAGCACTAGATCCAAATAATCGTCTGAATCCAGGAAAAATATTCCCAGACGAGAATGAAAGGTTTGTATTAGTCCATGACGAGTAATTTAATAGATAAATTGGATTATGATGCGACTTTTGATTGTGTGCAATGTGGATTTTGTTTACCATCGTGCCCTACATATTTAACAATGAAAGAAGAAAAACATTCACCACGTGGCAGGATTAATTTAGTTAAATACGCTGTAGAAGGAAAAGTAACATTAAAAGATTTAGAAGAAGCGATAGACTTATGCTTAGGATGCAGACAATGTGAAACAGTTTGTCCAACTGATGTAAAGTATGGTGATATATATGAGTCTGCCGTTGAAGTATTAAGAGAAAAAAGAAATAAAAAATTAGATACTCGACTTATGTCATTATTTTTAGAACGTAATTATATGTTAGATATTATGTATCAAGGATTGAAGTTATATCATACGCCTTTAATATCGACTGTTATAAATAAGACAAAAGCATTAGATGTATTACCCGAAAGACTGGGTAACATGGCAGCAATATTACCACCAGTAAAAAAAGAAAAGACGCAAACACAAAATCCATTTAGAACTAAGAAAATAACAGTAGGTTTCTTTAGAGGTTGTATGATGGATGCATTTTTCTCAAATATAAATGATTTAGCAATTAAAATATTACAAGCACATGATATACAAGTTGTAGAAATTAAACAGCAAACTTGTTGTGGCGCACTTCAACACCATGCAGGAGAAATGGAAAAATCAAAAAAACTAGCTAAACTAAATATAGAAGCACTTGAAAAATATGATGTAGACTATTATGTGAATGCTATAGGCGGATGTGGTGCATCATTAATTGAATATGATCATTTATTGAGAGATGATGAAAGTTGGAAAGCGCGCGCAGAAAAATTTGTTGGAAAAGTAAGAGATATTTCAGTCATATTAGACAATATTAATTTGAATTTAGACATTCCAATTAACATAAAAGCAACATATCAACCATCATGTCACTTACAAAACGTGCAACACGTATTTAATGAACCTGAGAAAATTATACAACGAATTAAAGGACTTGATTATAAAGTCTTGCCAGAAAAAGATATATGCTGTGGTTCAGCAGGTATTTATAATATCGTGAATTATGATGCATCAATGGACATACTCGATAGAAAAATGTCACACGTCAAAGAAGTCGAACCGCAGTTAATCATTACATCTAATCCAGGTTGTCATTTACAAATGTTGCTCGGTGTAAAAAAAGAAGGGTTAGAAGAAAATATAAAAGTAAAACACATTGTTGAAGTTGTTGCAGAAGCATGTGGTATACGATGAAGCGTACCCTAGGCAAGCATGCACGAACAAAATCGTAGATTTTAAAAAACAAAAAACAACTCATTTCTAGCTGAATAAATCAGTGAAATGAGTTGTTTTTTATTTTGAGTTGGGTGTTTGCATCCAGACTCTTATTCTATATTTATAATTATTCAGCTATTTCTAGAGCGATTTCCATCATTTGAGTGAATGAATTTTGTCTTTCTTCTGCTGTTGTAGCTTCATCTCTAAGTAAGTGGTCACTTACTGTGAAGATTCCTAAAGCTTTTTTACCAGCTGCTGCAGCGTTAACGTATAATCCAGCTGATTCCATTTCAACACCTAAAATACCTAATTTAGCCCATTTGCTCGTTACTTCTGTATCCGCGTTATAGAATATATCACTTGAGAATATATTACCAACGTGTGTTGTTGCACCGATTTCGTCTGCTTTGTTTTTAGCGCTTGAAACTAATCCGAAGTCTGCGATTGGCGCGAAATAACCTGGTACATTAAATTGATCAACATAACGTGAGTTAGTAGAAGCTCCTTGTGCAATGATAATATCATATAAGTTGATATTTTCTTGCATGGCACCACATGAACCAATTCGGATAATTGTATCTACATCAAAGAAATTATAAAGCTCGTATGAATAAATACCAATTGAAGCAATACCCATTCCTGAACCCATTACGGATACTTCTTTGCCTTTATATGTTCCTGTATAACCTAACATATTTCTTACGTCGTTAAATTGTTCGACATTTTCTAAGAAATTTTCTGCGATAAATTTAGCACGTAATGGATCCCCTGGCATTAGTACTGTCTTAGCAATTTTTACACCATTTGGTTGAATATGTGGTGTCCCTTGAGTCATAACTATCTTCTCCTTTAAATATAAAAGTTTTTTCAATTTAAAGATAACATTTGTTTCAATTTTTTGCGAATTTTTGTACGATAAGAATGAAAGAAAGTGGTGAATAGGGATGGATTTACAAAAGAACAAGGATAGTATCAAAATTGCAAAGCTCTATTATCAAGAAGGAATGAGTCAAGAAGCAATTGCTAAAAAGATGAATATATCAAGACCTACTGTATCAAGGTTATTAAATCATGCGAAAGATCATGGCTTCGTCACGATTAAGATTGATGATCCGTATCAAAATGCTGAAAGTTTAGCTTTACTCATAAAATCAAAATATAATTTAAAAGATTGTATTGTCGAACATGCATCATACAATGACTATTTAAATGTACAAAGCGCCATCGGTAAAAGAACTGCAGAATATTTAAAGAAAATTGTAAAAAGCGGAGACAAGATTGGAATCAGTTGGGGTAAAACGATGTACCAAGTTTCTCAATATTTGGAACAAAGTCATTTGAAAGATATTGGTATTATACAGTTGAAAGGTGGTATTAGTTTTTCTCATGTAGATACACGAAGTCACCAAATACTTGAAAGATTTGCACAAGCATATAATGCCACACCACGAGATTTGCCTTTGCCTGTAATTTTCGATGTTAAAGAAGTGAAAGAAATGGTTGAAAAAGATCGGCATATTAAATCTATTTTAGAACAAGGTAGACAAGTAGATATAGCTATTTTCACAGTTGGAACAGTGAGAGATTCGTCCCTATTATTTAAACTTGGATTTTTGAATGAAGAAGAAAAAGAAAGACTTAAGAAAACAGCAGTAGGAGATATTTGCTCAAGATTTTATAATGAACATGGAAAAGTAGCAGATCAAGCAATTAATCAACGTACAATTGGAATTGAATTGGATGCACTAAAAGAAATTGAAAATAGTGTGTTAGTTGCTGGAGGTGAGCATAAAGTAGAAGCAATTAGAGGGGCACTTGAAGGTCAATTGAGCAATATTTTAATCACCGACCAGTACACAGCACAGGCATTAATCGATTGATGAACAAATTTTCTTGTATCATTTTACAAATGTTCAAAGCTCATTTATAATGAAGTTAATATAAAAATATTAGGAGGATTCAATATGTCATTAGCTAGATATATCGATCACACAGCTTTAAAACCAGATACAACTTTGGAACAAATTGATGCTTTATTAGAAGAAGCGAAAGAATATGGTTTCAAATCAGTATGTGTTAATCCTACACATGTTGCACATGCTAAAAAAGTTCTAGAAGGTTCAGATGTACTTGTATGTACTGTAATCGGATTTCCACTTGGCGCAACTACAAGTGAAGTTAAAGCATTCGAAACAGAAGATGCGATTAAAAAAGGTGCTTCAGAAGTAGATATGGTCATTAACATTGGTGCATTGAAAGATGGTAGAGATGAAGATGTTAAAAAAGATATTGAAAGCGTCATTTCTGCAGCTAATGGCGTAACGACTAAAGTCATTATTGAAACTTCTTTATTAACAGACGCTGAAAAAGTAAGAGCTTGTGAATTAGCTTTAGCAGCTGGTGCAGATTTCGTTAAAACTTCAACTGGTTTCTCAACTGGTGGTGCAACTGCAGAAGATATCAAATTGATGAGAGAAATAGTAGGTCCAGATTTAGGCGTCAAAGCTTCTGGCGGTATCCGATCATACGAAGATGTTAAAACTATGATTGATAATGGTGCAACTCGTATTGGCGCTTCAGCAGGCGTGAAAATTTTAAAAGGTGAATCATCTGATTCAGATTACTAAAATTAAAGGTACTATTTTAGTACCTTTAATATTTTGTGTTGAAGGTAAGCGTATTCATTTATAAACAGGAGGGTAATAACTATGAGAATGGTAGATGTAATTGCAAAGAAACGTGACGGGAAAGCATTAACGAAAGAAGAAATTGAGTATTTTGTTAAAGGTTATACATCGGGAGAAATACCAGATTATCAAGCATCAAGTTTAGCAATGGCAATATACTTTCAAGATATGACTGATGATGAGCGTGCTCATTTAACAATGGCTATGGTTGAGTCAGGCGATCAAATCGACTTGTCAGAAATTGAAGGTATAAAAGTTGATAAACATTCTACAGGTGGAGTAGGAGATACAACTACGCTTGTGTTGGCACCATTAGTAGCAGCGCTTGATGTACCAGTTGCTAAGATGAGTGGTCGAGGTTTAGGTCATACAGGTGGTACGATTGATAAATTAGAAGCTGTTGAAGGTTTCCATGTAGAAATCACTGAACAAGATTTTATCAATTTAGTTAATAAAGATAAAGTTGCAGTTATTGGTCAATCAGGCAATTTAACGCCGGCTGATAAAAAGCTTTATAGCTTAAGAGATGTAACAGGAACTGTAAACTCTATTCCGCTTATCGCTTCATCAATCATGAGTAAAAAGATTGCAGCCGGAGCAGACGCAATTGTATTAGATGTTAAAACAGGCGCCGGTGCATTTATGAAGACAATTGAAGATTCTGAATTACTTGCGCATGCAATGGTTAAAATCGGGAATAATGTAGGTAGAAATACGATGGCTATCATTTCTGATATGAGCCAGCCTTTAGGAAGAGCTATCGGTAATGGATTAGAAGTAAAAGAAGCGATTGAAACACTAAAAGGTGAAGGACCAGAGGATTTAACGGAACTTGTATTAACTTTAGGATCTCAAATGGTTGTACTAGCTAAAAAAGCAGAAACTTTAGATGAAGCGAGAGAAAAACTTTTAGAAGTAATTCAAAATGGTAAAGCTTTAGAAAAATTCAAAGTATTCCTTGAAAACCAAGGTGGAGACGGATCAGTCGTAGAAGACTTATCTAAATTACCACAAGCTCAATATACATTCGAAGTTAAAGCACAAGAATCAGGTTATGTATCTCATATCGTAGCTGATGAAATCGGAGTAGCTTCAATGCTCTTAGGTGCAGGTAGAGCAACAAAGGATGATATAATTGACTTGGCAGTCGGTTTAGTATTAAATAAAAAAGTTGGAGATAAAGTTGAAAAAGGTGAATCGTTAGTTACTATTTATGCTAATAATAAAGATGTTGAAGATGTAGAGTCTAAAATATTAGAGAACATCACAATTTCTGATGAACAAGTTCAACCAACTTTAATCCATAAAGTGATTACAGATTAGGAGTGTGTCAAATGACAAACCGTTTTAAACGTATTCATTTAATTGTAATGGATTCAGTAGGAATAGGGGAAGCACCAGATGCTAAAGCATTCGGTGACGAAGGTTCACATACATTAAAACATACACTTGAAGGTTTTAATGAAACTTTGCCTAACCTTGAAAAATTAGGACTAGGCAATATAGCTGATTTACCAGTTGTTAATAAAGTGGATCAGCCAGAAGCTTTTTACACTAAATTAAGTGAAGCTTCAGTAGGCAAAGATACAATGACAGGACATTGGGAAATCATGGGCTTAAATATCGATAAACCATTTAAAGTTTATCCAGAAGGTTTTCCAGAAGAGTTAGTTAAAGAAATTGAATCAATGACTGGTAGAAAAGTTGTCGCTAATAAACCAGCTTCTGGTACAGAGATTATCGATGAATATGGTAAACATCAAATGGAAACAGGCGATTTAATTGTTTATACTTCAGCAGACCCAGTCTTACAAATTGCTGCTCATGAAGATGTTATTCCTTTAGAAGAATTATATGATATTTGTGAGAAAGTAAGAGAATTAACAAAAGATCCAAAATATTTAATAGGTAGAATTATTGCACGTCCATATGTAGGAGAACCAGGTAATTTCACAAGAACTTCAAATAGACATGACTATGCATTGAAACCATTTGGCGAAACAGTTATGAATACTTTGAAAGATGCTGACTATGATGTTATTGCAATCGGTAAAATTAATGACATCTATGATGGCGAAGGCGTTACAAAATCTATTAGAACAAAAGATAACATGGATGGCATGGATAAACTTATCGATGTTGTGAAAAGTGATTTTACAGGAATCAGTTTCTTAAACTTAGTTGATTTCGATGCTTTATATGGTCATAGAAGAGATAAAGAAGGCTATGCTCAAGCTATTAAAGCGTTTGACAATCGACTAGAAGAGCTACAATCTGCCTTGCAAAAAGATGATTTAGTCATCATTACTGCTGACCACGGCAATGATCCAACGGCGCCTGGAACAGATCATACACGTGAATATGTACCGTTATTAATATTTAGTCCAAGTATAAATGAGTATCGTGAATTATCTGGAGATAATACATTTAGCTCAATAGGTGCAACAATTGCCGATAACTTTAAAGTAACATTACCTAAATTCGGGAAAAGTTATTTAAAGGAAATGGGGATTAAGTAATGAAATGGGTTAGACGAATTTTTGGAATAGGATTTACTTTTGCTGGTGTTATGCATTTTGTAAGATCAGAAGGTTTTGAAGCCATTGTACCAAGTTATTTACCATTTAAAAAAGCGATTATTTGGATAACTGGCGTAATGGAAATCATATTTGGTTTACTTTTAATATTGAAAAAGCCAAGTGAGCTAACTAAAAAACTAATCGAATGGTTCTTAGTAGCAGTATTTCCAGCAAACGTTTATATGGCACAAAAAAATATTCCATTAAACGGCAAAGTATTACCAAAATGGGCATTGTGGGGAAGACTACCTTTACAATATGTACTCATTAAATTAGTAAGAAAAATGTAAAATAAAAGATCTCCTCACTAGGCTTAACCTAATGAGGAGATCTTTTATTTTATTAATCTTCTTTAAAAATATTTTTCCAGCTATCTTTTTTAGCTAAAAATTCAGTTGCTAATTGTTGAGCGCCTTCTAATGAGTGACTTGCAGCCCAACCGCATTGTACTTCATTACAAGCTGGCACTTCAGTTGCTTTTTCAACATCTTTCAATGTTTTTTCTAAAATAGAAAGTACATCGTCATAATCATCATGGTTTATAAATGAAGCATAGAAACCTGTTTGACAACCCATTGGACTTACGTCTACTACTTTGTCAGTATGGTTTCTAATGTTTTCTGCCATTAAATGTTCTAATGAGTGTAATGCAGGCATTTCCATATGTTCTTTGTTTGGTTGTTTGAAACGAATATCATATTTATGAATAACATCACCATTTTGTCCTTCTTTGATTCCAGCAAGTCTTACAAATGGTGCGTCTACTATCGTATGATCTAAATTAAAACTTTCAACATTCATTTTTGTCATGAAGATTCCTCCTTTGATTTCGGATTGATTATATCAACTAAGTTTTGAAAAAACAATCAATTCAGATTTCTTTTACTTTCTTTATGTGTTACTTTATAAGATAATATAATAAATTATTCTGAAATTAGGTGAAGAGATGGAAAGGTTACAAGTAGTCCCTTACGACAGTATATGGCAACATCTTTTTCTTGAAGAGAAAAAACATTTACAGTCGTTATTGAAAGAACATAGTATAAACATAGAGCATATTGGGTCAACGGCAATTCCTGGATTATCTGCGAAGCCGATTATAGATATATTAATAGTGGTAAAAGATAGTAAAGCTATTGATGCGTTTACCCAAGAATTATCAGCTTTAGGATATGAATCTAAAGGTGAACGTGGTGTCATCGGAAATAGGTATTTTAAAAAATACGATAATTATGGAGAGGTTTCTCACCACTTACATATATATGATGAAGATAGTCCACATATATTAAGATTATTATCTTTTAGAGATTATTTAAGAACTTTTAACGGAGAGAGAGAAAGATATAGTCGCTTAAAACATGATTTAGTTGTCGATTATCCTGGTGATAGTGACGAATACTATAAAGGTAAAGATAGTATGATTAAAGAGTTTGAGAAAAAAGCAGAGAAATGGTATTTAAAGTCAAATGATATTGCGACAAATCATTGACATATCCGAGTGGTAAGGTTAGAATTAAAATCAAATTTCATACGTATTATCAAGAGTGACTGAGGGAAGGGCCCGATGAAGTCCAGCAACCTCCTATGATGGAAAGGTGCCAATTCCTACAGTTGTTAACTGGAAGATAAATGATCGATTGGCGCACTCCTTACAAAGTAGTGCGCCTTTATATTGGAAAGGTGAATCGTTAATGAGCAATTTATCACAAAATATTATAAATTATATAGAACAGAATAAGCACCTGTATTTATCAATGAGTCATCAAATTCATGAACGTCCTGAACTAGGGAATGAAGAAGTTTTTGCATCTCGATTATTAAGTGATCAATTGAAAAGTCATCATTTTAAAATAGAGAAAAACATTGCGAATCATCCAACAGGTTTCATTGCGACATATGATTCTAACAAAGAAGGACCTACGATTGCTTATTTAGCTGAATACGATGCACTACCTGGACTAGGTCATGCGTGTGGCCATAACATTATCGGAACGTCTAGTGTATTAGCCGGTATAAGTTTGTCTAAAGTTGTGGATCAAGTAGGTGGTAAAGTCGTTGTACTAGGTTGTCCAGCTGAAGAAGGCGGTATTAACGGTAGTGCCAAAGCGAGTTATGTTAAAGCAGGCGTTATAGATAACATCGATGTCGCGCTAATGGTACATCCAGGGCATGAGACTTATGTAACAGTGCCTTCACTGGCTGTTGACGTATTTGATGTGAAGTTCTATGGGAAAAGTGCGCATGCTTCTGAGAACGCTTTTGAAGCTGTAAATGCACTCGATGCTATGTTGTCATTTTTTAATGGGGTAAGTATGTTAAGACAACAAATTAAAAAAACAGATAAAGTACATGGCGTTATTTTAAATGGGGGAGAAGCGGCGAATATTATTCCTGATTTCACGCATGCACGTTTCTATACACGTGCGACTTCTCGTAAACAATTAGATGTGCTGACAGATAAAGTACGCAAAATAGCTGAAGGGGCAGCTATACAAACGGGTGGTACATATGAATTGCGACCAATACAAAATGGTGTGAATGAATTCATTATTAATAAACCTCTAGATGAATTGTTTAGAAAACACGCTGAAAATATTGGTGAAGCAGTAATTGATGATGATTTTGGTTTCGGTTCGACAGATACAGGGAATGTAAGTCATATCGTACCGACTATACATCCACACATTAAAATAGGACCATCTAATCTAGTCGGCCACACGAAAGAATTTTGTCAGGCAGCTGCCAGTAAGCAAGGCGATAAAGCATTAATAAGTGGTGCGAAAATACTAGCCTCAATGGGTTTAGAACTTATAGAAAACGCGTCCCTTAGAAATGAAATTATCGAGCATCATCAAACGTTAAGGGAGAACTTATTATGAAAAATGAGTATGGGAAGCCACTAACATTAACACTTAAAGATTTGTATGGAGATTATGTCGTTTATAATTCGAGACCTTCATATGAAGATAATCCATGGTTAATAACTGAAGAAGCACAATCCGATTTTTTAACTGCTAGAGAATTAATCATAAGTAATATGCCTATGATCGTTCATGAAGCATGTTTAACCAATAATGTTAAAAGTTTATTAAAATTAGTAAATGTGGAAATTCCAAATAATATTTATACTTATAAAGACAGAGAGAGTTATGAGAATTTAATTCAACAATTAACCCATGATAATAAGAAAATATTTTTCCAATATATTCATGGAGAACATTTGTGTGAAGATGACTTATATGCAGTCCATAAATCACGGTTTATAGACTTAAATAATAAATCTAAATTAGACCAATGGACAGATGGTAAATATTTACCTAAGCGAGAAATAGTAAATAGTAAAGACTTTGAAGAAAAAATGAAAAGTTGGAAACTACCAGTCGTTCTTAAACCAGGTGATGAGTTGCCCACTGCCGGCGGTTACGGCGTGATGATATGTTATAATGAAGAAGACTTACAAAAAGCAATATCACGCATTAAAGAAGCTACTGACACAAAGCAAATTATCATTGAGCAATTTATAGAAGAAATCGAAAATTATTGTGTACAATATGCGTATAGTGAAAAAACAGGTATTCAATATATAGGCGCTGTAAAACAACTCACGGATAAATATGGCTTTTATAATGGCAACATCAATTCAAAAGAAGTACCGAAAAGTGTAATAGATGCAGGGTGCGAAATTATGAAAAAAGGTGTAGAGCATGGGTATAAAGGCGTTTCAGGTTTTGACCTATTAATCGATAAAGATGAACAAATATTTGCGATTGATTTAAACTTTAGACAAAATGGCTCAACGAGCATGCTTTTACTTAATGAACGATTGAACAAAGGATTCCACAAATTTTTAAGTTATCACGCTAAAGGGGATAATACACATTTCATAAATACAATCAAAAAATACATCGAAGAAGGATATTTATATCCACTTTCTTACTATGATGGAGATTACTTTGGTAAAGGTAAAGTGAAGTCAAGATTTGCTGGAATATGGCATGCAGAAAACGAATCTAAAGCTTTAGAAAGAGAACAATCATTTCTTGAAGAACTAAGTAAAAACAGCGAATAAAAATTTTTCTTCATTTAATGTAATTTTTATTGACTTATACCTTTTAACTATACTATATTTTATTGGGATTAAATATAAAAATAAGGGTGGTATGACAATGGCTATCCAGGATATGTCTATGTTCAAACAAATATTAGCTAAAGAAAAATTTTACGTTGTTTTAATTGATCGCAAGATTCTAAGAGATGAAAATACAGACAACCGTCTTATTTGGTCGAAAAAAGAATTTGCTGAATCATATTTAAAAGAGTTTAACATAACTCAATATGATAAAATTATGGAATTAGATCTAGACAGATTTGTAACATATGAAATGGATGACATTCTAGATGAAGAAGATAAATTCATCATAGAAAAATATGAAAATAACAAGGGAATAGAATTAGAAGCAATTTCATTTATTGAAGAAATTATGAGTGAGCTAGATGATATCCGAATTGATGAGTTTGCAGAAGATATTTGTTATGAAAGTTATGTATACGGGTTAACAGTTAAGGGGCAAAAACAATTCATCATTGTATCAGAAGAAGATGCAAGTTTGCCGAACATGATGACTGTTTGGAGTACACGTAAACTCGCTGAAAAAGTACAACGTGATGACTTTGAAGAATACGATATTATCGAAGTAGAAACAGAAGTATTTGAAGAATGGTTAGAAGACTTGAAACAAGAAAATATCGCTTTAGGTATTAACTTGAAATCAGGTATGATTGGTACAATTACAGATCCAAAAGCAGTATTAAAAGCGATGCCTTGCTAGAAAATTAAACAAATAGTGATTTAAAAAGACTTTTGCTAAATAGCAACAGTCTTTTTTTGTTTTAAGAATTAATCGCAATTAATTAATAATATAATATTATCTGATTATAGTAAAAATGCTTATAAAGTATTATAATATTGCCAACATCATGATGGGAAAAATGTGATGGTGTTTTGGAGTCCAGATAGTAAGTAATTATGCCATGTTTTGGTTCTAAAAGAAGGTGTTAACAATTTAAAAATATATGAAATTACGCATAATGAGGTTGCAGCTCTTTATATCATTTATCATTTTAACGACAATTGCTCTGTTGCATTTATCCGATGCTTATCAGACTTACGGTATTTATGGACTGTTAGAAAACACACCTTATACACAATCTTTATTATTTGATGGTTCTAGTGGTTTTCGAATCGTTTATCTATTGATTATGCCTTTAGCTGTATCTGTTGGTGTAAGTGATATTTTTATACAAGATCGTAAACAACATTTACTGCATCATGCATATATAAATCACGGGAATAAGTCAGTAGATATAAAGGTGATCTTATACTCAAGTGTTATTGCTTCGCTACTTGTAATAATCCCTTTGTTAATAAATTTTATAGGTGAATTTTTAATACTACCTAATATACTTCCGGAAAGATTTACGAACAAACCAATAGGCATATATCGTTTTTCGACTTTAAGTGTCTCTTTATATTATGCAATGCCGTTACTATATATATTCTTATATATCTTATTGGCCGGTATATGGGGTGCCATCATGAATGTGTTTGCGATAACACTTTCTTTATATGCTATTAGAAGGATATTAGCAATTATTGGTCCCTTTATCTTTCAAATTTTATTAATTATATTAACAAACTTGCCTTATAAACCATTTATAGTTCCACCAATATATTTCTTAATGGGAAGGACAGAATTTATGTATATAGAAGTTTTACCGATTGTGTTAACTTTTATATTGTTTATCAGTTTATCAATGTATTTCTATATAAGAGGTATACGCAAATATGAACTTGATTAAATATAGATTTACATCATTGATTAATACAAAATTTCTACTGTGGAATATTCTGTTCTTTGCTTTAATGACTTTCTATCAGAAGGGAAACGTGGGTAATTTTCCTTCTGATGAATTTCAATTTACAAATTTAGTATTAAGTAAGTTTACGCTTACTTATGTTGTTTTACCTATATTAACTATTATGACGATAGTGTTTTATCGAGATGAGTTCGTTCATAAAGTGTTTATTGAATATAGGAAGAATTTAAAGATCGATGTGTTGCTATATGTGGGTGTCATATCATTACTATTAAGTGTCGAAATGTTGTTGGCAAGTACGATTGCCATGAACTTCCAAGTTCGATTTAATATGGTGTTTGTTGTAACAGCTTGCATGATGATAGTAGGTCATTTTACGATTTCATTATTGTCACTTACTCTGTATTTAAAGTTTTTTAACCGTGCAATATCATTAGTATTTGTAAATATGATGGTGTTTATAGATTTTGTCATAATGCAAGGTGGAAAGTGGAATTGGTTGATTATTGACTCAAAAAGATTATTTTCAATTTCTTGGTCATGGATTATGTATCAATTGGTACTCATAATGTTTATATATTTAATTGCTGAATGGATTATAACGAAAAAGGAAATAATGCGATGAATATTCTAAAATTTACTGTTGGCGTCATACAAAGTTTATGGAAAACATTCATGATTATAAACGGAATATTTATGTTGGTGTTAATGTTATTTAGACCATATATAAGAGAGAGTTTATGGCGTTTTATTTTTCGTGGTAATAATGATGTTGAGTTAAACATGCATTTATATAGGATACCGGGATTATATATATTGGTAATGTTTCTTGCTCTTTTTTTCATTTATCGCTTTATACATGTTATCTATCAATATTATATTGTAGAGTGGCAAATGCTATTAAATATTAAGAGCAGATGGATAATTCTTATCATGATACCCTTCATTATGAGTTTGATTTACATTCTAGGTATATGGTTAATCATTTCTATTATTGATGGAGAACTATGGAATAACGTAGCTCACTTATCGTATTTAATCATAAGTGTCTATTTCTTAATGATTGTATTTATTTGGAGTTACATTGCTTATAAGTTTTATATAAGCTTTATGGTATCGTTAATTTGGATTATTGCCACAACAAGATTTGATTTGAATTTTAATATTTTAAATGAATCATTGATTTCGAGGATACATGGCTTTTCTTTTACGTATTTTTTATATTGTGCGCTGTTTATTATCGTGGTGAATATGTTGTTATTTGAATTAGGACGTGATCATCACATGAAATTTCAAAGAGGTGATGATGAAATATGATTAAATTGATAGGTGTATCGAAAGAACATCAGCATCATATGTTATTAAAGAATATAAATTTAGAAATTGAGCGTGGAAAGGTATATGGATTTAAAGGACGTAATGGTTCTGGTAAGACAATGTTATTACGAGCTATATTAGGATTGATTAAAGTTGATGGGAAAGTCCTCATTAATAATGAACCACTTAAATTTGGGTCAAAATATCCACTTAAAGTAGGTGTCTTCATTGAGAAACCTAGTATTATACCTGAATTTACTGCTTTGAAAAATCTTAAATTAGTAGCTGCATTAAAAGGAATAACGGATATCAATGAAATTACTAAATATTTACTATAACTTGGTTTAGATCCTAAAGATAAACGAAAAGTTAGAAAGTACTCTTTAGGAATGAAACAGAAAGTAGGGATTGCTCAAACTTTAATGGGGGATCCTGAACTAATTGTATTAGATGAACCAACCAATGCACTCGATAGAAAGAGTATTGAAATACTCGTACAAATTCTTGAAAGATTAAAGCAACAAGGATGTACAATCTTAATCGCTTCCCATCAATTTGAAGATATTGAAAGTGTTGTAGATAAGGTGGTTCATATTGAAGCAGGTGCGTTAGAATGAAGAATAAAATAATTCTAGTAGCTACTCTTATAGTTTTGGTTGTACTTATTACTTTAGGTTGTATTCAGTATCATAAAGTAAATGCAGAATATCAAGACTATCATTTTACTGAAGAGAAAATCATTCTCAATCATAAACATAATATAAGTGTCGGAACGATGGAATTTAGTAATTTAAGTTATGATGTTAAAGGAAAAGAAATGTTCGTAAGTATGGATGTTAAAATTAAGAAAACTGCTGACTATAAAGATAAATTTTATAATAATTTTGATGCAAGTTTATTTCTACGCGTAAATGATGAAGTCTTACAGCAAACTGATGACTTTAAACTGAAAAATGGTAAAACATTAACGCCAGACCGAGCATATTTTAATAAGCATAGTGCTTATGAAGGCCGTATGACTTTTAGTTATATGCCTATAGACCTTAATGGAGAACATGATTTAGAGCTTGCATATTTAGATCGCGACGGTCACAAATTAAAGAAATTATATTTACCAATTAAAGTTGACGGAGGGAAAATAGTTTGATACATTATTAGTGACTACTAAAGTAGTTACTACATCCCAACGTAGTAAAATTATTATCCCATAAAATAACCCTTAAGAGAAAAAGGTTTTTCTCTTAAGGGTTATTTCGTCTTCTATATCTTCTTCAAATTTACTGACATATGTATTCACTAATACGTCATGCCATATATAATCTTTCATCATTTTTATTTGTGTACGGTCACGACTAATATATGCACGCATATTTGTTTCAGCTGTCTGTCCGTAAATCATATATTCATCATCGACGATCACTACAAATGGTTTTAATGTTAATGAGTTTTTCACATAATTTGTGTAGCGATGATTGATTAAATCATATCCTGGTTGGTCGACTTGGAAAGTAATGCCTTGTACATGAATGTCTTTGTTGATGTTTTTAGTTAAGATTTGATATATATCTGACCAAATTGAAACGGTGATTTGCGTATTCGCTTTTTTTATTGCGTATTCAATATTATTGAAAATAGTCGTCTCGTTTGTAAGGACTTCTATTTGTATAGGTGTATTTTCGGTTACGATATTTAATTTGTTGATTTCTTTTTCAAGTTGAACTAATTCTTCGTTTTGTTTTTGTTCAAATAAATGAATCGTTTGTTTCGGAGGTAATGCATAATAATATTTCTTTTGGTCTTGTAAGTTAAAATATGCAATCCCTTGTTCTTCGATTTTGTTAAGTGCTTCATATATTTTCGATCTAGGTACACTTGATATTTCACTTAATTTATAAGCTGTTATACCTGGATTTTGTACTAAAGAAATATAAGCTTTAGATCCATATTCGCTTAATCCAAAGCGTTTTAAAATATCTATCATTTGATCCATAATAATCACCTTCTAGTTTGAAGTCACACTCACTCCGAATAATGGGAGTATATCATATGCTTGGTATTCTGAAACGGTGGCACCTTTTAAGTCGGAAGGTTGTATGATTAATTGCTCGATTTCATTAGTGGATAAATCAATATTGTTTAACGATGTTTCAACGACTTCTAAAGATTCAAGTGAACAACGTACAAGTTCCATTGATTTTTGTGAGCAAAATGAAATATAAGTTTCGGCCATTTGATTCTCATTGAATCGTACATGATCAAACTTACAGTTTAAAAATTGACTCATTTTCAATTGGCAATTAGAGAATTGTACATGTTTAAGTTTAAGGTCTGTAAATGTTGCACCCATCATACGACAGTCGATAAATTGAACTCTATTGAGAGAAGCGTCATTGAAAGTACAATTTGATAAATCGCATCCTTTAAACACAACATCTAAGGCGTGTAATTTCGTGAAATCAACGGATTCAAATGTGCATTGATTGAAATACACGGTATCTATTTGGCTTGTTTCTTCATCCATATGAATCTTTGCTTTATTAAAATATAGGTCATATGAAGATTGTAAAAGCGTAAATGATTTATCTTCGGCAAACTGGAATGCTGTTTTTAACTTTGGTTCTATAATTTTCATGAGAAATCCTCCTTACTTTTTAGCAATAAATTGAACCTAGTGCGCCAGAGAATTCTCCGTTTTCTATGAAGTATGGATTCAAACCGCGCAATACAGTGTAATCTACGACAATGTTTTTTAGCAATTCATTATTGATAAATGATGAACCAATAAACACGACATTTTCAGTTTTGAATTGTCTTGCGGCATGAATAGAAACTGTCGTAACTGTTTCACCAACAATTCCCATTACGGCTGCTAATCGGTCTGACTTTGGGAAATCTTCATTTATATGTTGTAACACGTGCCCAAAGTTTGCCGCTGTTAAATCTCCTGAGATAGGCGTTTTATCATCTTTATAGATGTGTTTCACTTTTAAGTCTATCTTGTCTCTATTCCCATTTAATGCAGTTTGTACTAATTCGTCATAATCACTGATTTGAGTCAGTAAATAACCTAAGCCTTGTATCATACCACCACCAGCTCCTGTACCACCGGCACGTTCTTGATTGTGTGTTGTAGCGTAATGGATAGATGTACCCGTTCCTACATTAGAAAATATATAAGTATTTAAATGAATGTCGTTTTCTTTTAAGAAGAGTTGAATACCTTTATAAGTAGCATCAAATTCAATACTACGTTTCACATTATGCTTAATTAATGAATCTAAATATTGTGCTTTACCACCAGTTATGGAAATATCAACATCATCTAATTGGCTTAACCATTCAGCGACTTGATCAATTTCTGTAGTTAACCACTTTTTATATGTTCTTTCATTGTTCATTTCAGTGACAACTTTAATAAGTGTGCCTCCTGCATCAATTCCGATTTTCACAATTGCACCTCTTCATATTGAGTAATAAATTATTGCTATTATACTATAAAAAATTGTATTTGATAAATTAACGAAATGAGATAAATGAATAGCGAGTTGGAAGGAGGGCTTTATTCTATTACTTTTATAAAATGGCTTGTCATATAATTATTTATATATAGATTATAGGTTCTTAATTGCGCAATGAACGTAAAATTCGTTATGATATATTTAAAGACACAGGGGGATATAAATAATGAAAGCTAAACAATTTGATGATATTGTCATTAAACCTTTTGAAGAAAGTATGAGAACAGCACTATATGATTTTCACCTTAATGAGCGTCAACAAATCTATTCTTCTTTGCCTAAAGATGTATTAGATGGTGCAATTAATGATCCTGATAGAAGACCAAATATCGTTGTAAATAAACACGATGAAATTATAGGTTTCTTTGTACTTCATAAATATTATCAGCATGAGGGGTATGATACGCCAGATAATGTAGTGTATATTCGATCTTTATCAATTAATGAGAAGTATCAAGGCAATGGCTATGGAACAACAATTATGATGAATTTACCAGAATATGTACAGTATGTGTTTCCTGATTTTGATCATTTATATTTAGTAGTAGATGCTGAAAATGAGGCTGCATGGAATTTATATGAAAGAGCCGGATTTATGCATACAGCTACTAAAGAAGAAGGACCATTAGGAAAAGAGCGCTTATATTATTTGGATTTAGATTCTAAATACGTGTCATCATTAAAGTTAGTAATAAAAGAAGACGATTTAGACAATGAGTTTGTTGATATCCATTTAATGAAAGATAATCAAAAAGTAGGCATTATCGTACTAGAAGATAAAGGGGAATATTTTGATATTCGTAGTATAGAAGTCGAAGAAAATGAAAGAAAAGAAGGCATTGCTGAAAGTGCCTTAAGACAATTAAGTGCTTTCGTACGTAGACGATTTGAAGATAAAAAAGAAATACATATAACTTTATTCGGCTCAAACAATAAATTGAAGCCTTTATGCGAAAAAGCGAGGTTTGTAGAAATACAAAAATCAGAAGACTATATCAAACTGTTGAAATATATTAAGTATTAACTAACATTTGCTAAAAATCAGGTTGTCAATTATAATCGTAAACTGTTATGATTATAAATATTAATGCGCGACAATAGTTCGATTGTTGAAAGGAAGAGTAAAGCATGAAACTAAAAGATTTCAGTAAAGAAATGGTAGATGAGCATTCATTTATCGAAATGGCTTATATTTTATTATCAGAGAACGGCAAAGAAACAAACTTATATGACATGGTAGACGAATTTAAAAGATTAGGTAATTATAAAGATTCAGAAATTGAAAATCGTATTTTACAGTTTTATACAGACTTAAATACTGATGGAAGATTTTTAAGCGTTGGAGAAAACATTTGGGGTTTACGTGATTGGTATTCAGTAGATGACATTGAAGAAAAAATTGCTCCGACAATCCAAAAATTCACAGTGCTTGATGAAGAAGATGAAGTAGATTCAGAAATTTCACTTCTAGGTGAAGAAGATAAAACGAAGGACCTTGACATTACTATAGTACAAGATGATGAAGAAGGACTAAATGATCCTGCAGACCCAGAAGATGAAGAGGTTGAGGATGAATTAGAAGAAGCTGGTCTTGTTGTTGATGAAGAGGAAGACGAAGAAGAAGAAGAAGAAGAAGAAGAAAAATAATAAGAATTTTAATTGACTTTTCTTTAAAAGATGGTAATATTCTATTTGGGCTCCTTTAAGTAGGACAAACGTATAAATATAACGCTCCCTCCTTACATTTTAATTAATGTAAGTGGGAGCGTTTTTTATTTTTTAATTATCAATTGGAGGTAAAGATATGACAAAGTTCATTTTCGTAACAGGTGGCGTCGTTTCGTCTCTTGGTAAAGGCATCACTGCAGCATCACTAGGGAGATTACTTAAAAATAGAGGACTAAATGTAACAATTCAAAAATTCGATCCATACTTGAACGTTGATCCAGGTACAATGAGTCCTTATCAACATGGTGAAGTATTTGTGACTGAAGATGGTGCGGAAACAGATTTAGACTTAGGACATTATGAAAGATTTATTGACATAAGTTTAAATAAATATTCTAACGTAACAGCTGGTAAAGTATATTCACACGTTCTTAAAAAAGAAAGACGTGGAGACTTCTTAGGTGGAACAGTTCAAGTTATCCCACATATTACAAATGAAATTAAATCAAGATTATTGATGGCTGGTGAAAGTACAAACGCTGATGTTGTTATCACTGAAATCGGTGGTACAACAGGTGACATTGAATCACTACCATTTATTGAAGCAATTAGACAAATTAAGAGTGATCTCGGTCGAGAAAATGTTATGTATATCCATTGTACGCTACTTCCATATATTAAAGCTGCAGGTGAAATGAAGACTAAACCAACACAACATAGTGTTAAAGAATTAAGAGGTTTAGGTATTCAACCAGATTTAATTGTTGTACGTACAGAATATGAAATGACACAAGACTTAAGAGATAAGATTGCATTATTCTGTGATATTAACAAACGTGCTGTTATTGAATGTCGAGATGCTGATACATTGTATCAAATCCCATTAGCTCTACAAGAACAGCATATGGATGATATAGTGATCGAAAGATTATCATTAGATGCTGCAGCAGAAGCGGAATTAACGGAATGGAACCAATTGTTGGATACTGTACGTAATTTAGAAGGAACAGTGAAAATTGGTTTAGTTGGTAAGTATGTAAGTTTACAAGATGCTTATTTATCAGTAGTTGAAGCATTGAAACATGCTGGTTACGACTTTAAATCAGATATAGATATTAAATGGATTAATTCTGAAAAGTTAAATGAATCAAACTATCAACAAGAATTAACAGATGTAGATGGTATTTTAGTACCTGGTGGTTTTGGTGATAGAGGTGTTGAAGGAAAAGTGTTAGCGATTCAATATGCTCGTGAAAACAATGTGCCTTATTTAGGTATTTGTTTAGGTATGCAATTAGCAACAGTAGAATTTGCTAGAAATGTAGTTGGATTACAAGACGCTCATTCAGCAGAATTAAATCCAAACACTCCTTATCCAATCATTGACTTATTACCTGAACAAAAAGATATCGAAGACTTAGGCGGAACTTTAAGATTAGGCGTTTATCCATGTAAAATTGAAGAAGGAACAATTGCACATGATGTATACGGCGAGTCAGAAGTAGAAGAAAGACATCGTCACCGTTATGAATTTAATAACGAATATCGTGAAAAATTAGAAGAAGCAGGCATGAAGTTCTCTGGAACAAGCCCAGATGGTCGTTTAGTTGAAATAGTAGAATTAGAAAATCATCCATGGTTTGTAGCATGTCAATTCCACCCAGAATTCTTATCAAGACCTACACGTCCACAAAAATTATTTAGAGGATTTGTAGAAGCAAGTATAAAAAACAAATAATAAGTAGACGAAATAGTCTGAGACATAAATGTCCTAAAAACTTAAAAAGAGCAGAAATTCATTTTTAAAATTGAATTTCTGCTCTTTTTTATATGAAATTAGATATTTGTAACGATTTTGTGATTGGATAAGGTTGGTGGGAGAGGAGTCGGTATCTGAATGTTGCTTGTTTGGTGAGTCTTGCAACATACGGACGTTCTATGTTGCTTGTTTAGTAAGTCTTGCAACATACAGGCGTTCTATGTCGCTTGTTTGATCAGTCTTGCAACATACAGTATGTACTTAAAAGAACAAACAAAAAAATATAAGAAAAATGAATATTACTCACGATTTTAATATAAAAATAAACACATCACATTACTTACAAATATCAGTAGTGTGATATGCTTTTTTATTTTGAGTGGACCATGATATTCTTCACAAAATCGTAGATTTATGTCCCATCTTCTTTTTTTATACTTCATTTAAATCTTGGGTCATCTCGTACATTTCAGCAAACATGATATAATATATATAATTTAAAGCCATTATATGTGGGGTAATAATTTTACTAAAGTCTGCTGTTGGAACGATTGCTCTTGGTGTTGATAAATCTATATAATGCATTAAGTTTTCGTGTGATTTATGATCTTTGTCTTTATTGGCAATCACGACAAAATCAATATCTAAGTCATTCAATTTTTGTATCCAATGATTTAATTCAGCTGTAAAGAACGAACCTACTAATAAGACACGATCTGTTGAATCAATCGTATGTATTTCGTCTAAATGATCAAGTGTTTTAGAATGTGGTAGACTTTCATTACTTTTTGTCATGAAATCATTAAAGTAGTCGATTTCATCAAAAGTTTTTATAAATATGCTACCTTCTCCGTTAGCTGCTTGCATAAGTAATTGTGATGCAATTTCAATTTCTTCTAATTGAGCATCTATTTTACTGAATATACCATTCAATTGTGTATTGAAAATTTTAAGCAATTTGTATTCTCCTTATATATGTACTTAAATTTATTTTATAGAAAAAGTGGGGTACCTTCAATGGATGTACTTATTATAGATGACGAAAAGAATATAAGACAATTATTAAAGGAAATATTAGAATTAAATAATTTCAAAGTGGATACTGCCAAAAATGGTCGTGAAGGCATTGATTTATTTAAAGAGCATACTTATAAATTGGTATTTATAGATAAAAGAATGCCGGGAATTTCTGGAGAAGAAGTGTTTTCAGAAATTAGAAAGACGAATAAAATGATACCTGTATATATCATTTCTGCTTTTCAATCAACGACAGAGCTAGAAATCTTAAAAGAAGCAAATATTACAGGTGTGCTAATGAAGCCGTTTACAATTGAAGAAGTTATGAAAATTGTAAGAAAACATTTAGGATAGGGCTTTCAAAAGGTGCATATGTTCATAAAGTTTGATATAATTACTTTTGTAAATAATACGTGCCTTGCACATTAGGAGGAAACTCAATGCCTTTAGTTTCAATGAAAGAAATGTTAATTAAAGCAAAAGAAAACGGTTATGCTGTTGGACAATACAACATCAATAACTTAGAATTCGCACAAGCAATTCTTCAAGCTTCACAAGAAGAAAATGCACCAGTTATTTTAGGTGTATCTGAAGGAGCTGGCCGTTACATCGGTGGTTTCAAAACTGTTGTTAAAATCGTTGAAGGATTAATTGAAGATTATAACGTTACAATTCCAGTTGCCATTCACCTTGACCATGGTTCAAGTTTCGAAAAATGTAAAGAAGCAATTGATGCTGGATTCACTTCAGTAATGATCGATGCTTCTCATCATTCATTCGAAGAAAACATCGAAATTACTTCTAAAGTAGTTGAATATGCTCATGCTAACGGTGTTTCTGTTGAAGCAGAATTAGGAACTGTTGGTGGACAAGAAGATGACGTTGTTGCAGAAGGCGTTATCTATGCTGACCCTAAAGAATGTCAAGAACTAGTTGAAAGAACTGGTATTGATACTTTAGCACCTGCATTAGGTTCAGTTCACGGACCTTACAAAGGTGAACCAAACTTAGGTTTCAAAGAAATGGAAGAAATCGGTGCTTCAACTGGTGTACCATTAGTATTACACGGTGGTACTGGTATCCCAACACACGATATCAAAAAAGCAATCACTTTCGGTACAGCTAAAATCAACGTTAACACTGAAAATCAAATTTCATCTGTTAAAGCCGTTCGTGAAGTATTAAATAACGACAGCGAAGTTTACGATCCACGTAAATATTTAGGACCTGCTCGTGAAGCAATTAAAGCTACAGTTAAAGGTAAAATCCAAGAATTTGGTACTTCTAACCAAGCTTAATTAAAATAAGTTCTTTTTATAGAAATATTTTAAACTACTCTAAGTCATTGACTTGGAGTAGTTTTTTTATTGATAAAAGTAGAACAACATTCTCTTTTATCAATAATTTTTTCTCAAAAAAACTTTGTTTATAAAATCAATTTTTAATTATTTAAGATGTTACTATTTACTTTTTATGTTTTTGCGTTTATGTTATTGAATAGTATATAATGGAAATAATTATCTATTCATGTTGAGAGAGTATGCATTCTCTAAGACGATGAAGTAAAGGAGTAAACATATGTCTCAAGAAGTTATAAAAATAAAAGGCGGCAATAAGTTAAACGGTAAAGTGCAAATAAGTGGGGCTAAAAATAGTGCAGTCGCATTAATTCCAGCTACTTTAATGGCAAATGATGTTGTAACTTTAGATGGTCTTCCTGATATTTCTGATGTAAAAACATTAATGAGCCTGCTAGGCGATTTAAATATAAAGACAGACTTAAATGGTGATCAACTTGTAGTGGACTCTAGTAATGCGGTTAATTTACCACTAGCTAATAATAAAGTTCAATCTTTAAGAGCTTCTTATTATATGATGGGTGCTATGTTAGGACGATTCAAAAAATGTGTGATTGGGTTACCTGGTGGTTGCCCGTTAGGTCCTAGACCAATAGATCAACATATAAAAGGCTTTGAAGCATTAGGTGCAAAAGTGACAAATGAACAAGGTGCAATGTATTTAATTGCTGAAGAATTAGTTGGAGCAAAAATCTTCATGGACGTTGTAAGTGTTGGTGCTACAATTAATATTATGTTAGCTGCCTCACTAGCTAAAGGTAAAACAGTAATCGAAAATGCTGCTAAAGAACCTGAGATAGTGGACGTTGCTACACTTTTAAATAATATGGGTGCTAAAATTAGAGGCGCAGGTACGGATACGTTGAAAATTGAAGGTGTAGAATCATTACATGGTACTAAACATACAATCATACCTGATAGAATCGAAGCAGGTACGTATATGTGTGCAGCAGCAGCCATGGGTGAAGAAGTGTATATCGAGAATATTATTCCATTACATTTAGAACCGTTAATTGCTAAATTAAAAGAAATGGGTACGGATATAGATTTAGGTGAAGACTCTATTATTATTAGAGGTAAAGATGAGTATAAACCAGTAGATATTCAAACATCAGTTTACCCTGGTTTTGCGACTGATTTACAACAGCCGTTTACACCATTATTATTAAAAGCTAATGGTCAAAGTAAAATAACAGAAACAATATACCCAGCTAGATTTAAGCATGTTGATGAGCTTAAAAGAATGGGTGCTAAAGTGAATTTAGAAAATGGAACAGCTATTTATTATCCTTCAGAATTAACAGGTGCAAGTGTAGCAGCAAGTGATTTAAGAGCTGGTGCTTCGCTACTAATCGCAGGTTTAATTTCTGAAGGAGTCACAACGGTTTATAATGTAAACCATATATATAGAGGCTACAGTGGTATTGTAGACAAATTAAAAGCATTAGGTGCAGACATTTGGACTGAAACTGTATAATGAGTATAAAATGTATACTTTGTATACTAAGTGTAGTATAATTGCAATATAGAAGTTAAAGAGGTGAGTAACATGGAAGTTTGTCCTTATTTAGAGGAAACATTTAAAGTAATAGGACGCAGTTGGAATGGTTTAATACTCAATTATTTATCACGTTGTGATGAACGTTCTGCTCATTTTTCTGATATGAAAAGAGATCTTAAACGTATTACACCTAGAGCATTATCACTTAAATTAACTGAATTAAGTGATTGGGAATTAGTTGAAAAGAAAGTTGTTACAACAACGCCTCTATCTGTTGAATATCATCTAACTAATAAAGGTTATGAGTTAGCACAAGCTCTTGTACCATTGGAAGAATGGGCACAGCGTAATGTGCAATTAGAAGAAAACCATTCTTAATAGAAATTAAGATATGTAAAAATAAAAAAATCCCATTAGCGAAGTAAAGAAGACTTTCGCTGATGGGATTTTTTATTAATGTTTTTAAGAAATTCTCGATTTATAAACACATCATTTTTATTAAGTGCATGATTCGTACTATAATATTCAATGAATCGAATATAAAGGAGTAGATAATTGATGAGACAAGATATCAAACAATATATTAATGGTGAATGGGTAAGTAGCCATAACGGACAAACACTTGATGTAATCAATCCGGCAACAGAAGAAGTAATGGGACAAATAGCTGCAGGTAATAAACAAGATGTTGATGATGCAGTTGCAGCAGCTAAAAAAGTGTATGTAGAGTTCAGAAATACTTCTTTAGAAGATAGAAAAGCTTTATTAGAAAGAATTGCAGACGAATATGAAAATAGAAAAGACGATTTAATTGATGTTATGACAGATGAATTAGGTTCTCCAATTGAAAAATCTGAATCAGTTCACTATCAAATGGGATTAAATCATTTTAGAGAAGCAAGCAAAGCAATCGACTCAATCGCATTTGAAGAACGTCGCGGTGACGATTTAGTTGTTAAAGAAGCAATTGGTGTTTCAGGTTTAGTAACACCTTGGAACTTCCCAACTAACCAGACTTCACTAAAATTAGCTGGTGCTTTCGCTTCTGGTTCACCAGTAGTGTTAAAACCTTCTGAAGAAACACCATTTGCAGCAATCATTTTAGCAGAAATATTTGAAAAAGCTGGCGTACCTAAAGGTGTATTTAACTTAGTAAATGGTGATGGACAAAGTGTTGGTGATCCATTAAGTTCTCATCCAGATGTTCGCATGATGTCATTTACAGGTTCTGGCCCAACTGGTAGAAGAATTATGGAAAACTCAGCTAAAGATTTCAAAAAAGTTTCATTAGAACTAGGTGGTAAATCACCATTAGTAGTCTTAGATGATGTTGATATTGAGAAAGCTGCTAAAGGCGCAGTTGCTAAATTTGTACAAAATACAGGTCAAGTATGTACGGCAGCAACGCGTACATTAGTTCCAGAAAGTATTAAAGATGAATTTATTGCAGCAGCTAAAAAAGCAATGGAAAATGTTAAAGTTGGTAATCCTAGAGAAGAAGGTCAAGACGCTGGCCCAGTAGTATCTAAAAAACAATTCGATACTGTTCAAAGCTATATTCAAAAAGGTATTGATGAAGGCGCAACATTACTACATGGTGGTGTTGGTAAACCTGAAGGAATCGAAAAAGGTTACTTTGTTAAACCGACATTATTTACAGATGTTACAAATGATATGACAATTGCTCAAGAAGAAATATTTGGTCCAGTAGGTACAATCATCACTTATAAAGATATTGATGAAGCAATCGAAATTGCAAATGATACAATTTACGGATTAGCTGCTTACGTTTACGGAAATGACAAAGAAACAGTGAAAAAAGTAGCGAGATCATTAGAAGCAGGTACTGTTGAAATCAATGATGCAGGAAGAAAACCAAATTTACCATTCGGTGGTTATAAACAATCAGGTATTGGTAGAGAATGGGGAGATTATGGAATTGAAGAATTCCTTGAAGTAAAAGCAATCCCTGGTTATTTCAAATAAATATTAAATGTTTTAAATCCGTTTTAAAGCGAAAGCTTTAGAACGGATTTTATTTGTTTATATCTATAAACATATTTTGTCATCATCATAAAAAAATGCTATAGTTTAAAGGCAGATTATAAATCTGGTATTACAATAAATGAATTAGATTTTTAAGAAATGGGTGTCATAAAAATGGCTGAAAGAGTTAGAACAAGTCCTCAGTATGAATCGTTTCACGAATTATACAAGAACTATACAACTAAAGAATTAACAACTAAGGCAAAAGAGCTTAGAATAACAAACTATAGTAAATTAAATAAAAAAGAACTAGTCTTAGCAATTATGGAAGCTCAAATGGAGAAAGACGGTAATTACTATATGGAAGGTATCTTAGATGATATTCAGCCAGATGGGTATGGTTTTCTTCGTACTGTAAATTATTCTAAAGGCGAAAAAGATATTTATATATCTGCTAGTCAAATTAGAAGGTTTGAGATTAAAAAAGGTGACAGAGTAACGGGTAAAGTTAGAAAACCTAAAGAAAACGAAAAATATTACGGATTACTGCAAGTTGATTTTGTAAACGATCAAAATGCAGAAGAAGTAAAGAAAAGACCACACTTTCAAGCATTAACTCCTCTCTACCCACAAGAACGTATCCGATTAGAAACGACAGATGAGAAGCATTCAACAAGAATAATGGATTTAATTACACCTATAGGTCTTGGTCAACGTGGAATGATTGTTGCGCCTCCGAAAGCTGGTAAAACATCATTGCTTAAAGAAATTGCAAATGCTATTGCGATTAATCAACCTAAAGCGAAATTATTTGTATTATTAATAGGAGAACGTCCAGAAGAAGTAACAGATATTGAACGTTCTGTTGAACAAGCTGAAGTTGTTAACTCTACTTTTGATGAGCCACCTGAACACCACGTAAAGGTAGCAGAATTGTTATTAGAAAGAGCGAAACGTTTAGTTGAAATTGGTGAGGATGTTATTATTTTGATGGACTCACTTACAAGGCTTGCGAGAGCTTATAATCTAGTAGTGCCACCTAGTGGTAGAACATTATCAGGTGGTTTGGACCCAGCATCACTTCATAGACCTAAACACTTCTTTGGTGCGGCGAGAAACATTGAAGCTGGTGGTAGCTTAACGATTTTAGCGACAGCTTTAGTTGAGACAGGATCACGTATGGATGACATGATTTATGAAGAGTTCAAAGGTACAGGTAATATGGAACTTCATTTAGATCGTAAATTATCTGAAAAGAGAGTGTTCCCAGCAATTGATATTAGAAGAAGTTCTACTCGTAAAGAAGAATTGTTACTAGAGAAGAAAGAACTTGAAATGATTTGGCAGTTACGTAATTTATTTACTGATCAAAATGATTTTTCTGAAAGGTTTATTAGAAAGTTAAAACGCACTAAGTCTAACGCCGAATTTTTCGAAGTTTTGAGAAAAGCAATGGTTGAAAGTGCTAAAACAGGTAAACCGATTATATAATTTAAGGTTGCATTTTAATTCTTCAACATATATAATATGTAAGTATTGAGTGAATAAGTCACAAATAAACTCTGTTCCAGATGGTTCAGGGCAAAGGAGCTGAAAATAATGAAACAAGGAATTCATCCAGAGTATAATAAAGTTATCTTTTTAGATACAACTACAGACTTCAAATTCTTAAGTGGTTCAACACGTAGTTCTAACGAAACTATGGAATGGGAAGATGGTAACGAATACCCAGTTATCCGTTTAGATATCTCTTCAGATTCACATCCATTCTATACAGGACGTCAAAAGTTCGCATCTGCGGATGGTCGTGTAGAACGCTTCAACAAAAAATTTGGTTTAAAATCAGAAAACTAAATATGAAGCCAATCAAGCATCCTTTTTTAAAGGGTGCTTTTTTTGTAATAATTAATAAATATGTAAAAAGAATATGATATAATTAAGCGATTATGTTGGAAAAGGTGGATAAGTAATATGTACGAAAATTACCATTCCGGATGGATAGAATGTATTTGCGGAAGTATGTTTAGTGGTAAGTCAGAAGAGCTTATAAGACGTCTAAGAAGAGGTTTATATGCTAAACAAAATGTGAAAGTATTTAAGCCATCTATCGATAATCGGTATAGTGAAGAAGCTGTAGTATCTCATAATGGCAATCAACTAGATGCAATAAGTATTGAACACTCAAGCGAAATCTTACATCAAGACTTGCAAGGCATAGATATAATTGGTATTGATGAAGTTCAATTTTTCGATAATGAAGTCGTTGAAGTGGCTCAAAAATTAGCGGAAGAAGGTTACCGTGTAGTAGTTGCAGGTTTAGATATGGACTTTAAAGGCGTACCATTTGAGCCAATGCCAGAAATGATGGCAGTTGCTGAAATCGTTACAAAATTACAAGCTGTTTGTGCAGTATGTGGCTCACCATCGAGTAGAACACAAAGGCTAATCAACGGTGAACCTGCCCACATTGAAGATCCGATTATATTAGTCGGAGCAGATGAAAGTTATGAACCAAGATGTAGAGATCATCATATAATAAGAACTGAAACAAGGAGTGATATAAATGTTTGATCAATTAGATATTGTTGAAAATAGATATGAACAGTTAAATGAAATGTTAAGCGATCCAGATGTAGTGTCAGATACTGATAAATTGAGAAAGTATTCAAAAGAGCAATCTGATTTACAACAAACGGTCGAGGTATATAGAACTTATAAATCTGTAAAAGGTGATATAGAAGACGCGAAATTAATGCTTGATGAAACTACAGATAAAGAAGAACAAGACATGTTAAAAGAAGAAATTAATAGTTTAACTAAGCGTGTTCCTGAGCTCGAATCAGAAATGAAGCTATTGTTGATACCAAAAGATCCTAACGACGGTAAAAACGTTATTATGGAAATTCGTGGTGCTGCAGGTGGAGATGAAGCGGCGATATTTGCAGGTGACTTATTTAGAATGTATTCTAGATTTGCTGAAGCGAATGGATATAAAATTGACGTTGTCGAAGAAAATATAACTGACCATGGTGGATATAAAGAAGTGAGTTTTTCTATTCAAGGTAATGGTGCTTTCAGTAAACTTAAATATGAAAATGGTGCGCACCGTGTTCAACGTGTACCAGAAACTGAGTCGGGTGGTAGAATCCATACATCAACTGCAACAGTTGCGGTGCTACCTGAAGCAGAAGATGTTGAAATCGATATTAGAGCAGAAGATTTAAAAATTGAAACGTATCGTTCTAGTGGCTCAGGTGGACAGCATGTTAATACAACGGATTCAGCCGTACGTATTACACATGTACCAACAGGAATAGTTGCAACTTCATCAGAAAAATCACAAATTAAAAACCGTGAAAAAGCTTTTAAAGTATTAAAAGCTAGAGTATACGACATGATGGTTAGAGAAGAAAATGCTAAATATGCTGAGAAGAGAAAATCAGCTGTAGGTAGTGGTGACCGTTCTGAGAGAATAAGAACATATAATTATCCTCAAAACAGAGTGACTGACCACCGTATCGGTTTAACTTTGCAAAAATTAGATCAAATAATGGAAGGCAAAGTTGACGAAATTATAGATGCATTAACAATGCATGAACAAACAGAAAAATTGGAAGAACTTAATAATGGACAATTATAATTTTCAACAATTATTGAAAGAAACTTATGATGGATTATCAGCACGAGGGTTTGAAACCTCTCGTGCTGATTGGTTATTAGAAGATATAACAGGTATGTCTCGTACAGAAATAGCTTTAAACTTTCGAGGAAATGTACCTGAGCATATTTTAAATGAATATTTATCATATAGAGAGCGCATGTATAAAGGTGAACCTGTACAATATATTGCTGGTTTTGCTGAATTTTATGGCAGAAAGTTTAAAGTAAACCGAGATGTCTTGATACCAAGGCCAGAAACTGAAGAGCTTATTTATCAAACACTTGAGATGCTCAACTCGAAAAATAAAATTTTGTGTGATATTGGGACTGGCTCAGGTGCGATTGCAATTTCTTTTAAAAAAGAACGACCAGATTTATCAGTTTTTGCAACGGATATTAGCGCTTGCGCTATTTCAATAGCTAAAGAAAATGCAGAGATGCTTGATGCTCAAGTTGAATTTTTATTAGGTGAAACGCTTAAGCCGCTTATTGATAAAAAGATTAAAGTAGATGTGTTAGTGTCTAATCCACCATATATTTCATATGAAGAGCAAAAGGAAATGTCAGGAACGGTATTAGATTATGAGCCACATTTAGCGCTGTTCGCACCTGATGATGGTTTAGCTATATATAAAGATATACTTTCAAATCTTGATAAAGTCATTACTAAAGGTGGCCTTGTTATATTTGAAATTGGACATTTACAAGGTGATATTTTAAAAACTTATATTTTAGAACATTATAATGTAGAAAATTTGAAAATTATCAAAGATATAAATCAAAACAATCGTATGATACAATTTAATTGGATGAATCAATAAAAGTTATACACAAAATAGTTGGAGTTATCCACGTTATGTGGATAACTTTTATTTGCATATAATAAACGCTTTAGAGAAGGGAAGAATCGTCTTGGAAACATATGTTTGGGATGTGCGTAAGTATGTTCATAACTTACAAAGTTATCCACAAATCAATCAAATTGTAGAGGGATATCATCAAAATGAGCTTATCGCATTACCTACTGAAACAGTATATGGTTTAGGTGCAAACGCTAAAGATGAACAAGCAGTTGAAAAAATATATTTAGCAAAAGGTAGACCGTCTGATAACCCTTTGATTGTTCATATTCACGATAAATCTCAATTGGATGATTTTACTCAGAACATATCAAAAGAAACAGAAATATTAATGGATGCTTTTTGGCCTGGACCTATTTCATTTATAGTGCCTTATAAATCAGGCTTCTTAAGTGACCGCGTAACAGGTGGTTTAAAATCTGTTGCAGTACGTATGCCGAGCCATGTTATCGGTAGAGCAATACTTCACTTGACGCATTTACCAATTGCTGCGCCAAGTGCAAATATTAGTGGTAGACCTTCTCCTACAAAATTTGAACATGTGAAACATGATTTAGATGGTAGAATTTTTGGGATCATTCAAGCTGATGATATAGATGAAGGGATTGAAAGTACTGTAATAGATTGTACAAGTTACCCATTTAAAATTGCACGACCTGGATCAATAACAGCTGAGATGATCAATAAAGTATTACCATACAGCGTAGTAGATACAAAAATAGATATGGATAAGCCGATTGCTCCTGGAATGAAGTATAAACATTACGCACCTACGCAACCTGTAACTTTAGTTGAAGGGGGTATTACTAAACCTATAATAAGTTCAGTGATAAAAGAACATAAAATAGCTGTTATAGGACCTAAGAGCATTGAATCATTTATTTCAGAAGAAATGATTTTCATCCCTCTAGGAAATGATGAAAACGACATAAGAGGCGCACATCATGATTTATATGATGCATTGCGAATTGCCGACCAACTTACAGATATAGACCATATATATATTAGTGGATACAATAGAAATAAAAATACTGTTGCACTCATGAATAGAATTGATAAAGCAAGTGGTCATAATATTAAAGGGGAAGATGAATTGTGAAAATAGTTTTTGTTTGTACAGGAAACACATGTAGAAGTCCATTAGCTGAAGCCATTGCTAAAGATTTAAAGCCAAATTATGATATTCAATCAAGAGGTATTTCTGCTTTTAATGGCACGCCCATTTCAATGCAATCTATGGAAATAATAGTGACTAATAATTTGCCAGTTCCTGGAACGGCTCAACAATTTTCTGAAGAGGATTTAGATGCAGATTTAATACTCACTATGACTGAAGCACACAAATCGATTTTAGAGTCTCAATTCACACATGAAAATATTCATGCCTTAAAACACTATGTGAAAGGTGAAAAAGGAGATGTCTTGGACCCTTATGGGCAGCCACAAAATATTTATCAAAACACCTACGAAGAACTAAGTATGCTCATTAAGGAATTATTACAGAGCAGTTAAGAATTTAAATAATTTGAAGAATTGCTATAACACACATTGAAAATAAGTTATAATATTATAGTATAAACAATTTGGGAGGTGGGAAGATGAAAGTAGCTATTGCAGCAGACCACGGTGGCTTTGAATACAAAGAAGCAATAAAACGTTTACTTGATGAAATGAACATTGAATATAAAGACTTTGGTACACATGAAGGTGAGTCAGTAGATTATCCCGATTATGCAAGACCAGTGTCAGAAAGTGTTGCAGATGGCTCATTTGATAAAGGGATTTTGATTTGTGGAACTGGAATTGGTATGTCTATCGCTTCGAATAAGGTAAAGGGGATTCGTTGTGCACTTGTGCATGATGTTTTTACCGCAGAAGTTACGAGACAGCATAATGATTCTAACGTATTAGCAATGGGCCAACGTGTTATAGGCGAAGGTTTAGCACTTCTCATCGTCAGAACATGGTTGACTAGTGAATTCGAAGGCGGAAGACATCAAAGACGCATAGATAAGATTGAAGGCGGTTGTTCATGATAGAGCATTTAAAACAATTATTGGACGAACTTAAATCAATTGAATTCTTTAACAAGAATGAATTATGCATCATTGGCTGTTCAACGTCAGAAATTAGAGGTTCTAAAATTGGATCGAATGGATCAATGGACATAGCAAAAGAGTTGTTTAATAGTCTTGAATTGATACATAAAGAGACAGGTGTTCATTTTGCGTTTCAAGGTTGTGAACATATTAATCGTGCTATAACAATTGAACGTGAACTATTCGATGCGCACTCTATGACTGAAGTTTCTGTCGTACCTCAAGTAAACGCTGGAGGAAGCTTATCAACTTATGCATATCAACATATGAAAGACCCAGTTGTTGTTGAACATATTCAATGTGATAAAGGCATTGATATTGGTCAAACTCTGATTGGTATGCATTTAAAGCACGTCGCAGTGCCAATATCCATTGAAACTAAATGTATTGGAGAAGCTATTGTTACAGTAGCTAAAAGTCGCCCCAAATTAATTGGTGGCGCAAGAGCAAAGTATTAAATTCTTAAAAGTGAGGGATTGTACATGTCATTAATTAAAAAGCAAGACAAAGAACTTTTCAAAGCAATGGAAAAAGAGTTTGATAGACAGAATAATAATATTGAACTTATAGCATCAGAGAACTTTGTTTCTGAAACAGTAATGGAAGCTCAAGGTTCTGTATTAACTAACAAATATGCAGAAGGTTATCCAGGTCGTCGTTATTATGGTGGCTGTGACTATGTTGATATCGTAGAAGATTTAGCGCGTGATAGAGCTAAAGCTATTTTCGGTGGAGATCACGTTAACGTACAACCTCATTCAGGATCACAAGCGAATATGGCTGTATACTTTGTAGCTTTAGAGCCTGGTGATACTGTACTTGGAATGAACTTAAGTCATGGTGGACACTTAACTCACGGAGCAAAAGTTAATTTCAGTGGGAAATTATATAACTTTGTTGAGTACGGTGTTTCAAAAGAAAATGAACAAATCGACTATGATGAAATTTTAAAAGTAGCAAAAGAATCAAAACCAAAATTAATTGTTGCCGGAGCATCTGCTTACCCAAGACAAATTGATTTTAAACGATTCAAAGAAATAGCAGATGAAGTTGGCGCTAAATTAATGGTAGATATGGCACATATCGCTGGCTTAGTAGCAGCAGGTTTACACCAAAATCCTATTGAATATGCTGACTTTGTTACAACAACAACGCATAAAACATTAAGAGGACCAAGAGGGGGCATGATTTTCTGTAAAGAAGAGTATGCTAAAGAAATTGATAAAACGATTTTCCCAGGAATACAAGGTGGTCCATTAATGCATGTTATCGCTGGTAAAGCTGTTTCATTCGGTGAAGCATTAAAACCAGAATTTAAGGAATATCAAAAACAAGTAATTAAGAATGCTCAAAAATTAGCAGCGACTCTAGAAGAAGAAGGTTTACGTATAGTTTCTGGAGGTACTGATAATCATTTAATCTGTGTAGATGTTAAGGGCTCACTTGGTATTACAGGCAAATTAGCTGAAAATGCTTTAGATGAAGTAGGTATAACATGTAATAAAAATACGATACCTTTTGATCAAGAAAAGCCTTTCGTAACAAGTGGTATTCGTCTTGGAACACCAGCTGTTACATCACGTGGATTCGATGAAGATGCAATTGAAGAAGTGGGTAGAATTATAGCGTTAGTGCTTAAAAACCCTGAAGATGAACAAACATTGAAAACAGCACATGAACGTGTATTATCATTAACTTCTAAATTCCCACTTTACAACAAATAAATATTTAATGGAGGCTAGACTTATGGGTAAAGTACATGTTTTTGATCACCCGTTAATTCAGCACAAACTGAGTTATATACGTGATCAAAAAACTGGCACTAAGGAGTTTAGAGAGCTTGTCGACGAAGTAGGTATGCTAATGGCATATGAAGTTACGAGAGATTTCGAAACGACAGATGTCGAAATTGAAACACCAGTAACTAAGATGAAAGCTCAAAGATTATCCGGTAAGAAATTAGCGCTTATACCTATTTTGCGTGCAGGATTAGGTATGACAGACGGTATTATGAAACTTGTACCAGCTGCAAGAGTTGGTCACGTAGGTTTATACCGTGATCCTGAAACGTTAGAAGCGGTAGAATATTTTGTGAAATTACCACAAGATATTGAAGAACGTGAAATTATTGTAGTAGATCCTATGCTTGCTACAGGTGCATCAGCAATCGAAGCGATTCAATCATTAAAGAATCGTGGAGCAAATAAAATACGTTTTATGGGCTTGATTGCTGCACCTGAAGGGGTTAAAGCATTACAAGAAGCACATGATGACGTAGATATTTATATTGCTGCATTAGACGAAAAATTAGATGACCATGCATATATCATACCTGGTTTAGGTGATGCTGGCGATCGATTATTTGGCACTAAATAATAATAGGAGGATTTTATTACAATGAAGAAAATTATGACGATATTTGGTACGCGACCTGAAGCTATTAAAATGGCACCTTTAGTTTTAGAATTAAAAAATGATCCGGAGCTACAACCTATTGTAGTTGTAACAGCGCAACATAGAGAAATGCTAGATTCAGTTCTAGAGACATTTGATATAACACCAGATTATGATTTAAATATTATGAAACAAGGGCAAACACTTTCAGAAGTAACATCAAGAGTATTAGGTGGGCTAGAAAGTGTTATTCAAGAAGCGAAGCCAGATATGATATTGGTACATGGAGATACAACAACTACTTTTGCAGGCAGTTTAGCAGCTTTTTATAACGAAGTTGCCATTGGTCATGTAGAAGCAGGGTTAAGAACTTGGAATAAATACTCTCCATTCCCAGAAGAAATGAATCGACAAATGACGGGGGTCCTTGCTGATTTACACTTCTCACCAACTGATCAGTCTAAACATAATTTACTTCAAGAAAATAAAAATGACGAATCTATTGTTGTTACAGGAAATACAGCGATTGATGCGTTATCAACTACTGTAAGTGACGGTTATGAAAGTGATATTATTAAACGTCATGAAGGTAAACGTATCGTGTTATTAACTGCGCATAGACGTGAAAACATTGGTAAACCTATGGAAAATATCTTTAATGCTGTTAGACAAATTGTTGAAGAGCATGAAGATGTTGTCGTTGTTTATCCAATGCACAAAAATCCAAAAGTTAGAAGTATTGCCAATCAAATTTTAAGTGATCATGAACGTATAGAATTGATTGAACCTTTAGAAGTTATTGATTTCCATAACTTTGCTGCAAACTCTCATCTAATCCTTACAGATTCAGGTGGTGTACAAGAAGAGGCGCCTTCATTGGGTAAACCAGTTCTTGTATTAAGAGATACAACTGAGAGACCAGAAGGTGTTGAAGCTGGTACGTTGAAGCTTGTAGGAGTAGAGGAAGACAATGTTTATAAAGAAACGAAAGCATTGTTAACAGATCAAGCATTATATGAGAGAATGAGTATTGCTCAAAATCCATATGGTGATGGCTTAGCATCTAAGAGAATTTGTGAAAATATTAAATATTATTTTGATATTTTGACTGAAGCACCAGAACCATTTAAAACAAAATAATAAAAGTGGTGGTTTGTGTCAATTCTGTGACAAATGAATGACAAAAATTTGTTTTCTATTTTTGTCATAGCATTGACACTATAGAGCCACTATATTATCATGAAAATTGTGTGATGAAATGGTTTTCAAAGATATAACACTTATTTAAGGAGTTTCAGCAGAATGTTTGATATAAAGGGCTTTTTTAAGTCTTATTTACAGTATTTTATTTTCTTCATAATTATTCTATTTGTAGTGTATTTCTTCTTGAAACATGAGTTCGTTTTAGGGCTTATTATTGGAACAATAGCATCAGCTGTTAACTTGTTTTCATGGGAAGTTTACCTCAATCGAGCAAAAAATGCTGAATCATTACAATTATCAACAGGAAACTGGGTCAGATATCTTGTGACTATTGTTGCATGTTGTTTTTGGCTTAAATATCCACTAATCGTTGATATTATCGGGATTTTAGTAGGACTTATGATTGCATATGTGTTAATTATGTTTAGGTCGTTAAAAAGTCTCGATTAAATAATTAAAATTGTGAAAAGAGGTGAAGATATGGAACACGAATCACCTATGTGGTCCATCAATTTAGGAGGATTTGATTTACTATTCAATCTTTCGAGTATGTTAATGTTAGTCGTTACTGCCGTAATCGTTTTCGGAATAGCTGTTTTTTGTACTAGGAACCTAAAAGTTAGACCTACTGGTGCTCAAAATTTTATTGAATGGATATTTGACTTTGTAAAAGGCATTATCCAAAGTAATATGGCTTGGAAAGACGGAGGGAAATTCCACTTCTTGGCAGTTACATTAATATTCTTCATATTTGTATCAAATATGCTAGGGTTACCATTCTCAATTGTTGTTGGGCATACATTATGGTGGAAATCACCTACTGCAGATCCAACAGTTACCCTAACATTAGCGACATTGATGGTTCTACTAACACATTATTATGGTGTTAAAATGCGTGGAACAGGGGCGTACTTGAAATCATTCGTACAACCTGTGGCATTCATGGTCCCTTTCAAAATTGTTGAAGAATTCGCTTCAACATTAACGCTTGGTCTACGTTTATACGGTAATATATTTGCAGGTGAAGTATTACTAGGTTTATTAGCAACATTAGCTACAGGAGGCGCACTTGGTCTTTTCGGAGCAATTTTACCAGCGATAGTATGGCAAGGATTCTCAATATTCATCGGGTCAATTCAAGCTTACATATTCGTAATGTTATCAATGGTTTATATGTCTCATAAAGTGGCAGACGATCATTAATATATAATTTAAAAAAACAATTAATATTTTTAATTCTAGGAGGAAATTTATAATGAGTTTAGGTGTAATAGCAGCAGCAATCGCGATTGGTTTAGCAGCATTAGGAGCAGGTATTGGTAACGGTCTTATCGTATCAAGAACAGTAGAAGGTGTTGCACGTCAACCAGAAGCACGTGGTCCATTAATGACAATAATGTTTATCGGTGTTGGTTTAGTTGAAGCCCTTCCTATCATTGCAGTAGTAGTAGCATTCATGGTAATGAATAAATAATTTAACATATTTTCAGAACAGGCGGAGTCTACCTTAAAAGGATTTCGCCATTCATTTATGAGATGTTTTACATCTTGAATTGCAATGAAAGGAGTGTAATTGGCAGTGGATCAAAACGTATTAGTTTTAGGTGCAGCAAGTGGCGGTGTCGAATGGGGAACAGCTTTGTTCACATTAGTCACATTTATCGTCTTGTTAGCTTTATTAAAAAAGTTTGCTTGGGGACCATTAAAATCTATCATGGACGAGCGTGAAAACTCAATCAATAAAGATATCGATGATGCTCACGATGCAAAAGTAAAAGCTAAAAAATTAGAAGAAGAAAACAAAGATTTACTTAAAAAAACTCAAGAAGAAGTGCAAACAATTCTTGACGATGCTAAACATCAAGCAAAAATACAACAAGAGCAAATGATTAATGAAGCAAATGTTAAAGCGAATGGCTTAGTTCAAACAGCTCAAGCAGAAATTCAACAAGAAAAACAAAGAGCTATTTCTGATATCAATAATCGTGTATCTGAGCTTTCTGTATTAATTGCTTCAAAAGTAATTAATAAAGAAATCTCTGAACAAGATCAAAAAGACCTTGTTGAAAAATACATTAAAGAGGCAGGGGATAAATAATGGCGAACATTAGTCAAAAATATGCCCAAGCTCTATATGATGTAGCAGAAGAGCAAAATTTAACAAATGACATATTAAACGAGCTTGATCAAATAACAATAAGTGTTAAAGATCAAATAAGTGATTTAAGATCAATAGATAGCAATCCTAAATTAGCTAAAGATGAAAGACAACAATTTGTTGAAAAAGTATTTAAAGGTGTTTCTAAACCGTTATTAAATACATTATTCTTACTAGCTAATAATAATAAATTATCTTTAATCCCAGAAATATATGAAGATTATAGAAATATTTATAATCAGGTACATAGCCAAGATTTAATGAAAGTTGAATCTGTCTATCCGTTATCTAATGAAGAATTAGATGAAATTGGTAAAGCGTTTATTAAAAGAACGGGTTTGAAAAAACTCATATTAGAAAATCAAGTTAATGATGCATTAATTGGTGGCATACGCGTATCCATTGGTACAAAAGTATACGATGGATCAATTCAAAATGATTTAAATCAATTATCAAAATCATTTCAACAAATGAAATAATATTAAGGAGTGACATAGATGGCCATTAAAGCTGAAGAAATCAGTGCTTTATTACGCTCTCAAATTGAAAACTATGAGTCAGAAATGTCAGTTACCGATGTTGGTACAGTAATCCAAGTCGGAGATGGTATTGCATTAGCTCATGGCTTAAACGACGTTATGGCAGGCGAACTATTAGAATTCCATACTGGCGTTTTAGGTTTAGCACAAAATTTAGAAGAAAATAATGTAGGTATCGTTATTTTAGGACCTGCAGATGGTATTAAAGAAGGCGACGAAGTTAAACGTACTGGTCGTATTATGGAAGTACCTGTAGGAGAAGAATTAATCGGACGTGTTGTGAATCCTTTAGGACAACCTATCGATGGACTAGGTCCAATCAACACATCTAAAACTCGTCCTGTTGAATCACCAGCAACAGGTGTAATGGATCGTAAATCAGTTGATGAACCATTACAAACTGGTATTAAAGCAATTGATGCATTAGTACCAATTGGACGTGGTCAACGTGAGTTAATCATTGGAGATCGTCAAACTGGTAAAACAACAGTAGCTATCGATACAATTCTTAACCAAAAAGACGAAGATATGATTTGTATTTACGTTGCTATTGGTCAGAAAGAATCTACTGTACGTACTGCTGTTGAAACATTACGCCGACACGGTGCTCTTGATTATACAATTGTTGTATCTGCATCTGCAGCACAACCTGCGCCATTACTTTACATCGCGCCTTATGCGGGTGTAAGTATGGGTGAAGAATTCATGTTTAATGGTAAACATGTCTTAATCGTATATGATGATTTAACTAAACAAGCAGCAGCATATCGTGAGTTATCACTATTACTTCGTCGTCCACCAGGTCGTGAAGCATACCCAGGTGATGTATTCTACTTACATAGCCGTTTATTAGAACGTGCTGCTAAATTAAATGATGATTTAGGTGGCGGTTCAATTACTGCGTTACCATTTGTTGAAACTCAAGCAGGAGATATTTCTTCATATGTACCTACAAACGTTATTTCTATTACAGACGGACAAATATTCTTACAATCTGACTTATTCTTCTCAGGTGTAAGACCTGCCATTAATGCTGGTTTATCTGTATCACGTGTTGGTGGTTCAGCTCAAATCAAAGCAATGAAAAAAGTTGCAGGTACATTACGTCTTGATTTAGCATCTTATCGTGAATTAGAATCATTTGCTCAATTTGGTTCAGATTTAGATCAAGCTACTAAATCTAAATTAGAACGTGGTAAACGTACTGTTGAAGTTCTAAAACAAGATCAAAACAAACCATTGACTGTAGAACGTCAAGTTGTGATTTTATATGCTTTAACTAAAGGACATTTAGATGATATTCCAGTTGGAGATATTACACGATTTGAAGATGAATTTTTAAATTGGATTGATGCTAATTCTAGCGATCTATTTAAAGAAATTCGTGAAACAAAACAATTACCATCTGATGATAAATTTGTTTCAGCAATCGATGCATTCAAAAAAGTATTTAATAAATCTCACGTAGAGTAATATTAAGCTTTAAATAAAAGGTGGTGAAATTGTGGCTTCACTAAGAGAAATCAAAGGAAGAATCACTTCTACGCAAAAAACGAGTCAAATTACTAAAGCGATGAATATGGTGTCGAATTCGAAATTGCGTAAAGCAGAAGAGAATACTCATGCATTTCAACCTTATATGGATAAGATTCAAGATGCAGTAACGGCAATCGCTTCTAAAAGCACAGATGTCTCACATCCAATGCTTAAGAAAAGACCTGTAAAACGTTCTGGTTACTTAGTTATTACGTGTGACAAAGGATTAGCAGGACCATACAGCGCTAACATTTTAAAAAATGTAGTAAATGATATAAAAGAAAGACACAACAACAATGCTGATGAATATGCAATTATTGTTGTAGGTCGAGTAGGTCGAGATTTCTTCAAAGCTAGAGGATATAATGTAGTTGAAGAATATGTAGGCTTACCAGATCAACCAACATTTAAAAACGTTCAAGCGTTAACTGAAAAAACTGTAGATTTATTTAACGAAGAATTCTATGATGAATTAACTGTTTACTACAGTCATTTTGTAAGTGTACTTGAACAGCAAGTAAAATCTAAACGAATCTTACCATTATCTGATGAAGATACAGGTAAAGGTTCAAGTATGATGGCTGGTTATGAATTTGAACCAGATAAAGAAACAATTTTAAAAGTTATCTTACCGCAATATACAATTAGTTTAATATATGGTGCATTATTAGATGGTAAAGCTAGTGAGCACGCTTCTAGAATGACAGCTATGAAGAATGCAACAGATAACGCTTCAGAATTAATTGATGATTTATCATTACAATATAACAGAGCTCGACAAGCTGCAATTACTCAGCAAATTACTGAAATTGTCGGCGGAGCAGCTGCACTCGAATAATGATTAGGAGGAATTTACATGGCAATAGGCCGAGTAACGCAAATTACAGGCCCAGTTATTGACGTACGATTTCCACATGGTGAATTGCCAGAAATTAATAATGCTTTAACAGTTAAAGTAGACCGTCCAAACGGTACTAGCTTTAACTTAGCATTAGAAGTTGCATTACACCTTGGTGATGATGTAGTACGTTCTATAGCAATGGCGTCAACTGACGGTGTTAAGCGTGGACAAGAAGTTACTGATACAGGTAGAGCGATATCAGTACCTGTTGGTGATGTAACATTAGGTCGCGTTTTTAATGTATTAGGCGAAAAAATTGATTTAGGTGAAGAAATTGATGAAAGTGTACGTCGTGACCCAATTCATCGTTTAGCTCCTAAATTTGAAGACTTAACGACTAACGTAGAAATTCTTGAAACAGGTATTAAAGTAGTAGACTTATTAGCACCATATATTAAAGGTGGTAAAATCGGTCTATTCGGTGGTGCCGGTGTAGGTAAAACTGTACTTATTCAAGAATTAATTAATAATATCGCTCAAGAACATGGTGGTATTTCAGTTTTCGCAGGTGTAGGTGAACGTACACGTGAAGGTAACGATTTATACTATGAAATGAGCGAGTCAGGCGTTATTAAGAAAACAGCTATGGTCTTCGGTCAAATGAATGAGCCACCTGGTGCTCGTGCTAGAGTAGCACTTTCTGGTTTAACAATGGCAGAATACTTCCGTGATGAACAAGGACAAGACGTTCTTTTATTCATCGATAACATATTCCGTTTTACTCAAGCAGGTTCAGAGGTATCAGCACTATTAGGTCGTATGCCTTCTGCAGTTGGTTACCAACCAACACTTGCTACTGAAATGGGACAATTACAAGAACGTATTACATCTACAAATAAAGGATCAGTAACTTCTATTCAAGCAGTATTCGTACCTGCCGATGACTATACTGACCCAGCGCCAGCAACTGCTTTCGCTCACTTAGATGCAACAACGAACTTAGAACGTAAATTAACTGAGATGGGTATTTATCCTGCAGTTGACCCATTAGCATCAACATCACGTGCATTAACTCCTGAAATTGTTGGAGATGAGCATTACGATGTTGCACGTCGAGTACAACAAACTTTACAAAAATATAGAGAATTACAAGATATCATAGCTATCCTTGGTATGGATGAGTTATCTGATGATGATAAGAAAACGGTTGAACGTGCACGCCGTATCCAGTTCTTCTTATCTCAAAACTTCCATGTAGCTGAACAATTTACTGGTCAAAAAGGATCATATGTACCAGTTAGCCAAACTGTACAAGATTTCAAAGCAATACTAGAGGGGCAATATGACCATATCCCAGAAGATGCTTTCCGTTTAGTCGGTGGTATTGAAGCAGTTCTTGAAAATGCTAAAAACATGGGTGTAGAGGTCTAATAATAATTAGGAGGAATGGAAAATGAATACATTTACCTTAGATGTTGTCACTCCTAATGGATCTGTTTACTCAGCAAAAGAAGTAGAACTTGTTGTTTTACATACTGAAACTGGTGAAATGGGTGTAATGGCTGGACATATTCCAACTGTTGCAGCTTTAAAAACTGGATACGTTAAAGTAAACAAAGCAAGTGGTACAGAGTATTTAGCTGTTTCCGAAGGATTTGTTGAAGTAAGAACCAATAAAGTTACAGTTCTAGTTCAATCGGCAGAAACTGCTGAAGAAATAGATAAAGAGCGTGCGATTAATTCTAAAGAACGTGCTGAAGAGCGATTGAATAGCAATCAAGACGAAGTAGACTTTAGACGTGCTGAACGTGCACTTCATCGTGCAGTTAATCGAATTGAAGTGGCTAAATTTAGATAATATATTAAGCTGTCTCTATATGAGACAGCTTTTTATACTATAGAAAGGATTTTTGTTATGGAATATTATGGACAATTAGGCATCATTGGACTTGTTTTACATGTCATTTGTGTTTGTTTGGCATTTTGGGCTTTACAAGGTGTTCGATTAGAATATATATTCAAAAAAAATCATGTTGCACAGGCACAGACATTTATAATTATTTTATCTATTATATTAGGTACAGCTGTAAGTCGTTTTATTTTAGATATACTCCAATATTCGCTACAATTAAAACTACTATTCTAATAATTACTAGAAATTACATAAATAAATGAAAAAAGAACAAAAAAGTAGTATAATGTTTTGGTGATGTTTATGAATCAAGAAAAATGTGTATTAAATATATATATACATTTGTAAAATAAATAACAGTGAAGTTTTTTTTGGAGGATAATTATATGGATAAAATCGTCGTAAAAGGCGGAGCAAGTCTTAATGGCACAGTAGTAGTCGAAGGGGCAAAAAACGCAGTACTACCTATATTAACAGCTACACTTTTACCAAGCACAGGTCAAAGTGTATTAACTAATGTACCTAAACTAAGTGATGTAGATACTATAAATACAGTACTAACACATTTAAATGCTGATGTTGAGTATGAAGCAGATAAAAATACAGTTAAAGTTGATGCATCAAATCAATTGAAAATTGAAGCGCCTTATGAATATGTTAGTAAAATGAGAGCGAGCATATTAGTAATGGGACCATTATTAGCAAGAGAAGGTCACGCTAGAGTTGCATTACCAGGTGGTTGTGCAATTGGATCTAGACCAATCGAGCAACATTTAAAAGGTTTTGAAGCATTAGGTGCAGAAATTGAACTTCATAATGGATTTATTGAAGCAAAAACACCTAATGGACTAAAAGGTACGAAAATTTATTTAGACTTTCCTAGTGTAGGTGCTACTCAAAATATTATGATGGCAGCTGTATTAGCAGAAGGTAAAACAGAAATTCAAAACGTTGCTAGAGAGCCTGAAATTGTTGACTTAGCAAACTATTTAAATGAAATGGGTGCTAAAGTACATGATGCTGGCACTGATACGATAAGAATTACTGGTGTACAACAATTATATGGAGCAGAACATTCAATTATTCCAGATAGAATCGAAGCTGGAACATTTATGATTGCTAGTGCAATTACAAGAGGAAATGTCAATGTTATTGGTGCAATTAGAGAACATATGACAAGCTTAGTTTCTAAATTAGAAGAAGCTGGCGTTCAAATCACAGATATTGAAGACGGTTTGAACATCCAAGTACCAGGAGAAATAAAAGCAATAGATATTAAAACGATGCCTCATCCAGGTTTCCCAACAGATATGCAGTCACAAATTATGGCCTTATTATTAACAGCCAATGGAACAAGTAAAGTGACTGAAACAGTATTTGAAAACAGATTTATGCATGTAGAAGAATTCAAACGTATGAATGCTGATATCTTCATTAATGGAAGAAGTGCAATGGTTACTGGAAACAACAAATTACAAGGTGCTGATGTTAAAGCTACGGATTTAAGAGCAGGTGCATCTTTAATTCTTGCTGGATTAGTATCTGATGGATACACAAATGTTACAGAACTTAAACATTTAGATAGAGGTTATGTCGATTTTCATGGTAAACTTAAAGCATTAGGTGCGGACGTAGAACGTATTAATGATAATGGGAAGTTAAACGATAAAGCGAGGGTTTAGTATGACTGAAACACAATCATCAAGGTCTGACAATAAACAAAAAAAGTCACCATATAAAAATTTCAAAGAAAAAATTCAAAAGAATAGAGTAGAAACAATTCAAGGAGTAGAAGTTGAGCATCGAGTTATTCCATTATGGATTAAATTACTTATATTATTAGTATTAATGATTTTGTTATTTATTGTTGGGACTATGATTGGATACGGTATACTTCATAATCCTTTTGGGGTATTGAATCCTGAAACTTGGCAACACATCTTTGATTTAACTGGAAGGAGCTCATAATGGAGACAATTTATGATTTTAATGAAATTAAAAAAATAATTCCACACCGTTACCCATTTCTATTGTTAGACAGAATAGTAGAATTAGAAGATGGTAAGCGCTGTGTAGGTATTAAGCAAGTAGCTGGTAATGAACCATTTTTCCAAGGACATTTTCCAGATTATGCTGTTATGCCTGGTGTTCTTATAGTAGAAGCTTTAGCTCAAACTGGAGCAGTAGCGATGTTACGTTTAGAAGAAAACGAAGGTAAACTAGCTATGTTTGCAGGAATTGATAAATGTCGTTTCAAAAAACAAGTAACACCTGGTGATACTTTAAGATTAGAAGTAGAAATTAATAAAATTAAAGGCCCAATAGGCAAAGGTACTGCTAAAGCAACTGTCGATGGAGAAATTGCATGTAGTTGTGAAATTAGCTTTGCTCTTGTAGATCAATAAAAAAAGAAAGAACAGTTATCTGTTCTTTCTTTTTTTATATGTTGCTTTTCTCGTCTTTCAATTTTGGTTTAGATTGCATCAATCTATTAAAAGATGTTTTAAGTTCATCACCGGTAAGTCCTTCATCAATAAGTTGTTCCAATAATCTTTCAGCATATACTTGTCTTAAAGTATAAATGTGGCATTCAAATACAACAGAAATCGTATCTTCAAGTTGTTCAATATATTTGATTGTTGCATCGAATAAAGCTGGGTCATTGGAAGGTCTGGTAATAACTACACGTGTATCGAGCAAAGTTTGACTATCGTGATATTCTTTCATTTGTTCATAATGAATATCAGATATTAAGATTTCTAAAAGCCAACCTGTTCCACTGTTTTCTTTATTAATGATAATGCCATCTAACAATTCGAATTCTGTAATTTGTTCGTCATTTACAATTTGAAAACGCACTGCTTTAAATGTCTTCATAAACATCCCCCTTATAGTTAAATATACGAATGTTTAACTTTGATTCTTATTATAAAGCACTTTTAATCGAATTAACAATAATCTCTAAATAAAGTAAAAAATTATTACCTCAATTATAATATTATGGACTTTGACGAAAAATATGCATCTTATTATATTAGTACTATAAGGAGGTGAGGTTATGTTAAATAAATCTGTATTAGTAGGACGTTTGACTAAAGATCCTGCATATTTCAAAAAAGGTGATATTATGATTTCAACTTTCTGTTTAGCTGTTGAACGTGGATATAAAACGAAAGATGGTAATATTGCTGTAGATTTTATAGTGTGTAAAGCTTTCGGCAAGCTTGCTTATAACATTCATGAGTATACGAAGAAAGGGCAACTTGTTGCATTAACGGGGCAAATACAGTCTCGTGCATATATTAAAGATGACAAGAAACAATATATAACAGAAATCATTTGCGAGACGATTAAATTTTTAAATATGCCTGCATCGAGTAAATCGATTATCCCTCAGTCTAAAGAAGAAATAAGTGAAAGTGCTGAAAGTTATTCTAACGATCTATCTTCTAATTTTAATAAAGAAAAGTTAAGAGCGAAAAATACTGCTAAAGATAATAACGAAAATAATATTAATGATGAAATATACAACCAATATAGTAATGTTGTAAAAGTCATGAAAGAAATTGAAGATAGTTCAAATAATGAAAATCCATCTTCCAATCCTAAAGTTCCAACCTCATAGTAATATACCTTCAATTTTAAACTTCAATCTAAGTTATATAATTCTTGATTCTAAATTCCGAAACTTGCTGTCTTGCTGTAGGACAGCAAGGATACATAAAAGATTACAATTGTATAATAAATTACACCTATATGACAAATTGTCTGATAATTAATTTTGCCCAATCTTTATAAAAGCTTTCATAACAGTTTTTATAAGCATTCCAACATATATAAAGCCTGAAAATTGTTGTAATCTAACTGTAATATTCAATGATGTTTTTTCATATATCTGTAACCTATGACAATAAAAAAAATGGTATAGTTTAGAAAGTAAAAATCATATAAAAAGTGAAAACCTTACAGGAGGAAACATTCAATCATGAAAAAATTATTAGCAGTTTCAACAGCGGCAGTTGCAGTTACTACAGGGGTAACAGCTACAGCTGATGCAGCAACTCATACAGTTAAATCTGGTGATACTTTATTTAGTATTTCACAACAATATGGTACTTCAGTAAGTGCTATTAAATCAGAAAATGGTATAAAATCTAACTTGATTTTACCAAACCAAGTCATCAAAGTTAACGAAGCTAAAGCAGCTTCAGCATCAACTACAGAATATACTGTAGTTTCAGGAGATACTTTAGGTAAAATTGCATCTAAATATGATGTAACAGTATCTCAATTAAAAGCATGGAACAACTTATCTTCAGACTTAATCATCGTTGGACAAAAATTATCATTACAAGCGCCTGCTCAATCAGCTGAGCCAGCTCAAGCGCCAGTAGCTCAACAAGCGCCAGTTCAACAAGCTCAAGAACAAGTTGCAGCACCAGCTCAACAACAAAGCTATCAAGCACCTAAACAATCATATAAAGCACCAGCGCAACAATCATATAAAGCGCCTGCTCAACAACAAAGCTACCAAGCACCAGCTCAACAATCTTACCAGCCAGCTCAAAAAGTTAGAACGACTCAAACTTCAACAGCTAGCACTGGTGGATCAACAAAAGCTCAATTCTTAGCTGCAGGTGGTACTGAAGCTATGTGGAATACAATCGTTTTACCTGAATCAAGTGGTAATCCAAATGCTGTAAGTCCTAATGGCTACAGAGGTCTTGGTCAAACTAAAGAAGGTTGGGGAACTGGTTCAGTAGAACAACAAACTAAAGGTATGTTAAACTATGCAAAAGATCGTTATGGTTCAGTAGATGCTGCATTAGCATTCCGTTCTCAAAATAACTGGTGGTAAACCATACACTTTAATTTAAAGTGACTTAATATGTATTAATCCAATCGTCTAGGAAATATCCTAGGCGATTTTTTAATTTGACCGTGTAGCTTCAATTTGATAATCTTAAATTAACTAAATAGATAAATGACTACTAGGGGCGCCTGTTGGCTGAGATGATATTAATCAGTCCCTTAACACCTGATTTGGATAATGCCAACGTAGGAAAGTAGTCAATTAACGTATGTTATACACTTAATTGACTTCTTTTTTACAAAAGAGGTCATTTTTTTATGAAGTAAACAATAACTATGTAGAGACATGATAAATTATTGAAAAATAAATTTGAGGTGGAATAACATGAAAAAACCAAACATAGCATTAACAATAGCTGGTACTGATCCAACGGGTGGAGCAGGTATAATGGCTGATTTAAAATCATTTCAAGCTTCTGGTGTTTATGGTATGGCCATAGCAACGAGTATAGTTTCCCAAAATACATTAGGGGTTCAAGATGTTTACCATTTACCTGTTGAAGTTATAGAAAGTCAGTTAAAGAGTGTGTTCGATGATGAAGCGCCACACGCTATTAAAACAGGTATGATAGCATCAGAAGATATGATGAACGTCATCAAACCGTTTATAGAACAATCGGGTAAGCCATATGTTATTGATCCAGTAATGGTTGCTAAAAGTGGTGATTCATTGATGGATGATAAAGGTAAGCGTAAATTGCAGGAAATATTATTACCTAAAGCTACTGTCGTTACACCAAATATTCCTGAAGCGGAAGACATTACTGGTTTTAAAATTCAAACTGAAGAGGAAATCAAAAAAGCTGGTGACTTTTTCTTAAATGAAATTGGATCTAAAGGAGTCGTCATAAAAGGTGGACATCTAGAAGGTGATGCAATTGATTATTTATTCACAAATAATGGCATGAGAACTTGGACAAGTGAAAGATTTAGTACAAAACATACGCATGGCACAGGATGTACTTTCAGTGCTGTAATAACTGCGGAGTTAGCGAAAGGTCATGCCATAGAAGAAGCGGTGGAAGTAGCAAAGAGATTTATTACTTTAGCAATTAAACACACACCTGAAATCGGTAAAGGCAGAGGACCAGTAAATCACTTTGCATATCAAAAAATCGAGGGATTAGATTATGAGTAAACTAAAACAAATAAGAGAAAACAGTCCATTAATCGTTTGTTATACAAATGATGTAGTTAAGAATTTTACTGCGAATGGATTAATATCGTTAGGTGTTAGTCCTGCTATGAGTGAAGAACCTGATGAAGCAAAAGAATTTTCAAAAGCAGCTGGTGCCTTTTTAATTAATATCGGCACGATTACAACAGATAAAGCATATGATATGAAAGAGTATGCTGCAATTATGCATGAACATGGTGTGCCAGTTATTCTAGATCCAGTAGCAGTAGGCGCATCACTGTTAAGAAAGACTTTCTGTACAACTTTATTAAATGATGAAGTTGTAGATGTCATTCGAGGTAATGCATCTGAAATATTGGCACTTATCGAAGAAGATACGACGATGAAAGGGACTGACAGTGATGGTTCTTTAGACGCTGTTAAAATCGCCAAAAAAGCACATCAACAATTAAATTTACCGATTATTTTAACTGGAAAAGTAGATGTTATTGCTTGTAATAATAAAATTATAGAATTGCATAATGGTAGTGAAATGTTGACTAAAGTGACTGGTGGAGGTTGTTTATTAGGTGCTGTTGTAGCTGCATTTTTATCAAACGAAAAATCTATAAAAATAGAACTTTTAGAAGAAGCTTTATCAACTTATAATATTGCAAGTGAGTTAGCAAGCCAACAGCCTGGCGCTCATTTACCTGGAACATTCCAAATTGCTTTTATAGACCAATTAAATATAATAACAGATGAACAAGTAGCAGAGAAAAAGAATGTGAAAGAAGTGAAATAAATGTTCGATATAAATACTTTGAAAGTATATTTTATAGCAGGAAGTCAAGATTTGCCTAACGGCGATTTATATAAGGTCGTTGAGCAAGCATTAATAGGTGGCATTACGATGTTTCAGTTTCGTGAAAAAGGAAAAAATAGTAAAAAAGGATTAGAAAAAGAAGTGCTCGCTAAAGAATTATTTGAACTATGTAAAAAGTATGAAGTACCTTTTATAGTAAATGATGATGTAGATTTATCTGTAAAATTAAATGCTGATGGGATACATGTTGGTCAAGATGATCGCAATGTGTCTGAATTTAAAAAAAAATTTAAAGGTAAAATTATCGGTCTAAGTGTCGCTAATAGAGAAGAATATCAGCAATCAGATATTACAGAAGTAGATTACATCGGTACAGGCCCAATACATTCTACAAACTCTAAAGCTGATGCTGGAGAAGAAGGTGGGTATGATTTAATCAAAAATCTTAGGAAAATTGATAATGAAATACCAATTGTCGCTATAGGCGGCATCACAGAAGTAGATGTAGCACCTTTAGTTGATGCTGGTGCAAATGGTGTCAGTGTAATTTCAGCAATTGCAAGAAGTGGAAATATTGAACAAACTGTGAAGGGCTTTCATAATCAATATAAAAATCTTTAATAAAATTAATATATTGATTTATGTTGTCATCATTCTATGATAGAATAACCTTTATGTGAGTATATCAATAGAGGTGGAAAAATGAAGAAAAAAGCTTTGTGGCCATTATTATTTGGTGTAATGGTTGTGCTAGCTGGTTGTGATTATTCTAAACCTGAGAATAGGGATGGGTTCTTTTATAATACATTCGTAAAACCAATGGATAGTGTCATTCATTGGCTTGGTGCTCATTTGAATAATGACTATGGTCTAGCTATTATAGTATTAACATTAATTGTTCGTTTTGCGTTATTCCCATTTATGATGAAGACGTATAAAAATCAAAAATTAATGCGTGAAAAAATGAAACTTGCTAAACCAGAAATGGAAGCAATTCAAGAGAAAGTTAAACGTTCTCGTACGCAAGAAGAAAAAATGGAAGCCAATCAAGAAATGATGGCTTTATACAAGAAACACGGTATTAATCCGATGAATATGGGTTGTTTACCGATTGTCATTCAAATGCCAATCGTTATGGGTCTGTTCTATGTATTAAAATACCCTACAGAAGGTGGGATTACAGAATATCCTAATTTCTTATGGTTTAATTTAACTTTACCAGACCTTTACGTTACAATCATTGCAGGTATTATTTATGCGTTGCAAGCATTTGTATCAATGAAATATGCAAATGTTCCTGATGAACAAAAGAACATGATGAGAATGATGATGTTCATATCTCCAATTATGATCATTTATATGTCATACATCTCAGCTTCAGCTTTAGGTTTATATTGGGCTGTCGGTGGTGCATTCTTAGTTGTTCAAACTTGGTTAGGTAATGTGTTCTACAATAAAAAAGTAGAAGAAGAAATGAAACCAATTATCGAAGCACACGAAAAAAATCAAAAAGAAGCAAACAAAGATAAGAAACCAGCTAAGCTTGTTTCAAACAAAAAGAAATAAAAAGTAAAACAAACTAATCGATATCGATTAGTTTGTTTTTTTAGTTATGTCCCATTCTTTATAAAATTGTTCTAGAAAGTTTTCCATATATGCATGTCGTTCTTGTGCAATTTGTTTCCCTCTTTCAGTATTCATCATGTCTTTTAATAATAATAATTTTTCATAGAAATGATTAATTGCTGTATTCGGTTCATCATGATATTGATGTTGTTCTAAAGTAGTTAAATCTCTAGGCTTATAAGTTGATATATGCATAGGTTCTTTAAAGTGGCCTGCATATTGAAAGGTTCTTGCTATACCAATCGCACCAAGTGCATCAATTCTATCTGCATCTTGTACAATTTTACCGGCTAAACTTGTTAATTTCCCATTGTTTTTACCACCATTAAAACTCATGAATTTCAGAATATGAATAATTTCTTCTTGAATGTCTGAACTTATTTGCACCTCATTCATCCATCGGTTTAATTGTTCCCATGCTGTAGTGGTATCTTTGAATAATTTTTTATCTACAGCATCATGTAAAAGACTCGCTAATTCAACAACAAATACATCTACCTCTTCGAATTGCGCAATGTCTAACGCGTGATGCCTTACCCTCAATATATGATTAAAGTCATGTCCAGTTGTATCGTGTTGATGTAGCTGCTCAATGTATTTTTCTGCTTTTTTAATAATTTCTTCGTTATTCATCTTTTTCTCCTTAAAAAAGCAGATAGTAAAGTGATATATATATAATCGCTTCTATCTGCTTAAACTTTATAATATTGGTGATAATAATCTAGCGATGCCTTCTTTTAATTTAATCCATGTACTTCTGTTTTCGTATTTTTCAACAGTAAGTAAAGATGAATGCGTCATATCGTGTTCATATGCAAGTCGTGAATTTTTTGCGATTTCATGATCATAAATGAATGCATTCACTTCAAAGTTTAGTACAAAGCTTCTATTATCCATATTCGCAGTACCAATGCTCACTACTTCATCGTCTATGGCCACCATTTTGGTGTGTATAAAGCCATTTTCATAAATATGAACATTTACGCCAGCTTTAATTAATTCGCCTACGTTTGCGTATGTAGCCCAATATACGAAAGGATGATCAGGTTTATTAGGAATCATCACATTTACTTCTACACCGGATAGGGAAGCTATTTTAATGGCATCTAAAAATGACAAGTCAGGTATGAAATATGGCGTTTGAATATATATACGTTTTTTTGCTTCGGAGATCAATTTTAAATAACCGTATTTAATCTGTTCCCATTCTTCATCAGGCCCACTTGAAGCAATCTGAATACCAACTTTTCCCCCAGATTCCACATCTGGAAAGTATCTAGATTCGTAGCGCATTTTATCACGAGTCGATTGAGAGTTCCAATCCATCATAAATCTTAATTGCAATGCGTTAACAGAATCTCCTTCTAGTCTTAAATGCGTATCTCTCCAGTATCCAAACTTTTTATCTAGACCTAAGTACTCGTCGCCCACATTAAATCCACCAACGTAGCCAATTTTTCCGTCTATCACAACAATTTTTCTATGGTTTCGGTTGTTCATTCTAAAGTTGATCAAAGGTAATTTTGATGGGAAGAAACTCGCTACTTCGCCACCTTGTTCTCTGAATTTCTTGAATGATGCTAAATTCAATTTACGAGAACCCATATCATCATATAACATTTTAACTTCTATACCTTGTTGTAATTTCTTTTCAAGTTCATTTAAGATTTTCTTGCCTAAGTTATCTTTTTTGAAAATATAATATTGAATATGGACATATTCCTTAGCGTTTCGAATATCTTCAATCAGAGCATCAAATTTATCATGACCGTCAGTAAACATTTCAACTTTGTTATCTGTTGTTAAGAATGCTGAATTATTATATAAAAGCATATGAATAAGATGTTTGTAATTAGATATTTCAGGTTTATCAATTTCAAAATTATTTTCATCTATTGCTTTAATTTGCTCATTAATAATATGTTCAAGACCAATTTTATCATTTTCATCTAAGTTAAAAATACTTTTTCTTTGAATCTGTCTTCCAAATAGTAGGTAAAGTATGAAGCCTAATATAGGAATAAATAATAGTACTAATAACCATGCCCAAATTGCACCAGCTTCTCTCGGTTCTAAAAAGATAATAATGAATCCAAATACGACGTTTAAAACAAAAGCCGTAATAAGTAGCACTGATACTATGAGTGAAAAATCAAATGAAAAATATGATAAGTAGTTCATATCAATGCCTCCGTTTCTTTATCTTTAAACTAGTATAATACATTTAAAATAAAATTGAAAAGGTTGTATTTGACCGTTATAACACATATGCATATAATTAAATGAAAAGGTATGAACTTAAATCAAATAAATATATAGGAGTGTTTAACATGAAAGAACAAATTATAAACGTTGAAGGCATGTCATGTGCTCATTGTAAACAAGCAGTAGAAGAATCAGTTGGACAATTAATCGGTGTGACTGAAGTAGTAGCAAGTCCAGATGATAACCAAGTTAGAGTAGTGTATCAGGATCCTGCTAGCATAGATAATATTGAAAATGCAATTTTTGATGCAGGTTATGAAGTCGTATAATCATTTTTATAATTATTATAAAAAATTAACAAATTAAACAAAAAAAATAACAATATAGTCCGAATGAACTATAGTCAAATATATTATTTTAGAGTAGAATGTAGTTAAGGTAATTAAATTGAATAAGAGGTGGTACCCATGAAACAACCTAAATCAAAGGTAAAGAATGCGGTCAAACTTTTATCATCATTAGGTGTTAACATAACTGAAACTAAGTCACGAATAGAAATTATGCGTAGCTTACCTAACGTAGCTACAAATAAACTAAAATAATATAATGATGAATTAAAAAACGCATCCTCAGTTGAGGGTGCGTTTTTTATGTTTTATTCTTTTTCGTTTTCTGTAATTTCTTTAGCTATCGTGAATTTATCTTTTTCGTGATAAGTGATAGATAGTAAGATTCCGACTCCAGCCATTAGAGACCATAACGCTGACCCACCATAACTTATAAATGGTAGAGGTATACCTGTTATTGGGAGTAGCTGTATTGTCATGCCGATATTTTGAACGACATGGAATAGCACAAATGACAAATATCCTATGATAAAAATCACATTAAATGGATGGCTTGTAGTAGTAGCCAATTTTATTAAGTGAATAAATAATGCTAGGAATACGATGAGAACAACCATAGTTCCTATAAATCCTAATTCTTCACCAATAACAGAAAATATAAAATCGGTATGGTTTTCAGGAATGTAAACTTCACCATTATTAAGCCCCTTACCAAATATTTGTCCGGATCCAATTGCTTTTAAAGATTCAGTTAAATGATAGCCATCACCAGAGCTATATGCATATGGATCTAACCATGAATTGATACGTCCTAGTTGGTATGTTTTAATACCAGATATCTTTTCAATCACAATAGGTTTGAAAATCATGAGCAATATAATACTTGAACCGATTGCAAATAAACCAATGAAAACAGGGGCAAGTATTCTCCACGTAACACCTGAAACAATCACGATACCAAGTATAATCGCAATGAGTACGAGTGTTGTACCTAAATCATTTTGAAGGAGAATTAATGCCATAGGAACTAATGACGTTAAACCAATTTTCATAAGTAAGTTCAAGTCTCTTGATAAAGATTTATTATATGTAAACCGATTATGTTGATATACGACATTAGCAAGCGCCATTATTAAAATAATCTTCATAAATTCTGATGGTTGTAGACTTATAGGTCCAAGTCTATACCAACTTTTTGCACCATTTATGATAGGTGTGAAACTAGATTCTGGTAATATTAATAACCCAACTAAAGATAAGTTACCAATTATGTAAATAAGCCATACATATTTCCTTAAAGTCTTAGGTGAAATAAACATTAAGACAATTGCTAAAAGAAATCCAAGTACATAGTATAAGATTTGTTTAAGTAGAAAGTTTGTTTCATATTGTCCGCCAGACATTGCAGAATTGATGATTAAACAACTTGTTCCGAATAATATAAGAATGATTGTAATTAATCGCCAATCAATTCTTTCTAGGAACGATTTATTTAATGTTCGAGTAGAAGTTTCCATTAAAAGACTCCTTTAATTAACGCTGAATTTCATAATTATCATTATAACTTGATTGTACATAAAGTGGTACAATTTTGCTATTCTCAGAATGCTTATTTTTAAAATAGTAATGTTGATAGGTGCATCGAAGGAGCAAAACGTGATAAAATGTAGGCTAATAATCTACATGGAGGCGTCTTTATGTCTAAAAAAAATATTTGTGTTATATATGGTGGGAAAAGTGCTGAGCACGATGTATCAATATTAACAGCTCAAAATGTTATAAATGCTGTTGATACATCAAAATACATTATTGATATCATATACATAACAAATGATGGTGATTGGATTAAAAGTAATCAATCAATAAATGAAAAGATCAATGATATAGAACAATTAAAATTAAAATGTGATGAATTAACGCCAATTTCTAAATTATTAGAAGTAAGTAATGATGGAGAAGCTTATAGTGCTGTATTCCCATTATTACATGGTCCTAATGGCGAAGATGGTACGATTCAAGGTCTATTTGAAGTATTAGATATTCCATATGTCGGTAACGGTGTTCTAGCAGCTTCAAGTTCAATGGATAAATTAGTAATGAAACATTTATTTGCACATAGAGGATTACCTCAATTACCGTATGTAAGCTTCTTAAAAAGTGAATATGAAAAATACGAACATAATATAGTTGAATTAATTCAAAACAAACTTGAATATCCTGTTTTCGTAAAACCAGCTAACTTAGGTTCAAGTGTTGGTATAAGTAAATGTACAAATAAAGAAGAACTTATCTCTGGTATTGATGAAGCATTTCAATTTGATCGTAAACTCGTAATTGAACAAGGTGTTGATGCAAGAGAAATTGAAGTTGCAGTATTGGGTAATGATTATCCAGAAACAACTTTACCTGGTGAAGTTGTTAAAGACGTACAGTTTTATGACTATAAATCGAAATACAAAGATGGAAAAGTACAACTTCAAATTCCAGCTGATATCGATGAAGAGACAGCTACTACTTTAAGAAATATGGCTGTAGAAGCGTTTAAAGCAACGGATTGTTCAGGGTTAGTGAGAGCAGATTTCTTCTTAACAGAAGACAATACGATTTATATTAATGAAACAAATGCAATGCCAGGTTTCACACAATATAGTATGTATCCATTATTATGGGAGAATATGAATTTAAGCTATACTGAATTAATAACGAAGTTAATTGAACTTGCTATTGAGAGATACGATAACAAGAAAAATATTAAATACAAAATTGACTGAGGGTAATCATAATGAATATTAAATTACGTAAAATAAAAGAATGGATTAATTGTGAAATTCAGGAAGAATATCTAGATCATGTAGTACAAGGAACTTGTATTGACTCTAGAAAAATTGAACAATCAAATTTGTTTATTCCTTTTAAAGGCGAGAATGTTGATGGACACCGATTCGTAAATCAAACGTTAGAAAATGGTGCAGGTGCTTCGTTTTGGCAAAAAGATATACCTAATCCACCTAAAGGGCCGATTATATTTGTAGATGATACACTTGAAGCATTGCAAGAATTAGCCAAGTCTTATTTGAAATACGTTAATCCTAAAGTGGTGGCCATTACTGGTTCAAATGGTAAAACGACGACTAAAGATATGGTTGAATGTGTACTTCGCGAATCTTTCAAAGTGAAAAAAACGCAAGGTAATTACAATAATGAAATCGGTTGTCCACTTACGATATTGGATTTAGATGAAGATACTGAGGTATCCATCTTAGAAATGGGTATGAGCGGTTTTGGAGAAATTAGAGAATTAACACTTTTAGCTGAACCTGATATCGCAATTATTACTAATATTGGCGAGTCGCACATGCAAGATCTCGGTTCAAGAGAAGGTATTGCGAAAGCTAAATTTGAAATAACAGAAGGACTTAATGATGATGGTTTATTTATTTATGATGGGGATGAACCGTTGCTCAAATCCCTAGAATCTTCAATAAATAACGCTAAAGTTTCTGTTGGCATAAACGATGATAATGATGTGATGATCAAAACGAATCAATCGTCTAGTAACGGCATTAATTTTCAGTTGAATAATAGCAATATTATTTATCATTTGAATATTTTAGGTGAGCATAATGTTAAAAATGCTACATATGCGATACAAGTTGCAAAACAATTCGGCGTGACAGAAGACGTTATTCAAAGTACGTTAGATAATTTAGTATTAACTGATATGAGAATGCAACGTATTGAAACAAATCAATATGGGTTACTCATTAATGATGCATATAATGCTAGTCCAACAAGTATGAAAGCAGCAATTGATACGCTTCACATCATGGAGCAAGATGACAAGACATTGGTATTAGCAGATGTTTTAGAATTAGGTGACATGAGTAAAGACATGCACCAACAAGTTGGATATTACTTAGAAGATAAGCATATTCAAACATTGATTACATTTGGTGATGAAGCGGCTCATATATCAAATATTGCTAGCGCATATATTAAAAACGTATATCATTTTGAATCTAAAGATGAAATAGCAGACTATTTAAAAACGAATTTGAATGATGATTCTGTAACTTTATTTAAAGGATCAAGGGGAATGTCACTCGAAACGATTATTAATTCATTAATATGAAAATAGGCATTTTATTTTTGCATGGGTACACTGGTGGAAGATATGAATTACTTCCTTTGATCGAATATTTAAGTAGTCGCTATGATTTTGTTCTTGAAGCGCCAGAATATCCTGGACATGGTATCAATTTATTAATAAAAGATACAAATGAACATATGTGGCATGAAAGAGCGCAACAGTCATATGAAATACTTAGAGAAAAATCGGATGTCGTTATTGTTATTGGTTTTTCAATGGGAGGGGTTATTGCTGGTCTACTAGCTAAAATTGAGCAGCCAGATAAATTAATTTTAATCGCTCCAGCCTATGAAAATATTAATATTCAACATTTTGTTAAATCGCCATATCGTTTTATCAATAATATGCGACACGCCGATTTAAAAATATTAGAATTTATGTTGTTAAGAACAGTTAAAATAAATTACAAATCTTTTTTAGCATTTAAAAACTTACAACAAAGTGCATTATATGTACCTGAACAAATTGATGCTAAAACATTAATAATACACGGTACGATTGATGGCCTTGTTCCAATTGATAAATCTCGAGAACTTGTAAAAAGAATGAAGAATGCTCGTTTAGTCGAAATTGATAGAGGACCACATGAAATTTGCCTGTCAAAAGTAAATAATAAGGTTTTTTATGAAGTTGAAAAATTTATATTTAAAAATAAATAATGATGTAAAACTGTACTAAATCCCTTTTTAGTGCAGTTTTTTCATGTTTCAATCTATGAAAACAAAATGTAAACGACAGTTTAATCCGATTGCGCTATTGGTAAAAGGGTGGTAGTATATAGAAGTTGAATAAAAACAAGAGAAGAATTAACTATATAAAAGGAGAATTATTTTGCAAAAATTTAAAGAATTAGGTATTTCCGAAGCTACCTTAAACGCTTTGGACGGAATGGGCTTTACTGAACCGACACCAATACAAATCGAAAGTATTCCTCACACAGTAAAAGGAACGGACGTGCTAGGACAAGCACAAACTGGAACAGGAAAAACTGGTGCATTTGGTATCCCATTAATAGATAAAGTAGCAAATAAACAAGGTGTTCAAGCATTAATCCTTGCACCAACACGTGAATTAGCTAACCAAGTAGCAGAGCAATTACGTAGTTTTAGTAAAGGACAAAGTGTAACTGTTGTAACTGTATTTGGTGGTATGCCAATAGACAGACAAATTAAATCACTTAAAAAAGGTCCACAAATTGTGGTAGGTACACCTGGCCGTGTTATTGACCATTTAAATAGAAAGACGTTAAAAACGGAATCTATTACAACGTTAATATTAGATGAAGCAGATGAAATGATGAACATGGGCTTTATAGATGATATGAGATTTATAATGTCTAAACTTCCTTCTGAAAATCGTCAAACATTACTATTCTCAGCGACTATGCCTAAAGCTATCCAAGATTTAGTGCAAAAATTCATGAAGAAACCACAAATCGTTAAAACAATGTCTAACGAATTATCAAATCCTCAAATCGATGAGTATTATACAATCGTTAAAGAATTAGAAAAATTTGAGACATTCACTAATTTACTAGACGTACAAAACCCAGAATTAGCGATTGTGTTTGGTCGTACGAAACGTCGTGTTGATGAATTATCAAGTGCTTTAATTACTAAAGGTTATCGCGCTGAAGGATTACACGGAGATATTACACAAGCTAAACGTTTAGAAGTATTGAAGAAATTCAAAAATGATCAAATCGACATTTTAGTTGCTACTGATGTAGCTGCACGTGGTTTGGATATTTCAGACGTAAGTCACGTTTATAACTTTGATATACCACAAGATACTGAAAGCTATACTCACCGTATTGGCCGTACAGGTAGAGCTGGTAAAAAAGGTGCTGCGGTAACATTTGTTAACCCAGTTGAAATGGATTATATCCGTCAAATCGAAAAAGCTTTCAAACGTGAAATGACGTCATTACGTCCACCAACACCTGGTGAAGTAATGAAAGCTAAAGAATCAGATGTTAAAGCTAAAGTTAAAGGTTGGGTAGAAAGCTCAATCGAAGGTCGCGTTGAAAAAATAGCTGAAGAGTTAATCAGCGAATATGGTGACCAAAAATTAGTTGCTGCTTTATTACAAGAGTTAATCACTTCAAGTAACGATGCAGATGTTCAATTAACATTTGAAAAACCATTATCTAAAAAATCTGGTCAAAGAGGTAAGCAAGGTAACCGCGGTGGAGGAAACTCTCGTGGTAAATCTAGAACTAGATTCGAAGGTAAAAACAGCAACCGTCGTAGTAACGACAAAAATAGTAATTTTGACCGCAATAAAGGTAAAAATACTAATTCAAGTAAACCACGTTCAAAAAAACAATTCTCAGGTAGAACATTCGCTGAGCATTCAAAATAAAATCATGAAAGTGTGTGTAATCTCTAAGGTTACACGCACTTTTTTTGTGATATAATACACTTAAATTGTTTAATAAGGAGATTATATGTATAAACAAGTACTCGATAATAAAATGTCAAAACAGTCTATAAAATACGAGTATATTCATCATATTTTGAATGTCATAGTTATCCTAATATTGTTTAGTGTATTTGTATTTTTATGGTACAAATTTGAATGGTGGACGTATCTTATTTATTTAATTTTACCAATAGCCATCGTTATTATTTTGGCAGGATTTATTAATCCTATTATTAGATTAAGAAGAACCTCATTTGAAATAGGCGAACAATATATAGAAGTTCAGAAAGGTTTATATTATCAAAAAAGGTTGGTACAACCGTATAATAGAGTCCAGTTTGTAAAAGTGAAGCATGGACCGATTTCGAGAATGTTAAATATATACTTTGTTGTTGTTGTAACGGCTGGTAGTTCTCAAATATTACCCATGGTTGACCGAAATATTGCTGAACAAACGAGATTAAATATCATGTCAAAAGTTAAAGAGGTGACAGATGATGTTTAATCCACAGAAATTACATCCAATTTCATACGTAAGTGGTTTTTTAAGAAGTTTAAAAGAAAATGTATTTCCATTAATTTTCGCAGTATTTATCGTTATGACACGTGGTCTCGACAATATAGGGGACCTTATATTTCCAATAGCTATTTTATCTATTTCTTTAATTAGTAGTGTGTTTAAAGCAATCAAAATTTATAAAACGCGTTATTGGATTGAAAATGATCAATTGATTATGACTTGGGGTGTCTTTTCTAAAAATAGAAAAGAGCTAAACATTGAAAGAATTCAATCTGTGGATACTTCACAAAATATTGCACACCAATTATTAGGTGGTGTTAATTTAAGTGTAAAAACCCCTAGTGACGGGATAGAATTAGATACAATTACAAAAAAACAAAGTGATGAATTATCTAAATATATTAAAGAAAGAAAGCATAAACTCAAAAACAAAGAAGCAGTTGAAGTTGAACCTTCAGAAAATGAAAGTGAGCAAAATGAAAGTAATCTAGCTGAGTATAAACCGAAAGAAGATGTCGTTTTCTTTCAGCTATCGGTCAAAGACTTATTAAAAATGAGTTTTACAAGCGGTGGTATTTTCATTGTCTTTGCTGCATTAGGTTCATTATTCGGATTTCTAAGCCAAGTTATAGATGTTGAAGATTATATTAGTCCATTACTTAATCAAATCGTAAATTTAACATTTGTTATTATTTCATTTGTCATTTTATTTATTTTTATCAGCTACATTATAGGATCGCTTATCGTGTTCATTAGAAACTATAAATATCAATTAACGTTTGATGGTGAATTACTTACTGTTAAATATGGTTTATTAACTGTGCAAAAAAGAACTGTTCCGATCAGAAGAATTCAAGCTTTAAAAGAAGAAGAATCACTATTTAGACGTGCAATTGGTTATACGAAAATTTCTGCAATTATTACGACAGATGGGCATTTTGATAGTAATGAAGAAACAGATATAGGGAATGTTACAATACTTCCATTTATGAAAAAGAAAGAAGCTTATAAATTACTAGAAGAAATCATTCCACAATTTCAATATAATTCTGTTGATAAAGGACTACCAATTCAAGGAATACGCAGAAGAATATTTATACCAACGTTAATATTATTGATAGCAGTCGTACCTATACAAATATATTTATGGTCATATACATGGATAATTGGACTCGTGATTTTTTTAATTATGCTACTTTTTGCATCTGTTATTACTTTGAAGTCAGGTTTCAAAGTTTATGATGATTCAATTGTATTATTGAATGCATCACCATTTGAATATTCAACAATTTGGGCGAAAAGAGATAAGATATTAACGTTCGAATTACATGAAAATCCTATAATTAAAAGAAAAGATATAGCTCATTTCAATATTCATTTAGCTTATGGAAATAGCATGATTTCAAGAGGGATGAGATTTATTCATAAAAAAGACGCGTTAAATATTTACAATTGGTATAAAGGAGGTAGAGACGATGCTTCCTAGATATAGAATGGATAAAAAAGGAATGACCGTAGAAAGAATCGGTTCTTTAATTACAATTTCAATTTTTACATTGATATTTATTATATTGTTAGTAGTGTTTGAAATTTGGTTGAAGGATGTTTCTAAATGGTTTTTAAGTATTCCATTAGCACTCATTGTATTTACATGTATATATGGCATGATTATTCAACCTTATTACATGTATCGAAACTTTCGTTATGAAATTCATGATGATGAAATTAATATTAAATCCGGAATTTTTATGATTAGAGAAACAACGATACCAATGGGAAGAATTCAAAATGTCGACTTATATGAAGGTTTCATTATGAGAAAGTATCATTTAGCTAATATTACGTTATCTACAGCTGGTGGTAATGAAACGATACAGTATTTAAATAAAGATAAAGCGAATGATTTAAAACACGCAATACAAAATAGAATTGAAAATGACTTTAATCAACATAAATGAAGGTGTAAAATATGATTCATGGTATTGGAATTGATTTAGTTGAAATAGATCGTATCCGAGATTGGTATGTGAAAAGACCAACGATGGTTAACAAAATTTTAACAGATGATGAACTGAAAATTTTTAATAACATAAATTTAGAAGATAGAAAAGTTGAATTTGTAGCAGGACGTTTTGCAGTTAAGGAAGCCTTTAGTAAAGCGATGGGTTCGGGCATTGGAAAAAAATATGGATTTCATTCTATTAATTGTTTACCTGATGAAAATGGCAAACCTGAAATAGCGTGTGACGGTTTTCATGTGCATGCTTCTATTACACATACAAAACATTATGCAGAAGCTATTGTTATGATAGAAACAGAAGATATTAAGCAAGAATAATATCTATATGATAAAATACAAATATTATAAGAGGAGGTGCCTTGCTGTTGTCCGAAAAATATTATAGGCCAACTTATATCAATGTTGATTTAAAGGCAATATTAGAGAATTATCAAGCTGTAGGTAGGCTACATCCAAACAAGAAAATTATGGCCGTTGTTAAAGCGAATGGTTATGGGCTAGGTAGCGTGCAGATTGCATCTTATTTAATGAATGAAGGCGTTGACTTCTTTGCGGTTGCTACTTTAGATGAAGCAATTGAGTTAAGAATGCATGGCATAAAAGCTAAAATATTAGTGTTAGGCGTTATTAATACGAAAGATATTAATAAAGCAGTTCAACATAGAGTTGCACTGACCATCCCATCTGAAAAATGGTTAGATGAAGCAATCGAATCACTTGATGACGATACTGACAAACCGTTATGGATGCATGTAAAAATAGATACTGGTATGGGTAGAATTGGTTTGAGAGACATTAAAAGTTATCAAACTGTTGTTAATAAAATAGAACAACAAGATCGTTTAATATTTGAAGGTGTGTATACGCACTTTGCTTCAGCAGATGAGCCAAATGATTTTTCTGAAAATCAATATGACTTATTTGAAGAGTTTGTACAATCTTCAGAAACGCCTGAGTATATTCACTCACAAAATTCAGCTGGTGCACTTAGATACAATGCCTCAATTTGTACTGCGATAAGATTTGGAATATCTTTATATGGGTATTACCCTTCAAAATATATTCAAGAAATTTCGAATTTAAAATTAAAACCAGCAGCACAATTAGTAACTGAAATTGTTCAAACTAAGTATTTAGAACCAGGAGACACGGTAAGTTATGGTACTACTTATACAGCTGATGAGCGTATTAAAGTAGCTACACTCCCTATAGGGTACGCAGATGGATACTTAAGAAAAATGCAAAATACTTTAGTTAATGTAAATGGTATTAACTGTCCTGTTATTGGAAGAGTTTGCATGGATCAAACAATGATTAAAGTACCTGATGATATTGAAACAGGTGATAAAGTTATTTTAATGGATAATCACGTTGATTCTGAACAATCAGCTGAAAAGATTGCAAATGCTTTAGATACAATTAATTATGAAGTACTTTGTAACTTAAAAAAGAGGTTACCTCGTATTTATCACGATGGTGAAAATAAGGAAGTTACAAACGAATTGTTAAAATAGCATAGTCAAACAGAGTTACATTTGTTATGATATTAATAACTTAATGAACATAATTTACACTTAATTTATCTGGAGGTATTTGTTATGACATCTTTAACACAAAATCGTACTCAAAGTATAGAACAAACACTGAAAGAAGGATATCGTTCTATGGCTGATTTAAATCTCTCCCTTGCATCTGAAGCATACTATAGTGAATGTGAAGCTTGTGATTCTAATGAATCGCACTTAGCATCGCAACAAGGTGAATAGATGAGAAGAGGAGATGTATATCTCGCAGATCTTTCACCAGTCACTGGTTCTGAACAAGGGGGGACAAGACCAGTCGTAATTATCCAAAATGATACGGGTAACAGATATAGTCCGACTGTTATTGTAGCAGCAATTACTGGTAAGATAAATAAAGCTAAAATACCTACACACGTAGAAATTGAAGCAGCGAAATATAAACTAGATAGAGATTCAGTTATTTTGCTAGAACAAATTAGAACCATTGATAAGAAACGTTTAAAAGAAAAATTAACATATTTATCTGATGCAAAGATGAAAGAGGTTGATACAGCTATAGCAATCAGCCTCAACCTAACTTTGCAACAAAAATTTGATGCATTAGGTAATACATAAACAATTTAAAAATGTTTTAAAAGAATTAATATACCTTTAAAACATTCTCCGCTTTAGGATTAGCCTAAAGCTTTTTTAGTCTATTTGAAACGAGGTGACTTTGTGTCAGATCAAAAGAAGCAACAGTATCAACAATTATTAGTAGATTATGTGAATACTGGTAATGATGAATTTTTATCAGCTTGTCAAACGTATTCGACTGAAGCAATTGAAGATAATGTTTCGCCAGAAGAGATTGTGCAATTACATCAAGAAATCGTAGATAATGAACAAAGTCTTGATAAATCACAGATTATCAGTTCATTTGATGTTCTCTTAGAAGTAATGATAGGCTATGGATTTACATACCGTGACTATAAAAAGTTATTAAACAAAATTAAAATGCATGATAAAGAGATGGAAGTTGCCTCTAGTCTGCAACAAACTATGCTTAAACCACAAATACCTCAATTTGATAGTATTCAAATAGGGGCCATTTCTGTGCCGGCACAGAAAGTAAGTGGAGATTATTTTAATTTAATTGATCATAATGATGGTACGATGAGTTTTGCTGTAGCCGATGTAATCGGTAAAGGTATACCAGCAGCATTGGCTATGAGTATGATTAAATTTGGAATGGACTCTTATGGACATTCTCAACTTCCAAGTGATGGTTTAAAGCGTCTAAACCGAGTTGTTGAAAAGAACGTTAATCAAAATATGTTTGTGACAATGTTTTATGGCCTTTATGAAGAAATCAATAATATGCTTTACTATAGCTCTGCAGGTCATGAACCAGGTTATATTTTCAGAAGTCAAACTGGCGAGTTTAAAGAGATGTCAGAACGAGGGATTGTACTGGGTGTCCATAAACATACAAGATATAAACAAAGCGAAGTTAAAATAGAATTACAAGATATGATTATTGTGTTTACAGACGGTGTAACCGAGTTGAGAAATCAACAAGATGAATTTATTAAAACTAAAGATTTACTTAACATGATTAATGAGCATAAACAACTGCATCCACAAGATATCGTACAAATACTATATGAAGAACTTGTTAAATTACAAAATCCTAGCAAAAGAGATGATTTAACAATACTTATTGTAAAACGTGTTAAATAATTAAGATTAAGAAATATATAATCGGGTAAACATAAATGATGAAAGTCTAATATATTTAGGGGTGTAACAAGGAATGAATCTTAACATTGAAACTACTGAGCATGAAAAACACTATGAAATTAAAGTTGGCGGAGAACTAGATGTTTATACAGCGCCTGAACTACAAGAAGTATTACAACCAATTAGACAAAAAGGAACACATGATATACATGTTAACTTGGAGAATGTAAGTTATATGGATTCTACTGGCTTAGGTTTATTTGTTGGCACATTAAAATCGCTCAATGAACATGACAAATCACTATATGTACTTGGTGTGTCTGAAAGAATTGAGAGATTATTTGATATTACAGGCCTTAAAGAATTAATGCATGTCAACAAAGGAACGGAGGTATAAGAAGATGACATCTAACTATGATTATATAGAGATGAGATTTCCTGCTGCTCCGGAATACGTAGGACTAGTCAGATTGACTTTGTCGGGTGTATTCAATAGAGCTGGCGCTTCATACGAAGATATAGAAGATTCGAAAATCGCTGTATCAGAAGCAGTAACAAATGCTGTTAAACATGCATATACTGAAAATGTTGAAGGCGAAATTCTTATTGGCTATCTTGTGTTCGAAGATAAAATAGAAATCATTGTATCTGATTCAGGAAAAAGCTTTAACTATGAAGAAGCTAAAAAAGTACTTGGACCTTATCAAGAAAGTGATAATATTAATTTCTTAAGACAAGGTGGTTTAGGACTATTTCTTATTGAATCATTAATGGACGAAGTAAGCGTTCAAAAAGATGCTGGTGTTACTATGAGTATGACAAAGTATTTATCTAAAGAGCAGGTGCAAACACATGACGGAAGAGTCCAAAGCTTATAAAGAAGTTTCTCCAAAAGATATTAATGCATGGATTGCAGATTACCAAGAAAATGATAATAAACAAGCTCAAGAAAAGCTTGTCATACATTATCAAAAACTAGTAGAGTCTCTAGCATATAAATATTCTAAAGGGCAAGCTCACCATGAGGATTTAGTACAAGTAGGTATGGTCGGCTTGTTAGGAGCTATTAAAAGGTTTGATGTATCTTTCGAGCGAAAGTTTGAAGCTTTTTTAGTACCAACAGTAATCGGTGAAATAAAAAGGTATTTAAGAGATAAAACGTGGAGTGTACACGTACCGAGACGTATTAAAGAAATAGGTCCTAAAATCAAAAAAGCTAACGAAGAACTGACAAATGAGCTAGGAAGATCACCTAAAATTATTGAAATAGCGAATAGGCTAGAAGTTACAGAAGAAGATGTGTTAGAGGCTATGGAAATGGGTCAAAGCTATAATGCTTTAAGTGTGGACCATTCGATTGAAGCTGATAAAGATGGTTCGACTGTGACTTTACTAGATATAATGGGTGAATCTGAAGATGGTTATGACTTAACAGAAAAAAGAATGATATTAGAAAAAATTCTTCCTATCTTAACAGATAGAGAAAGAGAAATTATTCAATATACGTTTATAACTGGATTGAGTCAAAAAGAGACTGGAGAAAAAATCGGTCTCAGCCAAATGCATGTTTCAAGATTACAAAGAACGGCAATCAAAAAATTAAAAGAAGCAGCAATGAAATAATAAAAACAATCTAATCGATTTTATTCGATCAGGTTGTTTTTATTTTATATGTGAAAGATTCAGCTACAACCACATAAAGCGTACATTATTTTTATGTTAAAATAGAATATAACCATTTTTAGGAGGAAATTATGAATCAAGAATTAATAGACATTATAAAAAATAATCATCCTTTTACAGAAAAACAAATTAAAACTGTACTAGAATTGCTAGAAGATAAAAATACAGTGCCTTTTATAGCAAGATATAGAAAAGAGTTAACTGGCGGATTAGATGAGGTAGAAATCAAGCTCATTGAAAATGAATATACATACGCGGTTAACTTACATAAAAGAAAAGAAGAAGTTATTCGTTTAATAGATGAGCAAGGGTTACTAACTGAAGATTTAAAAAGCGATATACTCAAGCAAACAAAATTACAAAGAATTGAAGATTTGTATCGTCCATTTAAGAAAAAGAAAAAAACGAGAGCAACTGAAGCGAAACGTAAAGGACTTGAGCCGTTAGCGAAATGGATCATTGAAGGAAATTCTGAAGAACCATTAACAAATGAAGCATCTCACTATTTAACTGAAGAAATAGAAACGATTGAAGATGCTATAAAAGGTGCACAAGATATTATTGCTGAAATTGTTTCAGATGAACCGAAATATCGTAAATATATTTTAAATAATATTGAAAGACAAGGTAAATTGGTTACAGAAAAGAAAAAGAAAGCAGAAGATGAAAAAAACGTATTTGAAATGTACTATGATTATGAAGAACCACTTAAAAAAATAGTGCCTCATAGAGTGTTAGCTATTAACCGTGGTGAAGCAGAAGGTATTTTGAAAGTGAGTTTCGAAATTGATAATGATACAATGAAAAAATATTTAGTAACTCAATACATTAAAGAGAATCATAAACATGTTGGAATTATCACTGAAGCTATTGAAGATAGCTTGAAAAGATTAATCCTTCCTTCAATTGAAAGAGAAATTAGAAGTGAGCTTACACAAAAAGCTGAAGAGCATGCTATAGAGATTTTCTCAGAGAATTTAAAAAACCTTCTATTACAAGCCCCGTTGAAGGGCAAGAAAATATTAGGTCTCGATCCAGCATATAGAACAGGCTGTAAATTGGCGGTTATTAATGAATACGGGTCATTCGTAGATAAAAATGTTATTTATCCTCATCCTCCAGTTTCAAAAACTGATCAAGCCGAGAAGATATTTATAGACCTGATTAATAAACATAGTATTGAATTGGTAGCTATTGGTAACGGAACAGCAAGTAGAGAATCAGAACAGTTTGTAGCAGAAATGATTAAAAAACATCAACTAGCTTGTCAATTTGTAATTGTAAATGAAGCGGGTGCTTCTGTATATTCTGCTTCAGACATCGCGCGAGCTGAATTCCCAGATTTTAAAGTAGAAGAAAGAAGTGCAGTTTCAATAGGTAGACGTGTGCAAGATCCATTAAGCGAACTTGTGAAAATAGATCCTAAATCTATAGGCGTAGGTCAATATCAACATGATGTGAATCAAAAAGCATTAAGTGAGACATTGAAATTCGTTGTTGAAACGGCTGTAAACCAAGTAGGTGTAGATGTTAATACGGCATCTCCTTCGTTGTTAAGCTATGTTTCAGGATTGAGTAATACTGTTGCAAATAATATTATAAAATTTAGAGAAGAAAAAGGCGCCATTTCACATCATTCAGAAATTGCTAAAGTACCAAGGTTAGGTAACAAAACTTTTGAACAAAGTATAGGTTTCTTAAGAATATTAGATGGAACAGAACCTCTTGATAAAACTGCTATACATCCAGAAAGCTATAACGCTGCTTATCAATTGATAAAACATGTAGGGTTAAGTAAAGAAGATATCGGTACAGATGTGCTTAAAGATAAATTGAATAAACTAGATTTACAAGAGACAAGTACAACCCTCAATATAGGGGTTCCAACATTAGAGGATATTATTGTTTCTTTAATAGCACCTTTAAGAGATCCTAGAGATGAATTTGAAACACCAATTTTAAAATCTGATGTACTCTCTATGGAAGACTTGAAACCAAATATGGCTTTAAGCGGAACTGTGAGAAATGTTGTAGACTTTGGTGCTTTCGTAGATATTGGTGTTAAGCAAGATGGGTTAGTCCATATTTCAAAATTATCTAAAGGGTATGTTAAACATCCGATGAATATCGTGAGCGTCGGAGATATAGTAGATGTGTGGGTATTAGATGTTAATCATGAAAGGCAAAAAGTTTCATTAACAATGATAGATCCTAATGGAAAATAATGAACTTCAAGAACTTGTAACAAACATCTCTTTAGAATCATTTAAGAAACCATTTAAACATAACGCAACTTTTAACAAAAGACTGAAGACAACTGGTGGACGTTATATACTTAGTAGTCATAATATCGAAATCAATCCTCAGCAACTTGAATATTATGGTATCGAAGCTCTAAAAGACATTATTAAACATGAACTGTGCCATTACCATTTACATATAGAAGGTAAAGGTTACCAGCATAGAGATAAAGATTTTAGGGCGTTGAGTAAAGAAGTTGGTGCACCGAGATTTTGCAAACCTGTTAAAAGTTATAATGAAAGAGCGAACTATTTATACAAATGTTCAAGTTGCAATCTAGAATTCAAACGTATTAGAAAGGTGAATACGGTTAAATATAGATGCGGACGTTGTGGTGGAAAGTTAAAAAATATAACATAAATTATATTAAGGAAAGTACTACACTGATAATTTGGGGTGTAGTACTTTTTTTGTAAAAAAATGAGTGAAAGTTATTGACGAAATGTAAGATTCGTCGTATGATAGTAAACGTTGCTTAAACAAAACGCAACAAACTTTAAGAGTTAGTAAGCAATGTAAAATTACATTTAAAAGTTGAGCGATTGTGTTGACTTTGTAAATGCGATGTAATATAATTAATGACAGTCACTTGAACAACATATTGATTAAAGTACTGCAAACCATGCGCGGTCGTGGCGGAATGGCAGACGCGCTAGGTTGAGGGCCTAGTGGGAGAAATCCCGTGGAGGTTCAACTCCTCTCGGCCGCACCATTCATCAAATTAATAATAGAGCTAAGCGGGTGTAGTTTAGTGGTAAAACCTCAGCCTTCCAAGCTGATGTTGTCGGTTCGATTCCGATCACCCGCTCCATAAATTTTTTAACATGAACATTGAAAACTGAATGACAATATGTCAACGTTTAATTCTGATAAATGAGTACTGAAAGTACTTCAAAGAGTGATTGGCTTAACCAATCAAAGATGAGCTAATCAAGCTTACTTCTATTATGGAGAGTTTGATCCTG